>JAFMCK010000024.1 GCA_017857825.1 Rhodospirillales bacterium
TCGCCGCTTATTGTTGGTGCCGCCAACACTGTTCGTGATCATTTTGATCAACTTCGCCGTGGTGCAGGTTCTGCCGGGCGGACCGGTCGAACAATTGCTGTCAGAGATTTCCGGCCAAGCCGTCGATGCGACGGCGCGGGTCAGCGGCAATACAGGCGCCGAAGCCGGTGGCGGTGCCGGCGACAGCATGGGCGGCGGCAGCAGCGGCGGAGCTGTCGAGAACAAATATCGCGGCGCCCAAGGCCTGCCACCCGAGTTCATCAAGGATTTAGAAAAACAGTTCGGCCTGGATAAACCGGCATACGAGCGGTTTTTCCTGATGCTGAAAAATTATCTCGTGTTCGATTTCGGCGACAGCTATTTCAAAGACGCCAGCGTGATCGAACTGGTGCTGGATAAAATGCCGGTATCCATATCGCTGGGTCTTTGGACGATGCTGCTGGTCTACGGCATTTCTATCCCGCTCGGCATCGCCAAGGCGGTGCGCGACGGCACCAAGTTTGACGTCTGGACGTCGGGTGCCGTGATCGTCGGCAACGCGATTCCAGGATTTCTTTTTGCGATCTTGTTGATCGTGCTTTTTGCCGGTGGGCGCTATTTGGATTGGTTTCCGCTCCGCGGCTTAGTATCCGAAAACTTCGACGAACTGTCGACATGGGCCCAGATCAAAGATTATTTCTGGCATATGGCGTTGCCCGTGCTTTCGATGGTGATCGGCGGTTTTGCCGGCCTCGCCATGCTGACGAAAAATTCGTTCTTGGAAGAGATCAACAAACAATACGTCGTCACCGCTCGGGCCAAAGGGCTCGAAGAAAAGCGCGTTCTATACGGTCATGTCTTTCGGAATGCGATGCTGATCGTGATCGCCGGTTTTCCGGGCGCGTTTATCGGCATCCTTTTCACCGGGGCGCTGATCACCGAGATCATTTTCTCGCTCGACGGCTTGGGCCTTCTGGGCTTTGAGGCAGCGTTGAACCGCGACTATCCGGTGATGTTCGCGACATTGTATTTCTTTACACTAATGGGTCTCGTACTCGGCATCATCGGCGATGTGATGTACCATATCATTGATCCTCGGATCGATTTCGAAAGCCGGGGGTCCTAAATTGGATACTGCGATCACCCCCGCGCAAACCACGCTGGCACCAAAGCGCTTTCTAGGCCGCACGCTGACCCCTTTGAACGCGCGCAGACTGGCGAATTTTCGCGCCAACAAGCGGGGCTTTTGGTCGCTGTGGATTTTTCTCGCCCTGTTCGGGGTCAGCTTGTTCGCGGAAGTCCTCGCCAACGATAAACCGGTCTTTGTATGGTATGATGGCGGCGCTTATTTTCCAGTCATCACATCATATGCGGAGACCACGTTTGGCGGCGAATTCCAAACCGAGGCCGAGTACCGCGACCCATTTGTGCAAGATCTGATCAAGGAAAAGGGCTTCATCCTATGGCCGCCGGTCCGCTTTACCTATGACACCGTGAACCTGAACCTGCCGGGTCCGGCCCCGTACGGGCCGACCGCTGAAAATTGGCTCGGCACCGATGACCAAGGCCGCGATGTATTGGCACGCACGATCTATGGCTTTCGGATATCGGTCGTGTTCGGCGTGCTGTTGACCATCGGCAGCTCAATCATCGGTATTTCGATTGGCGCCATGCAGGGCTATTTCGGCGGCTGGACCGATCTGATGGGTCAGCGCATGATCGAAATCTGGCAAGGCCTGCCGCAGCTCTACATGTTGATCATTCTGGCCAGCGTCTTCGTGCCCAGCTTTTGGCTGCTGTTGGGGCTGTTGCTGTTGTTCCAATGGGTCGGTTTGGTCGGTGTGGTACGTGCGGAATTCCTGCGCGCCCGAAATTTCGATTATGTCCGCGCCGCCCGTGCACTCGGCGCCAGCAACCGGGTCATCATGTTCAAACACATTTTGCCGAACGCCATGGTGGCGACGCTGACGTTCTTACCATTTATTTTATCAGGCTCGGTCACCGCGCTGACCTCTCTCGACTTTTTGGGCTTCGGTCTACCGCCGGGTTCGCCGTCGCTGGGGGAATTGTTGAACCAAGGCAAAAACAATCTGCACGCACCTTGGCTCGGCATTACGGCGTTTATAATTCTGTCGGTGATGTTGTCATTATTGGTGTTCATCGGCGAAGCTGTCCGCGATGCCTTCGATCCAAGGAAAACGCTGCGATGAGCCCGATCCTCAGTGTCAAAGACCTGCACGTTTCGTTCGGCCAAGGGCCGCGCGAAGTTCGTGCCCTCGAAGGGGTGAGCTTCGACATCCACGCCGGCAAGACCCACACCTTGGTCGGCGAATCCGGGTCGGGGAAGTCAGTGTCTGCGTTATCAATTATGCGGCTGTTACCCTACCCGACCGCATGGCATCCGGCGGGTGAGATTGAATTCGACGGCGACGATCTTTTGCAAAAGCCACTCAACAAAATGCGCGCCATCCGCGGCAACCGCATCGCGATGGTTTTCCAAGAGCCCCTGTCGAGCCTGAACCCGTTGCACTCAGTCGAAAAACAAATTTCCGAAGTGCTGTTGATCCACAAACACATGTCGCAAGCAGCCGCCCGCGACCGGGTGATTGAATTGCTGAACTTGGTCGGGCTCGAACAAGCAACATCGCGCTTACCTGCGTTACCGCACGAATTTTCCGGCGGTCAGCAACAACGCATCATGATCGCCATGGCGTTGGCGAACGAACCGGAAATCCTGATTGCCGACGAGCCGACGACCGCGCTCGACGTCACCGTGCAAGCGCAAATCTTGAAACTGTTGAAAGACCTTCAGCAAAAGCTCGGCATGGCGATTTTGCTGATTACCCATGATCTGGGAATCGCGCGGCACATGTCCGACACGATGTCCGTGATGCACCAGGGCCGTGTGGTTGAAAGCGGCGACGCGAAAACCGTCTTCGAGGCGCCCAAGGACGACTACACCAAGCACCTTTTGGCAGCTGAGCCAAAGGGTCGCCCCGACCCTGCCCCGGGCGGTGCCTCAATCCTCAAAGGCGACGACGTCAAAGTATGGTTCCCAATCAAACGCGGCGTGCTGCGACGGACGGTCGGCTATATCAAAGCGGTCGACGGGATATCCGTTGATATCCGAGCCGGGCACACAGTGGGTATCGTCGGCGAGTCAGGATCGGGCAAATCCAGCCTGGGTCGCGCATTGATCCGCCTGGAAAAATCCATGGGCGAGATCGCGTTTGAGGGCACGTCTATTCAAGGGCTCGACTGGGCGGCATTGCGACCTTTGCGGCAACGCATGCAGATTGTTTTCCAAGACCCCTACGGCTCGCTTAGCCCGCGCATGTCGATCGGGCAGATCATCGAAGAAGGCTTGGTCATCCACGACCTTGGAAACGAGGCGGAACGCCATCAACATGTCACCGATGTGATGCGCGAAGTCGGCCTCGATCCGGAAATGCGCGACCGCTATCCGCATGAATTTTCGGGCGGGCAACGACAGCGAATCGCGATTGCCCGGGCGTTGGTGCTAAAGCCAAAATTCATCGTCTTGGACGAGCCAACCAGCGCGCTCGATATGTCGGTGCAGGCGCAGATCGTCGATCTGCTGCGGGACCTGCAAAAGAAATATGACTTGGCATATATGTTTATCAGCCATGACCTCAAGGTCGTGCGCGCGATGGCGCATGACGTCGTGGTGATGAAAGATGGACGCGTGGTCGAACAAGGCCGGTCCGAAGACATCTTCGATGATCCCAAACAACCCTACACGCAGGCGCTTATGAAGGCTGCGTTCAATCTAAAAGCCGATGACAGCGGTGTCGTCAGCACCTAGGAGTTTTTAATGAAGTTCTTGTTTTTATCTGCCGCCGATAAAGCTGCAGCCTGGCGTGAAGCGATCTTGGGGAAGTTTCCCGACGCCAGCTTTGATATCTGGCCGGACGAGATCACCGATAAGGCGTCATATGATTATGCCATCGTCTGGAAGCCGCCGGTGGGCGAGTTGAAGAGCTTTCCAAACCTAAAAGGTATCTTGTCGCTGGGCGCCGGTGTTGACGGCATCTTGGTCGATACCGATCTGCCGGAAGGTGTGCCCGTGGTGCGCTTGGTAGACCGTTGCCTGACCGAGGGGATGAGCGAATACGTACTGTATTGGGTACTGCACTATCATCGCCGCATGGGCGTTTATCTGAATTGGACTGCACAGGGCACGTGGAAGCAAATGCGCCAGACCGACACCCGTGACAAGCGGGTCGGCTTTCTGGGCTTAGGCGAGTTGGGTTCGGATGCCGCGAAAAAAGTCGCCGCACTTGGTTTCGATGTCGCGGGCTGGTCGCGAACGGAAAAATCCATTGATGGTATCACGTCCTTTTTCGGTGCGGATCAACTGACGACATTTTTGAACCGCACGGAAATCTTGGTGGTGTTGTTGCCGCTGACAGATGCAACGCGGGGCATCATCAACAAAGATACCCTGGCCGCCTTGCCTGAAGGGGCGTCGATCATCAACGCGGCGCGCGGAGCGCACGTCGTCGACGACGACCTGATCGCAGCGCTGGATAGCGGCCATATCAACGCGGCCACCTTGGATGTGTTTCATGTGGAACCGCTGCCCGCCAATCACCCCTATTGGTCGCACCCAAAGGTTACCGTGACGCCACACATGGCGAGTTTGACGGTACCGGCGAGCGCAGCTGATTGGATGGAAGAAAACGTTAAACTGATTGAGGCAGGGAAGCCGCCGTTAAACACGGTCGATGCGAAAAAAGGTTACTAAACCCCGACGAAGCCATAGGCGACAGCGAGCAATCCGATACCCAGCACGATGCGGTAAATCACGAACGGCGTAAATGAGGCGCGCTTCAACCACGCCATCATGATGGCAATCGCAATGAGCGCGGTAGCAAAGGCGAGGCCGGCGGCGACGAACGCGTCGGCAGCCAGTTCGCCGCTGCCGGTCATGTAGATTTTACGCCCGGCCAAGGTACCCGCCGCAATGATCACCGGGATCGATAATAGTAATGAGAACCGCGCCGCATCGGGGCGTTCCATTCCGACAAATCGCGCCGCTGTCATGGTGATGCCGGATCGGCTGGTGCCCGGGATCAACGCCAAGCATTGCGCAAGACCGACGATCAACACGTCGCTGATCCCTAGATGTTCAATCCGGCGTACCGTAAGCCCGACGCGATCTGCGATCCACAGCAACAAACCAAAGCCGAGAGTCGTCCAGCCAATCACGATAACGCTTCGGAACATATCTGGGGCGTAAGTTTCCAGTAAAAAACCGGCGATCACCACCGGGATCGTCCCCAGCACCAAATACATAAAGAGTTTTGCGCCCGGGTCAGACCGCCCACGCGCCGCACGCCCCAATCCACCGACCATCGCACCAACGTCTTTGTAAAGATACACCAGGACCGCGAATAGTGTGCCGACATGCACCGCAACGTCGATCATCAAGCCTTGATCGGGCCAGCCGAGGAAAACCGGCACCAAAACAAGGTGCCCGGATGAGCTAATCGGGAGGAACTCAGTGACTCCCTGAACCAGGGCAAGAACCACAAGATGTAGAATGGGCATAAAGTTCTCCTGCAATCCCTTGTGACACATACCGCGATTATCAGGAGGTGCCAATCGTCATTTTAGTATCATAATGGTACTATTTATATCCATTAGGGGTATTTTTAAGCTGATTTCTGCTGGAAAACATATTATTGTTGCGTCCCAATCGACAAATTAGTAAAAACTACTGACCTATTTGACATAACGCGTCATGAGCCCAGTGGTCGGCGTGCCAGCACGGGCGGCATTGATGCGACAAACACTGAGACGCGGGAGGAACATCGGATGCCAGATCCAATGCAGCAGTTCATCAGGATCGGCGGTGCTATGCCGGACAAACGCCCGGCCGAAAAGCGGCGCAAAGACTTCGATGAAATCTACGATGCGTATTCCCCCGAAGGAGCGACCGCCCAGGCGTCGCGATGCGAGCAGTGCGGCATTCCATATTGCCAAGTACATTGCCCGTTGCAGAACAACATTCCCGATTGGCTGCGCCTTGCCACCGAAGGTCGCCTACAAGAAGCCTATGAAGTCTCGCAGGCGACCAACACCTTCCCTGAAGTTTGCGGCCGAATCTGTCCGCAAGACCGCCTGTGCGAAGGCTCGTGTGTGCTTGAGCAGTCCCGCCACGGTACCGTGACGATCGGCGCCATCGAAAAGCACATCACCGACACCGCTTGGGAAAAAGGCTGGGTGAAGGCGCCCGTGGCACGTGAAGAACTCGACATGTCGGTCGGCATCATCGGCGGTGGCCCAGCGGGCTTAGCAGCCGCTGAGCGATTGCGTACCCGCGGCTATCAGGTTCACGTCTATGATCGCTATGACCGTATGGGTGGCCTGATGATCTATGGCATTCCGAATTTTAAACTGGAAAAAGACATTGTCGAACGCCGCACCAAGCTACTGGCCGACGGCGGCATCCACTACCACAACAACTTCGAAGTCGGCCGCGATGCCACGATGGCAGAACTGCGCGAGAAACACGGCGCCGTGCTAATTGCCACCGGTGTCTACAAGGCGCGTGACTTCCAAGCGCCGGGGTCCGGCCTTGAAAACATCTTCCCCGCCATGGACTTCCTGACCGCGTCCAACCGCAAAGGTTTGGGTGACGCCGTCCCGGCATTCGATGACGGCACGCTGAACGCCGAAGGCAAAAATATCGTCGTCATCGGTGGCGGCGACACGGCGATGGACTGTGTTCGCACCGCGATCCGTCAGGGCGCAAAATCGGTGAAGTGCTTATATCGCCGCGACCGCGCAAACATGCCGGGTTCGCAGCGCGAAGTCGCCAACGCCGAAGAAGAAGGCGTTGAATTCGTCTGGCTGTCTGCACCTGAAGCCTTCCACGGCGAGGGAAAAGTGACGTCTGTGCAGGCGCATCGTATGCATTTGGGCATCGCCGACGTCACCGGACGTCAAACACCGGAGCCGATTGAAGGCTCGCAGTTCACGATCCCCGCCGACATGGTGATCAAGGCACTGGGCTTCGATCCCGAAGATCTGCCGACGATGTTCGGCGAACCCGACCTGCCGGTTTCCAAGTGGGGCACCGTCAAAGTTCAAGAGCCGTCACGTATGACAGAGATCGACGGCGTGTTCGCCGCTGGTGATATCTACCGCGGCGCTTCACTTGTGGTGTGGGCGATCAAAGACGGTCGCGACGCCGCCGATAACATTCATCAGTATCTTCAGACCCGGGACAAACGCCCGGGCGTCGCTGCGGCCTAAGTCCGGTCAGGGAGCATAAAAATGAACAAACCAATCAATCATACGGAAACCGCCGCGGAATTTGTCACCACGTGGCAATCGGAAGCGAAGCGCCTTGAACGTGACGGCATGTACGACCCGGCCGACGAGCACGCATCTTGCGGCGTCGGCATGATCGCCGCCATTGACGGCAAACCAACCCGCCGCGTCGTCGAGGCCGGCATCGAAGCTTTGAAAAAAATCTGGCATCGCGGCGCCGTGGACGCCGATGGCAAAACCGGCGACGGCGCCGGCATCCATGTGCAGATTCCGTGGGAATTCTTTAAAGAGCACATCCGCCACACCGGCCACGAACCGGGCGAAGACAAAATCGCTGTCGGCATGGTGTTTTTGCCGAAAGCCGACTTGAACGCACAAGAAGTCTGCCGGTCCATTGTCGAGACCGAAGTGCTGCGCGCGGGTTATCGCATTCACGGCTGGCGCCAGGTGCCGGTCGACGTCGGCGTGATCGG
This sequence comes from Rhodospirillales bacterium, assembly GCA_017857825.1. GTDB lineage: Bacteria > Pseudomonadota > Alphaproteobacteria > Rhodospirillales > Casp-alpha2 > UBA4479. The sequence goes on from JAFMCK010000024.1 coordinate 7,755, forward strand.
TGAAAAAGCCAACGCGACGCGTCCGGAGATCGAGCAAATCATGCTCGCCACCGACGAAGACATTACCCACACGGATTTCGAGCGCGATCTTTATGTCGTCCGTCGCCGCATCGAAAAGCGCGTGCTGGGTGAGCACATCAACGATTTCTATATCTGCTCGCTGAGCTGCCGTTCGGTTGTCTATAAAGGCATGTTTCTGGCCGAGCAGCTGACCTCGTTCTATCCGGACCTGTTGGACGAGCGTTTCATTTCCAACTTCGCGATCTATCACCAACGCTATTCGACCAACACCTTCCCGACGTGGCGTCTGGCCCAGCCGTTCCGCATGCTGGCGCACAATGGCGAGATCAACACGCTGACCGGCAACGTCAAATTGATGAAGGCGCACGAGCCGAAAATGGCCTCGCCACTATTTGGCGACAACATCGAAGACTTGAAGCCGATTGTGCAGTCCGGCAGCTCGGACTCCGAAGCCCTGGACAGCGTGTTCGAACTTTTATGTCGTGCCGGAAGACCCGCACCGATGGTCAAAGCGATGACGATCCCGGAATCCATCGCCCAAAACAAAACCATGGCGCCAGAGCACGAGGCGCTGTTCTCGTACTGCAATGCCGTGCTTGAGCCGTGGGACGGCCCTGCTGCGATCTGCGCCCATGACGGCCAGTGGGTGGTTGCGGGGATGGACCGCAACGGCCTACGCCCAATGCGCTTTATCACCACCAGCGATGGTTTATTGGTGGTCGGCTCCGAAGCCGGGATGGTCGAAGTCCCAGAAGAAAGCATCACCGAGAAAGGCCGCCTCGGGCCTGGTGGTATCATCGGTGTCAACTTGGACGAAGGCCGGTTCTACCACGACAAGAAGATCAAAGATCTTTTGGCCAAGCGCGAAAATTATGCGTCCTGGATCAAGCGAACCGAAGTCCTTGACGACATCATTGATGGCGCCGACCTCAAAGGCAGCACGTTCTCGCCGGAAGAGTTGCGTCGTCGTCAGCACTGCTTCGGGCTGAGCATGGAAGATATGGAGATGATCCTCCAGCCGATGACCGAAGGCGGCAAGGAAGCCATCGGCTCGATGGGCGATGATGCGCCGGTCGCCGTGTTGTCGGATCGCTACCGGGGCATGCACCACTTCTTCCGCCAAGCCTTCAGCCAGGTCACCAACCCGCCGATCGACAGCTTGCGCGAACGTCGGGTGATGAGCCTGAAAACGCGCCTTGGCAATCTCGGCAACATTCTTGATGAAGACGCAACGCAATGCGATCTGCTGCAACTGGAAAGCCCCGTGCTGACCAACGCCGCGTTTGATGCGATGCGTCGCTACATGGGCGATACCGTTGCCGAAATTGACTGCACCTGTGTCCCTAAAGGCCCAGGTGCGCTGACCGCTGCGCTTGAGCGAATCCGCTCGGAAGCTGAAGCTGCGGTACGTGCCGGCAAGACGCACTTGATTTTGTCCGACATGCAGACCTCAGCCGAGCGTGCACCGGTGCCGATGATTTTGGCTGCAGGCGGCGTGCACACGCATTTGGTCCGCGAAAAACTGCGCACCTACACCTCGATCAACGTGCGATCCGCTGAATGCTTGGACGTGCATTACTTCGCCGTGCTGATCGGTGTCGGCGCGACGTCGGTCAACGCGTACTTGGCCGAAGAAGCGATCTATGACCGCCATCGTCGTGGCCTGCTCGGTGATCTGGACGTGGCCAAGGCACTTGAGAATTTCAAAGTCGCCATCGACCAGGGCCTACTGAAGATCATGTCGAAAATGGGCATTGGTGTGTTGAGCTCTTACCGGGGCGGGTATTGCTTCGAATCGGTCGGCTTGTCGCGCGCGCTCGTCGCCGAATTTTTCCCGGGTATGGCATCCAGGATCTCAGGGATCGGCCTTTCCGGCATTAAGCGCAAAGTTGCGGAAATGCATGAGGTCGCATTTGATGTCGATGCCGTGCCGCTGCCGGTTGGCGGATTTTATAAAGCACGTGCCGGCGGCGAACGGCACGGCCACGACGGCAAACTGATCCACGTATTGCAGTCCGCCGTGGGCTCCGAGAGCTACTCGATGTATAAAAAGTTTTCCGAGGGCGTGCATGCACGACAGCCGATTTTCTTGCGGGACCTGCTGGACTTCAAGCCGGATCGCAAATCAATTTCGGTCGAACAAGTGCAAAGCGTCACCGAAGTGCGCAAAAAGCTCGTCGCCCCTGGGATTTCACTGGGTGCGCTTAGCCCTGAGGCGCACGAAACCCTGTCGATTGCCATGAACCGCATCGGCGCCAAATCGGATTCCGGCGAAGGCGGCGAAGACCCGGCACGGTTCCACCCGCGCCCCAACGGCGACAACCCGTCCAGCGCGATCAAGCAGGTTGCGTCAGGCAGATTCGGTGTGACGGCGGAATACCTGAACAACTGCCGGGAGATCGAAATCAAAGTCGCACAGGGGGCTAAGCCCGGCGAAGGCGGACAGCTGCCGGGCTTCAAGGTATCGTCGATGATTGCCAAGCTGCGGCACGCCACCGAGGGCGTGACGCTGATCAGTCCGCCACCGCACCACGATATCTATTCCATCGAAGATTTGGCGCAGCTGATTTATGACCTAAAGCAGATCAACCCGGATGCCAGTGTGTGTGTGAAGTTGGTCGCAAGATCGGGTGTCGGCACGGTGGCCGCAGGCGTCGCCAAGGCCAAGGCTGACGTGATCTTGATCTCGGGCCATGACGGCGGCACCGGTGCGAGCCCACAAAGCTCGATCAAATACGCCGGTATCCCTTGGGAAATGGGTCTTTCCGAAGCTAACCAGGTGCTGACCCTGAACCGTCTGCGCCACAAGGTGAAGCTGCGTGTCGACGGCGGCATCAAGACCGGTCGCGACGTCGTCATGGCGGCCATGTTGGGCGCCGACGAATTCGGTATCGGCACTGCATCGTTGGTCGCCATGGGCTGCATCATGGTGCGCCAGTGCCATTCCAACACCTGCCCGGTCGGCGTCTGTACGCAAGATGAAAAACTGCGCGAGAAGTTTACCGGGACCCCTGAAAAGGTCGTTAACCTGTTCTCGTTCGTCGCCGAAGAGGTTACGGAAATTCTGGCGCGCCTCGGCTACGAGACGCTCCAGGAAATCACCGGCCGCTCCGATCTGTTGTCGCAGGTCAGCCGGGGTGCGTCACACCTCGACGATCTGGACCTGAACCCGCTGTTGCAACAAGCGGACTCCGGTGGCCATCCGCGTTACTACAACGGCACCGGGCGCAACGAAGTGCCCGACACCTTGGATGCCCTGATCATCGCGGACGCCAAGCCGACCTTTGATCATGGCGAGAAAATGCAGCTGACCTATGCGGTGCGCAACACGCATCGCGCCGTGGGTGCGCGGACCAGTTCGTTGATCACGCGTAAATTCGGTATGGCGAAGCTGGACCACAACCACTTAACGGTTCGCCTGCGCGGCTCGGCCGGCCAATCGTTGGGGGCATTTGCAGTGCAGGGCCTGGCACTGGAAGTGCTGGGCGATGCCAACGACTACGTCGGCAAGGGCTTATCGGGCGGCACCATCGTGCTGCGCCCGCCGGTCTCGAGCCCGCTTGAAAGCCACAAGAACACGATCATCGGCAACACGGTGCTATATGGCGCCACCGCGGGTCGCCTGTTCGCAGCCGGCCAAGCGGGTGAGCGGTTCTGTGTACGCAACTCGGGTGCAACCGCTGTCGTCGAAGGCTGCGGATCGAACGGGTGCGAATACATGACCGGCGGCCTGACGATCATCTTGGGCGAGGTCGGTGCCAACTTCGGTGCCGGCATGACCGGCGGCATGGCGTTTATCTATGACCCCGCCGAAACCTTCCCGGTCCAGGCCAACCCGGACACCATCATGTGGCAACGGGTCGAGACCGAGTATTGGGCCGACGTTTTGAAGGTCCAGGTTCAGCAACACGTGCGCCGCACGCATTCCAAGTACGGCCTTCAACTGCTGAACGATTGGGAACGCGAGTTGCCGAACTTCTGGCAGGTCGTGCCGAAGGAAATGATCGGCAAACTCGAACACCCGGTCACCGTCGAAGAAGAAGCAGGTATGAAATCGGCTGGCGAATAAGTCGCACGCACGGTCTTTGCAAGCAAACGTGTCAGGCGTAGACTCTGTCTATGTCTGACCGTCCGCTCATTGGTATCCTGCTGGATTACGAGACCGAGGGATCGTTCTCGAAACGTCCGCATTATGCATTGCGCACCGCGTATTTTGATGCGGTGTGGAAGGCCGGCGGCCTGCCGGTTGGATTGCCTTACCTCGAAGCTGCAAGATCAGATTATCTGGACGCCGTCGCCGGCCTGATCGTGCCCGGCGGCTTTTATCCGTTTCCTGCTGTCGTATACGGGCGCCCGGATGATGGTATCGCCGCGCATCCGCGGTATGCGTTTGAGCGCACACTGATGAATGACGCCCTCCGCCGGGACCTGCCGACACTGGGTATCTGCGCGGGCATGCAGGTGATGGCCGCAGCCCGCGGCGCAACCATGTGGGCCGACATCAAGTCCGAGCTCGACTGCGCCGTCGATCATCTCAACGAAAAGCCCGCCGAGCAGACCGCACATACCGTGCACATCACCCCCGGCACGCGCCTGCATCAGATCACGGGCAGCAACGAGATCGCGGTCAACACCGCACATAACGAGGCGCTCCGCGACGTGCCGGACGGCATCACCATCTCAGCCCGCGCACCGGACGGTATTGTCGAAGGCATTGAACTCCCCGACCGCCGCTTTGCATTGGGCGTGCAATGGCATCCGGAGTTTTTCTTGGACGAGGAGGATCCGAACTTCAAGCTGTTCACCCATCTGATCTGCGCGGCTGGTCAATCCGCATGAGCGCACGCGACGACATGATCGTCGCCGTTGCTGGGCTCGGCACCATGGGGTTGCCGATGGCGGAGAATCTTTTGAACGCCGGGTTTTCTGTGGTCGGATATGACGTCCGGCCGCTCAGCGATTTTCCAGACTTTGCCGATCACATGACGACCGCTCCGTCGGATTTTGCAGCGCGTGCGGATGTGTTGATTTCGGTGGTCCGCGACATTGCCGAGACCGAAGCGCTTTTATTCGACGACCAAGCCATCATGCGCCATCCACAAGCGCCGAAGACGGTGATCCTGTCGTCGACATTGTCACCCCGCTACATCGTCGACGTCGGCGCGCGGCTGCCGGACGACATCTCGGTAATCGATGCGCCGATGTCGGGCGCACCTTACCGGGCGCGGACGGGCAAGCTGACATTTATGCTGGGCGGCGATGAAATGGCGATCAACGCCTTGATGCCGATGTTTAAGGCGATGGGTGAGGCATGCCATCACTTGGGGCCGTTGGGCGCCGGCGCGGCGGCGAAAGTGGCAAATAATCTTTGCGCAGCCGCTGGGATCGTCGCCGTGCGGCGTGCGTTGGCCGCTGCGCACACCTATGGCATCGACCAAGACGCCATGCTGGACGTTATGCGTAGCAGCTCCGGCAGCACTTGGTATGGTGACAACCTCGCCGACATCGATTGGGCGCGTGAAGGCTACGCCAAGGAAAACACCATGGGGATTTTAGAGAAAGACGTGTCCAGCTTTATGGATGCGCTGCACGGCACGAATTTGATGGCGCCGGGACCGTTCGAGGACGCGATCCTGACCGAGATCAGACGAATGGAGCCTTTATCGTGAATGCACAAAGCGCCCGCGACCCGCTGCTCGCCATTGCTGCCATCGTCGCCGCCATCGCTGTTGGGCTCGGTGCCTACGGGGCGCATGGGCTGGCGGTGGAGCCAAGCATTGTGCGCATATGGGAAACCGGCGTCAGCTATCAGATGTGGCATGCCTTGGGCGCCATCGCCGCCGCCCTTTTGGCAAACACCCGCAGCGGTCATTCTGCCAAAATCCTCCGACTTGCTGGCTGGGCATTTCTGGTTGGTGCCGGTTTGTTCGCGGGCTCACTCTATTGGTTTGTTTTAAACGGGATTGTGCCGGTGCCGGGTGCCGCACCGCTGGGCGGCATCATGATGATCGTGGGCTGGCTTGCACTTGCCGTGGTCGCCTTAAAAAGTCGCTGACGCCAATTCGCTGTGTCTGGCACAAACGAGCGATCGATTGAAGAAAGGCCCGGGAGGACGCATGCGTAAAAGGATTTTCATGTTGTTGGACGCCGGGCACGGCGATCAACCGATGGCGCAAGCGGTCGATGTATTTCTGATCTCGCTGATCTCACTCAACGTCATTGCGGTGATTTTGGAATCGGTGCCCTCCATTGAGGCGGTGTACGGCAACTATTTTGTGATTTTTGAAGTTTTCTCGATCACCGTCTTTACGATCGAATATATTCTGCGGGTCTGGTCCGCTGTGGAAAGTGACAACCCGCGCTACAGGTCGCCGATCAAGGGGCGGTTACGCTTTATGCGCTCACCACTCGCGATCATCGATTTGATGGTGATCTTGCCGTATTTCCTCAGCATGTTTATCGGTGTGGATCTACGGATGCTGCGGGCGTTGCGGATGCTGCGCGCGTTTCGCCTAACCCGCTATGCCACCTCTATGAACATACTTTTTCAAGTGTTACGGAACGAAGCATCTGTAATCGCCGCCGCGTTGTTCGTGTTGTTGATGCTGATCTTGGTGGCCGCCAGCGTGACATACCTTGCCGAGCACACGGTTCAACCCGAAGCGTTCGGCTCGATCCCGCACGCGCTGTGGTGGGCCGTTGTCACCATGACCACCATCGGCTACGGCGATGTGGTGCCGCAGACCGTGATCGGCCGTCTTTGCGCAGGCGTGGTTGGAATCATCAGTGTTGGCATCGTCGCGGTGCCCGCGGGTATTTTGGCATCCGGCTTTAGCGATGCTTTGCATCAACGCCGCAAGAAGTTTGAACATGTCGTCGAAGACATCCTCGGCAACGGTCACATCAGTGATGCGGATCGGGAGGTACTTCGGCATATGCAAGAAGAGCTGGGCCTAAGCCCCAGAGACGCCGCATTGATGTTGAAAGCCGGATATCGCCGCGCTGAACAATCCGCAGAACGGGGTGCCGAGCCGCCGGACAAACAAAGCGGTGGCAAAGCATAGACGAAAGCTAGCCAAACGCCACCGTCGGCATTTGCTGAATTGCCTGCTGTGGTGCGCTCGACGATCTTGGCGGCGCAATCTCGAGGCCGCCGGCGGCAAACGCGCGCCCAAGCTCGCCCGCCAGCGCAAGCACTGTGCCGTGGCAGTTTGACGGCAACAGCCACGTTGCAATCGCATTCCCCTGCCCACGGCGATTGTGCAACACGGCCCCGATAAGGGCGAGGAGCGCGCGCTCATCAGTGGTCGCCATCATCGCACCCGGATGACAAAGGTAAAATGTGCGCCGCGCGTTCAAGCCGACGACGTGGGCCAGCATCTTGGTTGCTTTCGCAGAACGCTCCGCCGCCGCGGCGCCTAATTCGGCAGCATAACGCCGGCGGATATACGCATAATTTTCGGGGTTCTGAGACCACAACCGAATACCATCCAGCAACAGACTTTCAGGCCGGCAGAACCGCACTTGGTCGGTTTCGCTTGGCGCAACATAAGCTCGTTTTCGCATCATCATTGGTTATCTCCGCATCCGTGACCCAATACCTGGATAGCACGAGTTCCAATATATGCAAATGCGAATTATTCTCAAATAGAAAATAATCTAGATGTGTAACGAGCCCGTGGTCATCCGTGGCGCTTCAAAACATGCCCGGCAAAATACAAAGATCCACAGATTAAAATCCGTGCCGGCTTCAATCCGGCAGCGGCATCAAGGATTGCGTGCGCAGCGGCCTCAAGATTTTCCGCAGGTGCCGCTTTAAGTCCGGCAGCTTCGGCATAGCGCACCAAGTCACCGGCGCCGATGGCGGCCTTTTCGTCGGGAATCGTAATGCACTGCACGCCGGCAATATTTTTAAGGGCACCGAAGTAGCCGGCAGGATCTTTGCTTTCAATCATGCCGCAAATCAAATGCAATGGTTGGTCAGTCCAATGTGCCTGTGCGTACGCATTGATCGCGTCGGCAGCATCCGGGTTATGGCCTCCATCAAGCCAGACTTCCCAACTGTCCGGCACCGTATCGATCACGGGTCCATGGGTCAGGTGCTGCAACCGCGCGGGCCAATCGACAGATAAAAGCCCCTGCGCAATATGGTCTGGCGTGATCACAAAATTGGATAACGAGCGCGCCGCCACGACGGCATGACCGGCGTTGATAATTTGATGTGCACCCGGCAACGCGGGCGCAGGCAACGTCAATACCTCGCACCCATGCTCAACTTCCATCCCGTCTTCGGTGGCATGTGCGCGCCAGTTAACGCCGAACATACTGAGCGGCGCTTCCTTGGCATCGGCATGCGCGACAATAACGTCCATCGCGTCCGGATGTTGCGGCCCGACGACACACCGCACATGCGGCTTGATGATACCGGCCTTTTCGGTCGCGATCTCGGCCAAGGTGTTGCCCAGAAACTGTTGGTGGTCCATCGACACCGGCGTGATTGCGGTCAGGGCTGGCCGTGCAATCACATTGGTGGCATCCAGCCGTCCGCCCAAGCCATTTTCCAGCAACAGCACATCAGCGGGCGTGCGCGAAAAGGCAACGAATGCAGCAGCTGTGGTGATCTCAAAAAAAGTAATTTCCTCACCGGCGTTGGCATGTTCGCATTCATCTAAGATCGCCTGCAAATGATCTTCAGCGATCACCTCACCGGCAAGGCGGATACGCTCATGAAAATGCACAAGATGCGGCGACGTGTAGACGTGAACGCGCAAGCCTGCGGCCTCCAGCATGGCGCGCATAAACGCCAACACCGAGCCCTTGCCATTGGTGCCCGTGACATGAACGGCGGGCGGCACGTGTTTTTCAGGATGCCCAAGGGCGGCCAGGATACGGTGCATCCGGCCCAATGACAGATCAACGAGTTTAGGGTGCAGCGTCAGGAGGCGCTGCAACGTCTGCCCGCTGCCGGGATCAGCCTTTGGCGGGCTCATCTATATCGTTATCCGCATCGCTCGGCGGCGTCCGCGCCGGAACTCCTGCGGCCTTGGCTGGCGGCAAAACTTCCACCCTGTCGTCGGCGAGCGTCGACGGCAGCGGCGTTGCGCCCATCAGCAGATCAATCACGCGCGCCAAGGTGTCGCGCAACTCTGCGCGCGGCACAACCATGTCGACCATGCCGTGTTCATAAAGATACTCGGCGCGTTGGAAGCCTTCGGGCAAGGTTTCACGAATAGTTTGTTCGATCACACGCTGGCCGGCAAAACCGATCACGGCGCCGGGTTCTGCAATGTGAATATCACCCAGCATCGCCAAAGACGCCGAAACACCACCGGTCGTCGGATCGCAAAGAATAACGATATACGGCAAGCCGGCATCGCGGACTTCTTCCACAGCGATGGTCGTGCGTGCCAATTGCATCAACGAATGAATGCCTTCTTGCATGCGCGCACCGCCGCTTGATGTCAGTACCACCAGCGGAGCTTTTGCTTCAATTGCCGCGCGGGCTGCGGTTACGACACCCTCGCCGACGGCGATCCCCATAGAACCGCCCATGAACGCAAAATCAAACGCCGCCATCACCGTGGTCCGGCCACCGACAGCACCTTTACCGACGACGATGGCATCCGTCATTTTGGTTTTGGTCTGCGATTCCTTGAGACGATCTGAATATTTTTTGATGTCACGGAACTTCAACGGATCGGCAACAGCGCGCGGCACATTAATCTGCTCGAACTTTTCGTCGTCGAACAGCATCCCTAAGCGATGGTGCGCGCCCAACCGCATGTGGTGACCGCAGTGCTGGCAAACATGCAGGTTCTTCGCGAGGTCGCGATGGAAGATCATTTGTCCGCAGCCTGGGCACTTGTGCCACAGGTTGTCGGGCACATCTTTACGACCCCCGACCCATTCGCGGAGTTTCGGACGAACAAAATTGGCGATCCAACTCAAGACGCGATCTCCGTTTTTGCGGTGCGTGCATCGCGCACACCTTTGGCAAGGTCACTGACAAGGCCAAGAACATCCGAAACAAGGCCGGACTTGGCCTTGCCGTCATCATCCAGGTTGGCCGTAATACGATCAACGAGCGCAGAGCCGACAACTGCGGCATCCGCAACACGGGCAATACCTGCAGCTTGGGCGGGCGTGCGGATGCCAAAGCCCACGGCAACAGGTAACTCAGTGTACTTTTGAATGCGCTGAACATGACACGCAACGTCTGTCGCTTCCGCCGACTTGGTCCCGGTGATCCCGGTGATCGAAACGAAATACACAAACCCGCTGGCGTGCTCGACAACCCGCGGCAGGCGCGCATCATCGGTGGTCGGCGCAGTCAGATAGATAAAGTTGATCCCGGCTTTCAGTGCCGGCAGGCACAATTCACCCTCTTCTTCGGGCGGCAGGTCGACAACGATCAAGCCATCGACACCGGCCTTTTTGGCATCGACCAAAAAGGCATCGACACCATAGATATAGATTGGGTTGTAGTAGCCCATCAACACGATCGGTGTCTCGTCATCGGTTTTGCGGAACTCTGTCACCATCGCCAGCACTTTACGGAGCGTCATGCCTGCCTTGATGGCACGCAGCGAACTCGCTTGGATGGCCGGCCCGTCGGCCATCGGATCAGAAAACGGCACGCCGATTTCGATCAGGTCGGCACCCGCTTTAGCAATACCGTGCAGAATTTCAGCGGACGTCGCGAGGTCCGGGTCACCCGCGGTGGTGAACGTCACTAGGCCGGCGCGGTTTTCCGCCTTAAGGGCGGCGAAACGGCGGGCAATACGGGTTTCAGGTTGCGGGTTCATATCCGGATCACATCTCAAAGCCAAGACGTTCGGCGATCGCGAACACGTCTTTATCGCCACGCCCACACAGGTTCATCACCAACAGATGATCGCTGGGCAGGCCAGGCGCAATTTTGGTTACGTACGCCAAGGCGTGTGCCGGCTCTAGGGCTGGGATGATGCCTTCCTTCGCCGTGCAGAGCTTAAACGCTTCCATTGCCTCGTCACCGGTCACCGACACATACTCGACTCGCCCAATGTCGCGGAGCCATGCATGCTCGGGCCCGATGCCGGGGTAATCGAGACCGGCCGAAATCGAATAGCCGTCTTTGATTTGGCCGTCGTCATCTTGCAGCAAGTACGTACGGTTGCCATGCAAAACGCCAGGTCTGCCGCCGTTCAGCGACGCACAGTGTTCACCACTTTCGATGCCGTGGCCAGCGGCCTCGACACCGATAATCTTGACGCTGTCGTCATCCAAGAACGGGTGGAACATCCCAATGGCGTTCGAGCCGCCGCCGATGCAAGCCACCAACGAATCCGGCAACCGGCCTTCGCGTTCCTGCATTTGTTCGCGGATTTCGTTGCCGATGACGCATTGGAAGTCGCGCACCATCATCGGATACGGATGCGGCCCGGCGGCGGTGCCGATCAAATAATAAGTGTTATCGACGTTCGACACCCAATCGCGCAGCGCTTCGTTCATGGCGTCCTTGAGCGTCCCGGTGCCGGCTGTCACAGGGATAATCTCAGCCCCCAACAGACGCATCCGGAAAACGTTCGGCTTTTGTCGGATCACGTCAGTCGCACCCATGTAGACAACGCACTTCATACCGAACAATGCGCACACCGTCGCCGTGGCGACGCCGTGCTGACCGGCGCCGGTCTCGGCGATGATCCGCTCTTTACCCATGCGACGGGCCAAAAGGATTTGGCCGATGGTGTTGTTGATTTTGTGTGCGCCGGTGTGATTGAGTTCGTCGCGTTTGAAATAAACTTTCGCACCGCCGAGGTGCTCGGTCATGCGCTTGGCAAAATACAACGGCGACGGACGGCCCACATAGTGGGTCATCAGGTCATTAAATTCGGCCCAAAAATCATCATCATTGCGTGCAGCTTCCCAGGCCTTTTCGACCTCTAAGATCAACGGCATTAAGGTTTCTGCGACAAAACGGCCGCCGAAAATGCCAAAGTGCCCGTTTTCGTCGACACCGCTGCGCAATGTATTGAGCTTGTTCATGAGCGTAACCCTTCTCTTAAGGGCCGCAACTTAACGCCTCAAAGCCCTGATTAACAGGCTTTTTCCCATTAAAGCGCGGCCAGTCCGTATGTATTAGGCGCTGTGCGCCGCTTTGATGAAGGCGCGAATTTTCTCAGCACTTTTGTGTCCCGGTGTCTCTTCCACACCGCTGGAGACGTCCACCATGACGGCACCCGTGCTCCGGATCGCGTCCGCAACATTTTCCGGCGTCAGCCCGCCGGCAAGCAGCCACGGCACCCGGAAGTCGGCGCCCTTCAAAAGGTCCCAGTCAAAGGTCAGCGCATTGCCACCGGGGCGCGTTGCGTCCGCAGGCGGCTTTGCATCGAACAGCAACATATCGGCAACTTCGGCATATACATGTGCGGCGGCGACATCTTCGGCGGAAGAGACCGGCAACGCCTTGATCACGGGTAGGCCAAACGTCGCCCGCACCGCGCGGACGCGCGCCGCGTCCTCATCGCCATGTAATTGCAGGGTATCGATCCCGGCGTCTGCGACGATTTCGGCTAAAAACGCGTCATCAGCGTTCACCGTCAGCGCGACCTTGCGCACACCCTCGGGGACGCGTGCGGTCAGCGCAGCAGCTTGCTCAATGGTCACGTTTCTGGGCGAGCGGGGAAAAAACACAAAACCCGTCAGTGCGGCACCGGCGTTAACGGCAACGTCAACATGCGCGGCCTCACTGAGACCGCAGATTTTGACTTCAACAGACATCGCGGCTACAGCCCGTCCAGCTCGTCGGCGATTTTCTCGGCAGCTTTCACCGGGTCGTCAGCGCCGGTGATCGGACGCCCAATGACCAGATAATCCGCCCCTGCTTTGATTGCGTCAGCGGGCGTCGTTATCCGCTTTTGATCGCCACTGGCCGCCCATGCAGGCCGAATACCCGGCACAATCAGTTTAAAATCCGGCCCGCAGACAGCGCGGATCGATGTGATTTCACGCGGGCTACATACCACGCCGTCTAAACCACATGCCTTGGTCAGCGCAGCCAAATGCACAACTTGATCTTCTGCGGATTTTTCGATGCCGAGCTCGGCCAAATCATCGTCACCCAGCGAGGTCAGCACGGTCACGGCAATCAACATCGGACGCGCATGGGACGTGTCGTCGAGGGCGTCTTTTGCCGCGCGCATCATCGCAGCGCCACCGCTTGCGTGTACATTCAAGATCGCGGGTGCCAACGGTAAGGCCGAACGAATGGCGCCGGCCACGGTGTTCGGAATATCGTGAAATTTAAGATCAAGAAAGATCGGCATGCCGACATCGGCGACAGCACGCACGCCCGCAGGACCGTTGGCGACGAAGAATTCCTTGCCCAGCTTTACGCCGCCGACGTGCCCCGCCAAGTTACGCGCGAGCGTCACGGCACGCGCCTGATCCGGCGTATCAATGGCCACATAAATGCGTTGTATCGGGCTTAAGGTCATAATCTGGACGTTTTATGCGTCGACGCGCCGATAGGCAAGCATGGCGGCGGCCAAGTCTTCGATCGCCGTACCGGCGGATTTAAACAACGTGATATCATCGGCGCCACGCTGCATGGTGACGCGCCCTTCGGCCAGATCGAACAAATCCGCTTCCATATCAGCTTCCGTGATTATGCCTCGTGCGAGGGGATCGCACAGATCGCCGGCTTCTTTCATGGCACCGGCACGGGTATCACAGAAAATCCGTGCACGGCCCAGCACCGCATCGTCGGCTTCGCGCATATCCGGGCGAAACGCACCGACCAAATCAATATGCTGCCCGGGCCTGAGCCACGCGCCCTGCAAAATCGGCGTTTTTGACAATGTCGCCGTGGAAATCACGTCGGCCCATGCGACCGCATCGGCTAAATTTCCTGCAGGTTCTGCCGAGAGGCCTTGTGCCGTGAAGGTTTGCGCCAATGCTGCGGCCTTCTCGGGATCGCGGCCCCAAATCTTCACCTGCTTGATCGGTCGCACTGAAGCGTGCGCCATGGGTAGATGCTGCGCGAGCACGCCGGTGCCGATCATCAACAGTTTTTCCGCCCCTTCAGGGGCTAAATAGCGGGCGGCCAATGCAGATGCCGCTGCCGTGCGACGCGCCGTTAACTCGGGCCCATCGATCAGCGCCAACGGCACACCGGTATCGCGATCAAACAATTGCACGGTCGCCTGCACAGCCGGCAAGCCCTTGGCTGCATTCTCAGGCGCCACGATCACCGTTTTTACGCTGACAAAACCGTCGTCCGACCATGCCGGCATCAACAGCACGGTCGAGTCCTGGCCGTCAGCGACCGGGACATTGTGATGCGCACGCACGGGCACGGTGCAACCGCCCTTAAACGCCGCATCAATCGCATCGACAAGCGCCGCATACGGCAAGGCCGCCGCCGTTTTGGCTGCATCAATTAAAAGCATAGGAGTCGCTCGGTAACGGTGTTAGCCACCGTTCGTCTGGACCGGCAACTTGGATGCGGACGCATCGTCACGCTGCGCATTGCGAAGTTCACGCTCGCGATCATCGAGTTTATTGCTGAGAGAGCGCAATTCGCGCTCGGCCTTGTCAGCACGCCATTGTGCCGTGCGTGCATGGCGTCGGACACTGCCTGCTGACACCCAGGCGACAATCCCACCCCATAAAAATCCGATAATGAAGACGGCCAGGACCAGCGTAAATACCGGCACCGTGATTTCATTGGGCAGCGGCCACAAATCGAGGGTTACCAGTTCCCGGTTGACGGCAGAGAACACGATCACCACCAGGGCGAACGGAATCATTATCAGCCATGTAAGAAAGCGCTTCACGCTTCGACCTCCGGCCTTGGCCGGGCCGCCGTCCCTAGCGGGGACGACCGACCCAGGATTATTGACCGCCGTTCAACCGTTCACGCAGTTGCTTGCCGGTCTTAAAGTAAGGAATAAATTTTTCGTCCACACGAACGGAATCACCCGTTCTTGGATTGCGACCCACCCGCGACGGGCGCGCCTTTACGGAAAACGCGCCAAATCCGCGCAATTCTACCCGGTCGCCGCGCGACAAGGCGGAGGTAATTTCCTCAAAGATGGTTGAGACAATGCGCTCAACTTCGCGGTAATAAAGTCGCGGATTGTCCGCTGCCAATTTGGCAATCAACTCAGATTTCGTCATGGCCGGCAATCCTCCCAAATACGCAACGGGCCTGCATCAGCGCCCACCGCTTCCGGAAGGTTGCCAAAGGGCTAGAACGCCGTCAAGCCTAAGGCGTTCTGCCCAAAGCGATTTTCCAAAAATTGTTGAGACCGCAGAATGAACACCATCGCGCCACCATTGCAGTGGATCGTCAACTTTCCAGTCAAGAACCGGCAAGTCGGTGCCTACCTCATGTGCCGTTGCAAGCCAGGCACGTGCATCCGTATAGCCGCCGATCTCGTCAATTAAATTAGCTTCAAGCGCCCGTGCACCGGTCACAATGCGTCCGTCACCAGTTCGCTGCAGCACGGCCTCCAGGGTCATACCGCGCCGATCTGCAACCATTTGTGCAAACCGGGTGTGCAATTCATTGACCACATCTTGAAGCTGCTGACGTGCGTCGGGCTGCAGTTTCTCAGCCGGGTTTGGCGTCGCTTTCAGCGCGCCACTTTTGATCGTCTCAGGCTTGATCCCGACCTTATCCAACAACTCTGTAACGTC
>JAFMCK010000249.1 GCA_017857825.1 Rhodospirillales bacterium
GGCCTTACCGCGGGCGCGATCCATGCGTTCACTGAAGTTGGTTTGACGCTGCGCGAACTTGTCCGGGCTTTCATCGGCGCGCTGCATCGGATCGGACTTTTCCAGATAGTACTCTTCGCGATAGATGAACATGACGACGTCGGCGTCTTGCTCGATCGAGCCCGATTCTCGAAGGTCGGACAACTGCGGTCGCTTGTCTTCACGCTGTTCGACCTGTCGTGACAACTGCGACAGGGCCAGCACCGGGATGTTGAGTTCTTTGGCCAAGGTCTTTAGGCCCCGGGTGATTTCCGAGACTTCCTGGACGCGACCGTCGGAGCGTGAATTTGCGCTACCGGAAATCAGCTGCAAATAGTCGACGACGATCATGCCAAGATTGCTTTGCCGCTTGAGGCGGCGGGCGCGGGTCCGGAGTGCACTGACGGTCAATGCGGGGGTATCGTCGATGAAGATCGGCACCTTGTGAAGCTCACTCGAAACCGTGGCCAGGGTGTGAAACTCTTCGTTCGTCAACTCGCCCTTGCGCATTTTATCAGAGGCGACGTTGGCTTGTTCCGACAAAATACGTGCGGCCAACTGCTCGGCGGACATCTCGAGCGAGAAGAAACCGACCACGGCACCTTCTTCGCCGCCGCTGTCCAAAAAGTTCTTCGCCGCATTATAAGCGATGTTCGTCGCCAGCGCGGTTTTGCCCATCGCCGGACGCCCAGCCAGGATCAGCAGGTCAGAGCGATGCAAACCGCCCAGCAGTTTATCCAAATCCAACAGATCGGTGCCGACGCCGGACAAGCCGCCTTGGCGCTTGTGCGCCAGGTCGGCGATGTTGATGGCTTCAAGCACAGCGGTCTTGAAAGGCTGAAAGCCGCCGTCGAAATCACCCGTTGTGGCAAGATCGTAGAGCGATTGTTCTGCGCCCTCGATCTGACGCATGGCTTCCAGGTCGATGTCGTTGCTGTAGGCTTCGTTGACGACTTTCTCGCCGAGTGTGATCAGTTCGCGGCGCAGATGCATATCATAGATGATGCGGCCATACTCGCGGGCGTTGATGACGTTGATGGCGCTGGCCGCCAAATTGGCGAGGTACTTCGCCCCGCCGATATCGTCCAAGGACTCGTCGGCTTCGAAATAGGGGCGCAGCGTGGTCGGATCGGCGATCTGGCCTCGCTCGATGAGTTTCAGCATGGCTTCAAAGATGCGCGCGTGGGCGGTCAGCGCAAAATGGTCAGGCTGCAAAAACTCGCCGACTTGTTCAAGCGCGCGGTTGTCCACAAAGATCGCGCCCAATAGGCCGCGCTCTGCCTCGATATTGCGGGGAAGTTGGCGATAGGCAGGCGTCTCGGCGTCGTATGCCTCGTCGTCGGCATACGCCGGAATGTCTTGAGCCGTGTTTTCAATCATGATCGGACCATAGCAAGGTCCGAGGTTGCTAACAGTTTTATGTGCTGTGGATAGCTGTGGATATCGTGGACAAGTACGCAATAATTGCGTGCGTTGCCTGTTGACTTTGCTTTAAGCGACGCGTTGTTCCTTTCCACGTGTAATGAGTCGTTCTTTTTCATCTATATAGTCACGAGTCAGCGGTACGGCGTCACGCTGTTTGGCGAGCTGGATTTGAAAGACCATCAGATTGCCGACCCGAAATCCCATCTCGCAGCCGGTCAGATAGAACTCCCACATGCGGCAAAAGCGCTCGTCATAGAGGGCCGCAGCTTTGGCCCGGTTGGCTTGGAATCGGTCGTGCCAGTGCTTCAGGGTTTCTGCGTAATGCAGCCGCATGATCTCCACATCCGTCACCCATAGATTCGCGTTCTCGATATGGCTGAAAACTTCCGACAACGACGGGATGTAGCCGCCCGGGAAAATATTGCGCTCGATCCACGGGCTGACCGGTTCAGGTGCATTGTAACGACCGATGCTATGCAAGACTGCAACGCCGTCATCTTTGAGTCGGTGACTCACGGCTTTGAAGAATTCCGAATAATGCTTCGGCCCGACATGTTCGAACATGCCGACGGATACGATGCGGTCGTAGGTCTTGTCGATCATCCGATAGTCTTGCAGATCAAACCGTACCTGATCGCTGACGCCGGCGTCGCGGGCGCGGGCTTGCGCATAGGCGAGTTGCTCATGCGACAGGGTCACACCGTCAACAGCGCATCCGGACACCGCGTTCAGATACAGTCCGAGTCCGCCCCAACCGGACCCGATATCCAGCAATTGGTGGTTGGGCTGTAACAGTAACTTCGCCGCCAGCCGTTGCTTTTTGCGTGCCTGCGCATCTTCGAGGCGATCGCGGGGGTCGGTGAAGTAGGCGCAGGAATACTGGCGATCTTCGTCCAAAAATAGGGAAAACAGCTCGCCGGTCAGATCGTAATGATGTGACACGTTGCGTCTGGCCAATTTAGGCGGATTGAACAGGCGCCGCATTTCTCGGTAGCGGTGTAACGTCTGTGCGATACGGTCGAGCCCTTTAGACGGTGTGCGCTTGAGGATTTCGAAATTGCGGTTGGCAATCCACATAAAATCTCGAAGTGTGCCGTCTTCAATGGTCAAGCTGCCGTCAACATACGCATCCCCGAAGCCGGGGTCAGGGTTTAGTCCTAAAGTCCATTCCAAGCTGCGTTTATGCAGCCGTAAGGTAATGTGAGGACCCTGTTCAGGACCGTCAAATTTGTGTGTTCGCCCGTCCGCAGTGATCAGCGTCAATGCGCCAGTTTGGATGAAGTCTTGTAAAAACCGGGTGATCAGCATTGTTGTACCCCTATTTTCAAGAGTGCCGCATGCCATTGCTGTTGGGACGGTTATCGCCCCGCCAAGCTGCGGCACTGATTACCTGACCATATTATAGACGGATTTGGGGCGGTTTTGGCAAGTAGTGCAAAAAAAGGGTGTGTCCGTTATGGACACACCCTTTTTGTTTGGTATTGCTCAGCAGAGCGAAGAAGTCAGTAAGCCTTAGGCTTTGTCTTCTTCCGTAGCGTCGTCATCGGCAACGCTAGCTTCGGCTTCGGCGACCGCCTCTTCGGCGGCACCTTCGTCGAACATGGTGTCGGCTTGTTCAACAACCGCTTCGGCGGCAGCTTCAGCAGCGGCTTCGGCTTCGGCCTGGACTTCCATCTCTTCTTTCTGAGCCAGCGACAATACGGCGCCGCCGGTTTTTTCTTGCGTCTCGGCTTCGTCTTGCGAGCGGGCCACGTTGGCGACAACGGTGATAATCACTTCACCGTGCAACTCAACGCGGATATCGTGCAGGCCGATGGTTTTGATCGGCGATGCCAAGATAACTTGCGAACGCTTAATCGTCGCACCGGCAGCGGTGACGGCTTCGGCGATGTCGCGTGCGCTGACAGAACCGTACAACTGACCGGCGTCGCCGGCCTGACGGATCAAGACAACGCTGATATCTTTGATCTTATCAGCAACTGCTTCGGCTTCCTGCTTGCGCTTGAGGTTATCGGCCTCAAGTTGCGCGCGCTGGCCTTCAAATTGCGCTTTGTTGTTTTCAGTTGCGCGCAGGGCTTTGCCTTGCGGCAAAAGATAGTTGCGGGCAAAACCCGGTTTCACGGTCACGATGTCACCCATCTGACCGAGCTTTTCGATCCGTTCCAACAGAATGACGTTCATCATTCACTCTCCTCATTGAGGGGCGGGCCCATGCGCTTGCGCAGGCCAACCCATTGTTCGACCACACCGGCACCGGCGACCACAAAAGCGGCCCAACCCAGCACCAACAAAAGAATGTAAAAAACCACCAATAACCCCATGCCGCCGGCGATCCGTTTTGCAAATGTGTGCACCACGGCAAGGCCAACCAAGAAGAACGGCACCAAAGCGACAATCACCATGTTGCGCCCTAGATAGCTCCAGTCGTCAGAGCCGACCAAGGTTACAACACCGGCGCCGACCAAAAGCCAAGAGCACCAGTCCGGCACACTCAAATCGCTGTAGCTAACGCTCGGGCGGATGTTTCTGCCCGATTTAACCAACGCGGCTTGTGCGCCAATGGCATTAAAAATGTGCATCAGCACCCAACTTGAAACCGCCATGCCCGGGAAGTACGGCGCAAGGCCGACCACCAGTGCATCGCGACTTTCGACGGGCATCCGGCCACCCCCCATCTTGTCGAGCGCGGTGGTGAGGAATCCGCTGACGGCGTCCGCAAGCGGACCGACATTGGAATCCATCATCACCGTAAAGGCCGCAAACATAAGGCCTACAGCGCCCATGACCGTGAACGTGCCGGCAACATCGCCGGGGCCTGTCCACGCAGCTTGACCGTTTCGCCCCGGAAACGTCCGGAGTGCCTGCCGGCAAGCGACAAAGCTTGGCATGACATAGGCGACTGCGAACGGCAGCGCCGCATAAACGCCGCCAATCAGCGCTGCCGTACCGATGGCAGCGGCTGACGCAAGCAGCACGCCTTTGCTGCCAATCCCGAGCCCTGCCAAATAAAGCGGCAGAGGGGCGAGATAGAACAGCGGCAATGCAGCTACGGACCCGAATACGATGGAAAAAACCGCCAACGCA
>JAFMCK010000250.1 GCA_017857825.1 Rhodospirillales bacterium
GTCTGCAGAGTAAACTGTCTGATATTTTTGACGGCCTCAAAAAACGGGGCGCGTTGAAGGAAGCGGACGTCGACGCGGCACTGCGTGAAATTCGCGTCGCCTTGCTGGAAGCCGACGTCGCGTTGCCAGTCGTCAAAGATTTCATCGACGGTGTGCGCGAAAAAGCCGTCGGTCAGGATGTCCTGCGCTCGGTCTCCCCAGGTCAACAAGTCGTTAAAGTCGTTCACGATCATTTGGTCGCCATGCTCGGCGGCGAAATGCCGGATGGCTTGCGTATCGACGGTAATCCGCCGGTTGCGTTCTTGATGGTCGGCCTGCAAGGCTCGGGTAAAACCACGACGTCGGCAAAGATCGCACTGCGCCTGAAAACGCGTGATAAGAAAAAAGTCCTGTTGGCATCGCTGGACGTCTACCGCCCGGCGGCCCAGCAGCAGTTGCAGCAGTTGGGCCAACAGATCGACACCACGGTGCTGACGCCGGTGTTTGGCGAGCAGCCCGTCGCAATCGCCAAGCGCGCCATGCACACCGGCCGTACCGAAGGCTACGACGTGGTGATCTTGGATACCGCGGGTCGTTTGCACATCGACCAGGAATTGATGGGCGAAGTGCAGAAAATCCGCGACGTCGCCAATCCGTCGGAAACGCTTTTGGTGACCGACGCGATGATCGGTCAAGACGCCGTCAATCTGGCCCGCGAATTTAACGAAAAAGTCGGCATCACCGGCATCGTGCTGACCCGTATCGACGGCGATGCGCGCGGCGGTGCGGCCTTGTCGATGCGCGCCGTCACCGGCAAGCCGATCAAGTTGCTGGGCACCGGCGAAAAGATGGATGCGCTGGACGCCTTCGATGCGCAACGGATCGCCGGCTCGATCTTAGGCATGGGCGACATCGTCGGCCTGGTCGAAAAAGCGCAAGAAGTCGTTGAAGAAGAAGAGGCCGAAGCGCTCGCCAAGAAGATGATGAAAGGCCAGTTCACGCTTGAGGACATGGCCGACCAATTTAAGAAGATCCGCCAGATGGGCAGCCTCGAGGGACTCCTCGGCATGATGCCCGGTGCGAAGAACATCAAAAAACAAATGGCCGGTGCGAACGTCGATGACAAGACCATCGCCCGCCAAGAGGCGATCATCTCGTCGATGACGCCGATTGAACGTCGCAACCCGAAGATCCTGAACGGATCCAGACGGCGGCGGATTGCTGTTGGCTCGGGCACGTCGGTGCAAGAGGTCAACCGTGTGCTGAAGCAGCACAAACAAATGTCAGAGTTCATGAAGAAAGCCGGAAAAATGGGCAAGAAAGGCATGATGCGTGGCTTGCCCGGCGGTCTTCCACCGATGGGGGGTGGCATGCCCCCCGGCATGAGATAACGGCACCCGCGCGGGTGTTCGTTCAGTTTTAACCGATTAATACGTCGATACAGAAGAGGACTAGATCAACAGATGTCATTGAAAATCAGACTTTCGCGCGGTGGCGCAAAACGGCGTCCGTACTATCGCATCGTGGTGGCAGATTCCCGCCGCGCCCGTGATGGCCGCTTTATTGAGCGCGTCGGCTCGTACAACCCGATGGTCGCCAAAGACCATCCGGATCGTATTAAGCTTGAAGGCGAGCGCATTCAGTATTGGTTGGGCGTTGGTGCCACACCATCAGACCGGGTTGCAAAGTTCTTAGCAGATGCCGGTATGGGTGATAAGCCAGCGATCCACGATCAAACCAAAAAGCACCTTCCGAAAGCCAAAGCACAAGAGCGTGCGGCTGAAGCTATTGAAAAGAAAAAAGCGGCTGAAGAAGCTGCAGCGGAAGCGGCTGCGGCGCCTGCTGAAGAAGCGCCAGTTGAAGAAGTTGCTGCCGAAGAAGCACCGGCCGAAGAGGCTGCTGCTGAAGAAGCACCGGCTGAAGAAGCGGCTGCCGAAGAAGCACCAGCTGAAGAAGCGGCCGCCGATGAGGAGAAGAAGGAGGCCTGATCGGGCTTGGAGTTATGACGCAACTGACCGATCCGGTTCGCCTCGGCGTGATTGTCGGGGCCAGGGGTATCAAAGGCGAAGTTCGTATCAAGAGCTTCACCGATGCGCCCGAGGACATCGCGGCCTATGGTCCGCTGTTCGACCGGGAAGGGACGCGGCGCTTCGATCTAAAGGTGACCGGCACACAAAAGGGTTTGGTGCTGGCCAGGGTCGACGGGGTCACGGATCGCAGCGGCGCAGATGCGTTAAAACGAACCGAGCTTTTCATCGATGCCGACCAACTACCCGACCCCGATGCAGACGAGTTCTATCATCGGGATCTTGAGGGGTTGGATGCGGTGACGGTGACGGGAGACGGATTGGGCCGGATACGCGGTGTCTTTGATTTTGGCGCCGGCCCGGTCTTGGAATTGGATGATGGCATCATGGTGCCGTTTACCCAAGCCGCCGTCCCCGAGATCGACCTCAAGGCCCGTCGGGTTGTGATTGATCCGCCGGATGGCTTGTTTGAAACGCCTGAGCCGGAGGCAGAGTCCGACAAAGGTAGCGACGACGACGTAGACAAAAGTGTTTAAGGACGAGACCACGTGAACGCTGAGAACGCACAATTGAAGGCAGATAAGATGTGGCGCGCCCGCGTGCTCAACATCTTCCCGGACATGTTTCCGGGGCCGCTGGGCGTGTCTTTGTCAGGTCAAGCGCTTGAGCGTGGCCTGTGGTCTCTGCGTGCCTTGGATATACGTTCGTTCGCCGAAGACAAACATGCCAGCGTCGACGATGTGCCGTTCGGTGGTGGCCCCGGTATGGTGATGCGGCCCGACGTTGTCGGGCGTGCGATCGCGGCCGCGAAAGCAGACGATGCGGATTTGCCGTTGGTGTATCTGACACCACGCGGCCAACCGTTGGATCAGGTTAAGGCGCGCGCGTTGGCCGACGGCCCGGGTGTGATCGCTGTTTGTGGTCGATTCGAAGGGATCGATCAACGCGTTATGGAAGCTTATCCGGGCGACGAGATATCGCTCGGCGATTTTGTGCTGTCGGGTGGCGAGCTCGCAGCGATGACCCTGTTGGACGCATGCGTGCGTCTTCTGCCGGGTGTCATCGGTGCGCAGGAGTCTCTCGATGAAGAAAGTTTCGAGACCGGATTGTTGGAATACCCGCAATACACCCGACCCCGCGATTGGCAGGGTTTGAGTGTTCCCGAGATTCTGTTGTCCGGTCATCACGAAAAGGTTCGCGCCTGGCGTCTTGCTCAGGCCGAAGACATCACGCGTCAACGACGTCCCGACTTGTGGGAACGTTATGGACGCGGCAATATTTAAGCCAAGAAGGAAACCAGACTATGAACATCATTGATGAGATTAACAAAGAACAGTTGGACCGGCTCGTTGCTGAGCGTCCGGTGCCTGTGTTTGCGCCGGGTGATACGATCCGCGTGAACGTGAAGGTCGTCGAAGGCACGCGCGAGCGGGTCCAGGCGTTCGAAGGTGTGTGCATCGCGCGTGGTGGTGCCGGCATCCAGGAATCATTCACGGTGCGTAAAATTTCGTACGGCGAAGGTGTTGAGCGTGTGTTCCCGGTTTACTCGCCGAACATTGCATCAATCGACGTCATTCGTCGTGGTGATGTGCGTCGCGCCAAGTTGTACTACTTGCGTGGCCGCCAAGGTAAATCGGCACGTATTGCCGAGAAGACCGATGGCTTCGCTGCAAAGGTGACAGCGGAAGAAAAGCGTGAAGCAAAAGCCGAAAAGGCTGCGCGCGACGCAAAGACGCGTGAAGCCAAGCAGGCCAAAGTAGACGCAGCTGCTGCCGATAAATAAGCCGTTGATACCAAACAAATAGCGAGGGTACCCTCGCTCAATCATAGCGGGATAAATCCCGTATGGACATTGCCGCCGGGACCTGCCCGGCGGCAACAGGCTCAATCCGGAGGAAACTATGGCGCAAGCGAAAACGCTGTTCGATAAGATTTGGGACGCTCACTTAGTCAACGTTCAAGATGACGGCACCTGCCTGATCTATATTGATCGGCACCTTGTGCACGAGGTCACCAGCCCCCAGGCGTTCGAAGGCCTTCGCTTGGCCGGTCGCAAATTGCGTCGTCCGGATTTGACGTTGGCGGTGCCGGACCACAACGTATCGACGACGGAACGCGGCGGCTATATAGCCGACGACGAAAGCCGTATCCAGATTGAGACCCTGCAAAAGAACTGTGCCGAGTTCGGCGTGCAGTTGTTTGACGTTACCGACGTTCGCCAAGGCATCGTGCATATCATCGGTCCTGAACAGGGTTTCACTTTGCCGGGTACGACCATCGTTTGCGGTGATAGCCATACGGCGACTCATGGTGCGTTCGGCGCGCTGGCCTTTGGCATCGGCACGTCCGAGGTCGAGCACGTGATGGCCACGCAGACGTTGCTGCAAAGCCCACTTAAGAACATGCGCATCACTGTCAATGGCGCGCTGCCGAAGGGCTGCACCGCGAAGGACCTGATCCTCGCCATCATCGGCAAAATCGGCACCGCCGGCGGCACCGGCCATGTCATTGAATAT
>JAFMCK010000251.1 GCA_017857825.1 Rhodospirillales bacterium
GAAATATGCGGACGCTTGACCTATGCGTCCCTTGCTGACGTGCCCGGCCCCATCGACATGCTGGATATTTTTCGCAATTCAGAAGCGGCCGGTGAGTTGGTCGATGAAGCGATTCAGTTGAAAGACGAAAAGCATTTGAAAGTCATTTGGATGCAGTTGGGTGTGATCAATGAGGCCGCCGCCGTGCGCGCCGAGGCCGCCGGGCTGACCGTGATTATGGATCGCTGCCCGAAAATCGAATACGGGCGGCTGTTCGGTGAACTTGGCTGGTCCGGGGTGAATTCCGGGATCATCTCGTCGAAACGACGGAAACGCGCGCCCTAATGGAAATTCGTATCGACGATCTGCGCGGCCCTGAAATCAAAGCGCTGTTGGAAGCACATCTGGATTTGATGCGGTCCATCACCCCACCGGAAAGCGTGCACGCGTTGGACCTGGATGCGCTCCGCGCGCCGGACGTGACATTCTGGACGCTCTGGGACGGTGATTCACTGGTCTGCTGCGGTGCGCTCAAGGAACTTGACCCGACCCACGGCGAGATCAAATCCATGCACACGGCGGTGCATACGCGCGGACGCGGCTTTGCGCGCACGTTGTTGGAACACATCATCGCCGTCGCCAAGCATCGGGGTTATGCCCGGCTGAGCCTTGAGACCGGAGCGACAGAGCATTTTTTACCGGCACGCAGTTTATATGCAGCGTTCGGCTTCGAACCCACCGACCCGTTTGGCAATTATCAACCCGACCCGCACAGCGCATTTATGACCCGAGAGTTCGTATAAAATCATGACCGATAAAAAACCCGCTCACAGCGACGGCCCGCCCGAATTCGGGTTTGCCACCCGCGCCATCCACGCAGGCGCAAGCCCGGACCCGGTGACAGGCGCACGTGCAACGCCGATTTATCAAACCACATCGTATGTGTTTGATGACGCAGAGCACGCAGCGGACCTGTTCAATCTTCAGACGTTCGGCTTTATCTATTCCCGACTGACCAACCCCACTGTCTCGGTGTTGGAAGAGCGGATAGCAAACCTTGAAGGCGGCCGCGCCGGCGTGTGTGCGGCATCCGGGCATGCGGCGCAGTTTCTCACGTTCTTTACCTTGCTCGAGCCCGGCGACGAATTCATCGCATCGAGAAACTTGTACGGCGGCTCGATCACGCAGTTCGGCGTCAGCTTTAAGCGGCTGGGCTGGCATTGCCATTTCGTCGACTGCACCACACCCGACAACATCAAAGCGGCGATTACACCGAAAACCAAAGCGATCTTTATTGAAGTGCTGGCCAACCCGGGCGGCGTGGTGCTCGACCTCGAAGCCATTGCCACCATCGCAAAAGACGCCGGCATCCCGTTGATCGTCGACAACACCATGGCGACGCCATACCTGTGCCGCCCCATCGAGTGGGGCGCGGACATCATCACCCATTCCACGACCAAGTTTTTACAGGGCCACGGCACATCGATGGGGGGCGCAATCGTCGAAAGCGGCAAATTCGATTGGACATGTAAAAACGGCGGCCCGGGCTTTCCAACCATGACCGAACCCGACCCCGCGTATCACGGCCTGACTTTCTATGAGACGTTTGGCGATTTCGGATTCACCATGAAGGCCCGCGCGGTCGCGCTCCGCGACTTCGGCCCTTCCCTATCGCCGACCAACGCTTTCAACACCATCACCGGCATCGAAACCCTGCACGTGCGGATGCAGCGCCACGTCGAGAACGCCGAAAAGGTCGCCGCGTTCTTGGAGACCCACCCTGCCGTCGCCTGGGTCAGCTATGCAGGTTTGGCATCGAGCCCGTACCGGGACCTTGCCAAGAAATACATGCCGAAAGGTGCCGGATCGGTGTTTACATTCGGCCTCAAGGGCGGGTTCGAGGCAGGTGTAAAATTGGTCGAGGGGGTCAATGTGTTCTCGCACCTGGCCAACATCGGCGACACCAAATCACTGATTCTGCACCCGGCCTCGACGACGCATCGCCAGCTCACCGACGAACAACGTCAAGCTGCGGGCGCGACGGCGGAAACGATCCGATTGTCGATTGGGATCGAGGATGCAGACGACCTCATTCGCGATCTCGATCAGGGGCTTTCTTTGTAGCGGGGATTTCCGAGGCCACCTCGAAAACCATGGATTAAGCCACAATCACCCGCCGCTCGCGCGGCAGCACCGTTGCGGCGACGGCGCCTGTTACGGCAACCGCAGCCAGCACCGTGTACAGCCAATAGAACCCGCCCGTCGCATCGAATAACATCGCTTCTAACTGCACGCCCATGGTCGAAAAGCCGATCGCAAGCACGAACTTAAACCCAAATGCCAATGACCGGCGCGTGCGCGGCACGTAGCGCGCCAAAATCACGTTTTCCGATGGCAGACCGCCGTTGTTCGCTGCCATCATCATCACCGCAATCAAAATGATCATCGGACCCGCGATGTTCGCGAGCAAAATCAGCAGCGGGACTTGGATCATGAACGCGCCGATGTAGACGATCTTGGGGGATATTTTATCCGCCAACCAACCGCCCATGACCTGCATTAAGCCGGCGACAAAGAACACCAACGCGACCATGCTGGAAATGCCCATCACACCGCCTTGGAACATATCTTCAAGGCGCATTTGGAAGGTCTTGGGCAGACCCGCCTGGGCCGCTTGATAGATCACACCGGTGCACAGCATGGTCAACGCGAGTACCGCGAATACCCTTAGCGCATCGCCTTTTTCGGCATCCGGTGTCGGCGCACGGTCGCCATGGGTTTCAACGATGATGCCGCGTGCCACCAGCACGATAAACGCGATGCCAACCAAAATAATCAGTGCCCCTGGAATGATAAACACCGCGCGCCAGCCCATCAGTGCGATGATCGAGCCTGCGGTCAACGCCGCAATCGCCGGGCCGAGGCCGCCGAAAATCCCATTAATGCCAAGCGCCGTACCCCGGTTTAAGGCATTGCGGATCAGCCATGCGATGCCGACCGGATGATAAATCGAGGCGCACAACCCGGTCAGCCCGAGCGTCGCCATGATCTGCCAAGGCGACTGAGCAAGGCCGGTCAGCATCATCGCCAAACCGGTGCCGATAAAGAACACACTCATCATCGGCACCGCCCCCCACTTGTCGCCGAGCCAGCCGGCAATCGGGGCACCGAAACCGAACAGCACGCCGCCCAGCACCGCCAACTGAATGGCTTCACCGTGGGTCAAGCCAAGCTCGCCCTCAAGCGATAGCACGGCGACATAATACAGCGGCTGAAACAGATGGCTGAAGGTATGGCCGATACTGGAAAAGATCAGCGACAAACGTGCGGAACGGGCATCTGATGTGGTCATAGGATTTAGTTAGAAGCTGTTGCCCAGAATGAAAAGAGCCATTTCCGGAAAAACGACGGGGAGCCACATCACCTCGGTATTAGCACTCCGTCATCTCCGCGCAGGCGGGGATCCATGTCAGCGATGGATTCCCGCCTGCGCGGGAATGACAGTAAAATGCAGGTCGGATGTATCTAAAATTCCAAAGCCCGCATCACCCGCGAAAAGGCATCCAAGGTGTCTTGTTCGCGCACATGTCTGCCACCGACAACTTGGCGTTTGCCGCCGATCCAGACTTCGAGGAACGGCGGCGTGCCGGTCGCAAAGACCAAGCTGTCGATCAGCCGATTCCCGGTCTTCCCGACAAGCGCCGGATGGCCTGGATCAAGCGCAACGAAATCGGCCCGCTTGCCGACCGCAATCTCGCCGACCGGGCGCCCCGTCGCTTGAGCGCCGCCTTTGAGTGCCCCCTGATACAATTGCACGCCGGTCGACGCGCCTGGCGATCCGGCAGCCAAGTTGCGGTGGCGCTGCGTCAGTCGTTGGCCATATTCCAGCAAACGAAGCTCTTCGATCATATTGACCGAGATATGACTGTCAGACCCGATGCCGAATACGCCTTTGTCCTCAAGATAAGGGATCAACGGAAACAAGCCGTCGCCCAAATTCGCCTCGGTCGTCGGACATAGGCCGGCGACGGCACCGCTGGCGGCCATCTGGATGCGCTCGGCCTCGGTTAAGTGCGTCGCGTGCACCAAGCACCAACGCGGGCCGACATCGGCGTGCTCGTACAACCATTCGACCGGGCGCAACCCGGTTTGCTTGACGGATTCCTCAACATCGCGGGTCTGTTCAGCAACATGAATGTGCACGGGCGCATCCGCCCGAATGCCTTGCAAGATATCACGAAGCGCGTCGGCATCGACATGTCGCGGGCTGTGCGGCGCAACGCCGACACACGTCTGCGGGTCGCCGTGATGCACCGCTTTAACCGCATTGATAATCGTCAGCAACTGATCGGGGGTCGAAATGAAGCGTGCCTGCCCCGCGTTCGGTGCCGCCCCGCCATAGCCGCCGTTCACGTACAATACCGGCAACAAGGTGATGCCGATTCCCGCGCGCGCCGCGGCACGCATCAAAGCCATCGACATCTCGGCCGGGTCCGCATACGGCGTGCCGCCCGGCCCGTGATGCATATAATGAAA
>JAFMCK010000252.1 GCA_017857825.1 Rhodospirillales bacterium
GCAGCCGTCAAAGGCTTGCGGGTTGTGATCGACGGCCCCGTTGGTTGCGAGAATCTGCCGGTGACGGCGGTCCTGCATTATACCGATGCGTTGCCGCCCCATGAATTACCTGTGACCGTGACCGGCTTGTCGGAAGACGAACTGTCGATGAACGGTACCGAGCAAGCATTGTCCCGTGCCAATGCGACCCAAGACACATCAAAACCAGCTGTGGTTGTGACCGGCTCGATTGCCGAGATGATCGGTGGCGGTGTGACGCCGAACGGCTCAAATCTGAAACGCTTTTTGCCCCGCACCATTGACGAAGATCAGTGGCAGAGTGCCAACCGCGCATTGTTCTGGATGTGGGAAGAGTTCGGTAAGAAAAAAGCCAAGACGTTTGCCAAGAAGCGCAAAAATCGCAAACCCGATCAAGCGCCGAAGGTGAACATCATCGGCCCGATGTACGGCACGTTCAATATGCCGTCCGACCTACATGAAGTGCGTCGTTTGGTCGAAGGCATCGGCTGCGAAATCAACATGGTCTTCCCGCTGGGCTCAGACATCAATGATGTCGGGCGCCTCGCCGAAGCCGACGTGAATATCTGCATGTACCGCGAATTCGGTCGCATGCTGTGCGAAGACTTGGATGTGCCGTATCTGCAAGCGCCGATCGGTTTGTTCGCGACCGTCAATTTCCTGCGTGCCTTGGGCAAGCTGACCGGCGTTGACCCGGAGCCGTTCATCGCGGTTGAAAAAGAAACTACCATCAAGCCGGTATGGGATCTGTGGCGCTCGGTGACGCAAGACTTTTTCGCCACCGGCTCATTCGCCGTGGTGGCCAACGAGACCTATGCGCGCGGCATGAAGCACTTCATGGAAGACGAGATGGGCATCCCGTGCACATTCTCGGTCGCCCGTACGCCGGGCACAAAAACCAATAACGCTGAAGTCCGCGATTTCATCAAAGATAAAGCACCGCTGGTCATGTACGGCTCATTTAACGAGCGTATGTACATGCAAGAAGCCGGTTGCCGCGCACAATTTATTCCGGCTTCGTTTCCGGGTGCGATTATCCGCCGCGCAACTGGTACGCCATTCATGGGCTTCAGTGGCGCCACGTATCTGGTGCAGGAATATTGCAACGCGCTGTTCGATGCGCTGTTCAACATTCTGCCGCTCGGCACGCAGCTGGATCAGGTCGATAAGACATTGGCCAAGGCTGAGCAGTCGGAGTCCCGCCCTTGGGATGAAGACGCTGAGATTGTGTTCAATGAATTCGTCGAAAACCAGCCGTTCTTGGTGCGGATTTCCGCCGCCAAACGGGTGCGCGACTACGCAGAACGTCAGGCCCGTTTGGCCGGCGAAGAACGCGTCACGCGCGGTTTGGTCGAAGAAACATTAACCGCTGTTCGGGAAGGGAAGGCCGCATGAGCCGCCACGCCCAAAACAGCGTTTAGATGCGCGCAGAGCATTTTGCGACTGCGCCACGGGTTCCTTCGTCCCTTCGGGGGCGTCGGAAGTGCGGGCCGGCAAAGGTTGTCGGTCCGTTCCTCGCCGCGCGGGACTTGCGCGGTAACGGAGTGTCCGATTCGTCCCTGACAGGGATCCGGACAAAGGAGGTGCTATGTCAGGACTAAATGAAGGTGAAGCCAGAGAATTCCACGGAGTTTTCATGACGAGCTTCATCGTCTTCACAGTCGTTGCTGTCATCGCACACATTCTTGTGTGGCAGTGGCGCCCCTGGATTCCAGGGCCTGAAGGGTATGCTTCCCTTCTTGACTCGGTCGAAGGTGCTAAAATCGCCTTAAACCACTTCATCCAACACATTGCATAGGAGGAGGGGAATATGTGGAGAATTTGGCTTCTATTCGATCCGCGCAGAACTTTGGTTGCCTTGGCAACATTCTTAATGGTTCTCGCACTGTTGATTCACTTCATCTTGCTGAGCACCGACCGGTTCAACTGGTTGGAAGGCTCTGCTTCGATGGGGAGCAGCAGCAATGCTCATTCGGTTACCCGAATGATCAGCTAGCGTCGCTAGTGCGTGATAGCGGGCTTCTTCGGCATATGCCGGGGCGGTCCGCTATCACCAGCGACCCCGCCGATCTCGGCGGACGACAAGCGATAAGCGATTATTTTGAGGATGGCACGCTTTCGTGCATGGGAGACCGGAGATTTTGAAATGGCCATGCTGAGCTTCGAGAGAAAATACCGCGTGCGCGGGGGAACGTTAATCGGCGGGGACCTCTTCGACTTTTGGGTCGGGCCGTTTTACGTCGGTTTCTTTGGGGTCTTAACGATCTTTTTTGCGTCCCTCGGCACACTTTTAATTATTTACGGGGCGGCTCTTGGGCCGACCTGGAACCTTTGGCAGATATCGATCGCGCCACCGGACCTTTCATACGGACTTGCGCTGGCGCCGCTCAAAGAGGGCGGCCTATGGCAGATCATTACGATCTGCGCGATTGGCGCCTTCGTTTCATGGGCACTGCGCCAAGCGGAGATCGCACGTAAGCTAGGTATGGGACTGCATATCCCGGTCGCCTTTGGCTTCGCGATTTTTGCTTACATCACCCTGGTGGTGATCCGGCCGTTCCTGCTCGGTGCATGGGGCCACGGCTTCCCCTACGGCATCATCAGTCACTTGGACTGGGTGTCGAACGTCGGTTATCAGTTCCTGCACTTCCATTACAACCCGGCACACATGATCGCCATCACGTTCTTCTTTACGAACGTTCTGGCGCTCGCGTTGCACGGCTCATTGATCCTGTCGTCGACCAACCCGCAAGAAGGCGAAATGGTCAAAACGGCAGAACACGAGGACACCTATTTTCGCGATGCCATTGGTTATTCCATCGGCACCCTCGGCATTCACCGCTTGGGCTTGTTCCTGGCTGTGTCCGCCGCGTTCTGGAGCGCTGTCTGTATTCTGATCAGCGGCCCGTTCTGGACCAAAGGGTGGCCTGAGTGGTGGAACTGGTGGCTTGACCTTCCTGTGTGGTGATTGAGGAGATTGATGATGTTCGATGTCAAAATGGCACTATCGACGACGGCAACCCACCACCACGGAACCGCACCCGCGCGTGGGGACTGGGTCCTGCAGGTCTTAATGTTTATTAGCGCGCCTTGGCTGTTCCAGCCGCACCGGCGCTGAGGGGGACGGGAAGATGACTGAATACCAAAATATCTTCACCCGGGTGCAAGTTCGCGGGCATCCGGAAGAGGGGGTTCCCCTCGCATACAATGCACGCGACCGAGTCGGACAACCGTTCTTCAGCTATTGGGCGGGTAAAATCGGCAACGCGCAGATCGGCCCTGTGTATTTGGGGTGGCTCGGTGTCGCATCGCTGATGTTCGGTTTCGCGGCATTCGAGATGATCGGCCTGAATATGTGGGCATCGGTGGATTGGGATCCAATCCAGTTTGTCCGCCAACTGTTCTGGCTGTCGCTGGATCCGCCGGCGCCGTCTTATGGCTTGTCTATCCCGCCTATGGCGGAAGGCGGCTGGTGGATTTTAACCGGCTTCTTTTTGACGATCTCGGTGCTGTTGTGGTGGGTACGCATGTATCGCCGCGCAATTGAACTTGGAATGGGCACTCACGTTGCATGGGCATTCGCGTCGGCGATCTGGTTGTTCTTGGTGCTCGGCTTTATCCGCCCGGTGCTGATGGGCAGTTGGAGCGAAGCGGTACCGTTTGGTATCTTCTCGCACCTGGATTGGACCGCAGCATTCTCGATTCGCTACGGCAACTTGTTCTATAATCCGTTCCATATGCTATCGATTGCAT
Organism: Rhodospirillales bacterium; assembly: GCA_017857825.1. GTDB lineage: Bacteria > Pseudomonadota > Alphaproteobacteria > Rhodospirillales > Casp-alpha2 > UBA4479. The sequence goes on from JAFMCK010000252.1 coordinate 3,772, forward strand.
TCCTGTACGGCTCAGCTGTGCTGTTCGCTATGCACGGTGCGACCATTCTCGCTGTCAGCCGTTATGGTGGCGACCGCGAGATCGAGCAAATTGTCGACCGCGGTACGGCATCCGAGCGTGCAGGCTTGTTTTGGCGCTGGACCATGGGCTTCAACGCAACCATGGAATCCATTCACCGTTGGGCGTGGTGGTTTGCAGTGTTGTGTCCGCTGACCGGCGGTATCGGCATCCTGTTGACCGGTACGGTTGTCGACAACTGGTATCTTTGGGCCGTGAAGCACGGGGTCGCCCCGAGCTATCCGGACGTATGGTCGGGAGGAAACTGATATGAAAAAGGGTGATTTAAGCACTGCCCTCGGCCTTGTCGGCGTTGTCTTCGGCTCGTTGCTTGTGGTTGCGATGTTCTTCACTGTTGGCTGGGAACGGCCACCGATGGAGGTCACGCAGGCCGGTTATCGGGGCGTGGGCATGGAGGCGGTGACTAACCCGCGTACCGAAGCCATGAAGATGGCGGTCAACCAAGCACCGGAGGTACCATATGAGGTATCACCGGGCGGTCAGCCGGTCTCAGAACTCTATGAGAACGTGCAGGTGCTCGGCCATCTCAACAACGATCAGTTCAACCGACTGATGTTATCGATCACTGAATGGGTGTCGCCGGACCAAGGCTGCGCTTACTGCCATAACGAGGCCAACCTCGCTGATGACAGCAAGTACACCAAAACGGTCGCACGCGGCATGCT
>JAFMCK010000025.1 GCA_017857825.1 Rhodospirillales bacterium
CGCACGGATCCTTACCTATGTTGCCGTCTATCTGGTTTTTGCGACCCATGCGATGATCGATGCGATGACGGTGTACGGCACGCAACTGTTATGGCCGCTGACCGATACCCCATTCGGGGTCGGCTCGATCTTTATTATTGATCCGCTGTATACCTTGCCGCTGTTGGTGGTGACGCTATGGGGCTTGTTTTTGGCGCAGTGGAGCACCCGTTTTGCGCGCGCGCTCAAGGGTGCGTTGGTTTTCTCGACGGCGTATATGTTGCTCACCATCCCGCTACAGCAGATGATGGATGCCCGCGCACATAATCTGCTGAAAGCCGAGGGCATCACGCCTGAACGCCAACTGACCATTCCAACGCCATTCAATGTTGTGTATTGGCGCACCATCGCCATTGATGGCGCACGGTTGATCAACTTGGACATGCCGTTGTTTGGCGATGCATCCACAACATTGGCGTATGCGCACGCGCGCCGCCCGGACCTTGCCGGGTGCCTGATCGGCACCCCGGTGTTCGATAAACTTGCGGCCTTCACGAAAGGCTTTTTTCGGCTGGAACTTGACGGCGAACGGGTCATCATGACCGATCTGCGGATGGGTCTGACGCCGAACCATGTGTTTCGCTTTCACATCGCCAACGCAACACCGGACGGCGCCGTTCCGATCAGCCCGCCGACCCGTGAAACCGTGGTGCGCGGCACTGATGGCGATATCCCATGGATCATCGCCGGCATCAGCCAAAACCCAACCCCGCGACCAGCCGAGCAGACCACGCAGATCTCCTTAAACGACACCCCCCCAGCGATGGTACGCGACTTACGTCACTTGGTTGCACCTCGGCACCGGGAAACTCTTAAGCCCGCATCCGAGCCCCGCTGGGATCGAACGGCGGCGCGCTCAAGCACTTAGCCGGACGTTTGTCGCCAATGATCTCGATCTCAAAATCGATGGCGTCGCCGGCTTTTGTGGCATCGACGTAGCCGAGCGCCAGCGATTTACCGACGCTGTGCCCGTACGCCCCCGACGTCACCCAGCCGATCACCTCACCATGGCACCAGATCGCTTCGTCACCGATGCAGTCCGCATCTGATGCGTCTACATCGAACAAACAGAGTTTCCGCTTCGGGCCGGCGTCGCGTTCGGCCAACGCCGCGTCGCGCCCCATGAATGCTGGTTTGTCGTAACGTACGAAGCGGTCCAAACCGGTTTCAAGCGCGCCATAGATCGGCCGGTATTCCGTGGCCCACGAGCCGAACCCCTTTTCGATGGAAAGGGATTTCAGGGCGCGCGCACCGAACAGCTGGATGCCGTCTTCGGCCCCTGCCGCCATCAATGCTTCGAACAACGCGACCTGATGCTCGGCCTTGCACCAAATCTCAAAACCGAGATCACCGGTGAACGTCACCCGCCCGACAAGCGCCAGCACACCAGCAACCGCGACCTCGGCAAACGACATAAATTTAAAGGCATCGGCCGAGACATCGATGGCAACAACCCGCGCCAAAACATCACGCGATTTCGGCCCAGCTAGGGAAAGTCCGGTCATGCCGAGCCCGTGCGAGACAATCTCGACCCCGCTTGCCGGCATCTGCGCCAAGAACAGCCGCATATGATAATCTTCGGCAACACCCGAGCCGAAGATAAAGAACCGATCCGACGTCAAAGCCGCGACGGTAAAATCACCGACCAGGCGACCGTGCGCATTCAACAGGGGATTAAGCGCCATTCGACCCGGCTTTGGCAGGCGGCCAGCCATTAAGCCATCCAACCAGGCGCCGGCGCTTGGGCCGCTGACCTCGTACTTCGCGAACGTTGAGGTTTCGATCAGGCCGACCCCACCCCGCACTGCCTTGCATTCTTCGGCGACGATCGGGAACGCGTTGGAGCGGCGGAACGTGGCATCTTCGGCAGGCTGAACACCTTCGGGCGCGTGCCACAGTGCGTGCTCAATCGACGCCACCGCCCCGAACACGGCGCCACGTGTTTTGAGGGTTTCATACAGCGGCGAGGTGCGGTGCTGGCGCGCTGCCGTCAATTCTTCGTTCGGATAGCGAATACGGAAACGTCTGGGATAATTTTCCCGCACCTTGGCGTTTGTGTAGGGCATATCCGCCCACGAGCCAAAGCGCGCGACGTCCATCCCCCAAACATCGAAACCCGGGTCGCCGTTGACCATCCAGCCTGCCAATGCCAAGCCGACCCCGCCGCCTTGGCTGAAGCCCGCCATCACCGCGCACGCACACCAATAGTTTTCAAGCCCGCGCACCGGGCCGACCAACGGGTTCCCGTCGGGCGCAAAGGTGAATGGACCGTTGATGATCTGTTTGATGCCGGCACGCTCGAACGCCGGAAAATGCGAAAACCCGACTTCAAGCGACGGCACGATGCGGTCCAAATCCGGCTGCAGCAACTCCTGGCCGAAATCCCACGGCGTCTCGGATTCCTGCCACGGCTTGCCGGCGCGCTCGTAGGTGCCCATCAGCATGCCGCCGCGTTCTTGGCGCATATAGATTTCGCCTTCAAAATCGATGGCGTGCAGCACTTCTTTGCCGGAACTTGCGTTGATCTCCGCGACTTCGGGCATGTCTTCGGTGAGGATATACATGTGCTCCATCGCCAGCACCGGCAGCTCCAAGCCAACCATGCGCCCGCATTCGCGGGCCCACAGTCCACCGGCATTCACCACGTGCTCGGCATGAATGGAGCCTTGCTCAGTGATCACATCCCAGGTGCCGTCGGGGCGATGCTGCAATTCAACAACGCGATTGCGCAAATAGATTTCAGCGCCCTGCATACGAGCCGCTTTGGCATAAGCATGCGTCGTGCCGGACGGGTCCAGGTGGCCCTCGTCGGCATTGTACATGGCACCGACGAATTTCGATTTATCCATCAGCGGAAACAGCTCGGCAGCTTCATCGACCGAGATGATCTCCATATCCTGTAGGCCCAGATAGCGCGCCTTGCCCCGCGCCATCTTCAGAAAGTCCAAACGATCTTGTGTGCCAGCCAACATCACTCCGCCGGTCATGTGCAGCCCGCAGGATTGTCCAGAAAGTTCTTCGATTTCGGCATAGAGGCGGATCGTATAGTCCTGCAATTTGGCGACGTTGGGATCGCCATTCAGGGTATGAAACCCCCCCGCCGCATGCCAGGTCGAGCCCGACGTCAGCTCGGATCTTTCAATCAGACAAACATCGTTCCAGCCCAATTTTGTGAGGTGATACAATACACTACACCCGACGACACCGCCGCCGATAACCGCTGCCTGAACGTGATCTTTCATAACCCGACACCCTTAGCCTCTGATGACACCCTACATCAGCATGTGACCATAAACGACGCCAGGCTATCTCAAATCGGAATTCCTTAGCTTCATCAGCGGCATAATGTGGATATTGTTAATATTCGGCGCCACCTATCATTAAGATAAAAACAAACGATTTTTAATATAGTAGTTGAATGCTTATTGTCCTCATCAGACACGGGTGAGACCGACGTCGAAGCATTCGTTTTTAACTTTAGGAGAAGCCACATGATCAAACATGTCCCACACGTGACCTTTAAGACCCGCGTTCGCAACGACGCCATCGAAGGCGACAACCCGTTCAAGTGGAAAGACCTGACCACCGAAGAAATTTTCGACGGCAAGCGCGTTGTGCTGTTCTCGTTGCCGGGTGCGTTCACACCGACGTGTTCGACCAGCCACCTGCCGCGCTACGAAGAACTTTATGAAGAGTTCAAAGCACTGGGTGTCGACATGGTCGTCTGCTTGTCGGTCAACGATGCTTTCACCATGTATCAGTGGGGCAAATCCCAGCAGGCCGAGAATGTCTTCTTGCTACCGGACGGTAACGGCGAGTTCACCCGCAAGATGGGCATGCTCGTCGACAAGTCGAACCTCGGTTTCGGCATGCGCTCATGGCGCTATTCGATGGTTGTCGAAAACGGCGAAATCGAGCAGCTGTTCTCGGAGCCGGACTTCGGCGACAACTGCCCGACCGACCCGTTTGAAGTGTCGGACGCTGACACCATGCTGAAGTACCTGAAAAGCAAAGCCTCTTCGCAGGCTGCTTAAAAAACCCCTGCAGACGTCTCCCCACCCCCCCTCGGGAGACGAACGCGAAAGAAGGAGTGGACCTAGGTCCGCTCCTTTTTTTATACGGCGATCCTAGTCGAACATGATGACGGTGCGAATCGCGTCGCCCCGGCGCAATAAATCAAATCCGTCGTTGATCTCGTCTAAGCCGATCCGCGCCGTAATCATCTCATCCAGCTTCAAGGTGCCATCAAGATAGGATTGTGCGAGGGCTGGGAAGTCCTGCGCCGGCCGCGCGCCGCCATAGGACGAGCGGACGATGTTTCGCTCACCCATGAGCGTGCCCCACTTGAACGCAACATCCCGGTCCACGTTGACCTTACCGAGCCAAACGATCTCGCCACCGGGCCGGCACATTTTGACGGAGTCCTGAAACGCGCGCTCGGCGCCTGCACTTTCCAACACCACATCTGCACCGCGACCCTGCGTGAGCTTTTTAACATCCGCAACCGCATCGCTGTCTTTGGCGTTGATCACGTTTGTCGCCCCAACCGCCCGCGCGATATCGAGTTTTTTATCATCAAGATCAATGGCGATGATCCGCCCGGCACCCATCGCCCGCGCACCCTGAATCGCAGATAGCCCGATGGCGCCGCAGCCGATCACAGCGACCGCTTCGCCAAACCCCGGCGTCGCAATGTGCGTTGCCGCACCAAAGCCGGTCATCACGCCACACCCCAACAAGCACGCGCGATCCAACGGCATTGCGTCCGGAATCTTGATCGCCGACTGCGCCGGCACGATGACATATTCTGCGAAGCCACCCAGATACATCAGCATGTGCAGCGGGTTGCCGTCATGGGCATGGCGGTAGGCGCCGTCAAAATGTCGACCGATAGCGCGGTTTTTCGTATACGGTTCGCACAAAATCGGCTGATCGTGGTCACAGTAGTAGCAGTGGCCGCAATGCGGGTTCCAATGCAGGGCCACTTTGTCACCCGTTTCGAGACCCTGCACATCGGCACCGATATCAGCAATGGTGCCGGCGACTTCATGGCCCAACACCATCGGCATCGGATATTTGAGCTCACCTTCCAAAACTTCCAGATCAGTGTGACAGATGCTGGCGGCGCCGACTTTGACAAGAACGTCGCCGGGGCCGAGGGGGCCGATCTCGACCGTCTCGATGACGAGCGGTTTTTTGGTAGCATGCATTACAGCGGCGCGCATGGATATCATTTGTCTCTCCGGTTCAGTTTAGTTTTTTCCACGTCGATGACGTCAAAGCCGTCACCGAGCCAAGGCATGAGATCATTGACGCGGGGCGCAATGCGCTCGGTTAGGACGCGCCGGCATAAGGCGGCCAGCATGGTGGCTTGCGGCCCAAGCTCGCGCCCCCGCACCAACAAATGCAAGGTACGCGACACAGACGGCCCGGCCAGCGGTAGTGCGCGCACGTTATGGCCCACCGCAATTCCTTCGAGCACACACATCGGCGTCGCAATCGCAAAGCCGGCGCCCCGCGCCACCACGGCGGCGACCATCTGCGCAGAATCAAATTCAACATTTCGAGGTGGATTCACACGCAGCCGCCGCAGGTGCCGCTCAACCAACTGGCCGACCACATTGTAGCCGGCAAAGCGGATCAACGGCAGTTTTTCCGCCAACACAGAGATCGACCCGGCATCACCATCAAAATCCGCCGGCACCATCAAAATCAGACGTTCGCGAAACAGCGGATAGCTCTCAATCCCGGTCAGGCGATCCGTGGTCTCCGACGCGATCACCACGTCGACCTCGCGCTCCAACAAGGCGCGCACGTGATCGATGGCTTGGCCCGAGCGCATGGCAAAATGCCCCGGGCGCATCTCAGCTTGGACGATGTCATATAAATAAGGCGTCAACGTCGCCGCCAAGGAATTCGGCAGCGCCAGACGCAGCGTCGGCAACGGGTGGTCCCCGACACCGCGCACCGCCGCCAAAGCTTGTTCAGCCGATGTCAGCAACGAGTCGGCAAGATCACGCAGCACTTCGCCCGCCGGCGTCAACCGTGCCGGGCGCAAGCGCCGGTCCAAAAGACTGGCACCCACCAAATCCTCAAGTTTACTTATATATTGGGAAACGGCAGGCTGCGTCATACCAAGCCGTGCCGCCGCTTCAGCCATATTCTTTGCACGCGAAGCCTCGATAAATACATTAAGGGACCGAAGGTCTAGTCCTTTTGGTAACGCCATTCGTCATTCTCCACATTTTTACCCAGCGCCAACGCAGATTCCTTTACTATAAGTAAAATTTATATAGTTGAAAAATAGATCATGCCGCCATAGACGGTGTAATGTCATCGGCAACCAGGAGGATGACATGGGCAAATTGCTGAGCGACGAACAAATCGCACAATATAACAAAGACGGGTTCTTCGCGCCGGCGCGCGTGATGAGCGCCGACGACACGCTGGCATTCCGGCGCAAATTTGAAGCCTACGAAGCCGCCCATGAAGGCTGGTACGAGATGTCGAAAGGTCAAAAGCTGTATCTTTTGCAGACCTGGGCGCGCGATCTCGCCAAGCATCCGAAAATCCTCGACGCCGTCGAAGACGTGATGGGTCCGAACTTGATGGTTTGGGGGCTTAGCCTGTTCATCAAAGATGCGGGCTCGCCCAACTATGTATCTTGGCATCAAGACAGCACGTATTGGGGGCTCTCGAAACCCAACGTGACGACGGCGTGGATTGCGCTATCCCCCGCCAATCGGCAATCGGGCTGCATGAAAATGATGCCGGGCACCCATAAGTGGGAGCAGATCGCCCACAAAGACACGCTCGCCCAAGAAAACCTGCTGACCCGTGGCCAGGAAATCGCCGTCGACGTCAACGAAGACGATGCGCAATATCTGGAAATGGAACCGGGTGAGATTTCGCTGCACAACATTCGTACCGTGCATGCCTCGGCACCGAACATATCAAACGACCGACGCATCGGTATCGCAGTGCGCTACATCACCCCTGACGTGAAACAAATCAACGCCGACGGTGACAGTGCCTGGCTGGTGCGTGGCGAAGACACGGACGGCAACTTTATTCATGAAGCGCCCCCGGAAGCCGACATGGACGCTGCAGCCATGGCGGAGCACAAGCGGATCATGGCACTCCGCCAAGGCGTTCTTTATAAGGGTGTCGCGGGCAAGCCTGCGCGGGCCTGACGAACAGCGGCCTACGTCAACACAAACCCGTGCTGGAACGGATCACGGTCATCAACAAAGATTGTGTTGAGACCGGTCATCCGCGCCCATCCGGCAATGGAAGGCCGGATCGCCGGTTTGCCGGCGACGCTGACCTCGGCTTCAACGCGGCCATCAAACATCGAACCGATGATGCTTTCATGCACATAGTCATCGCCGACCTTGAGCAAACCTTTGGCAAAGCGCTGCGCCATTCGCGCTGACGTGCCGGTGCCGCAAGGTGAACGATCGATGGCTTTGTCGCCATAGAACACCGCATTGCGACCATCGGCGCGTTCTTGCGTCGGCGCACCGGTCCACATCACGTGCGATACCCCATGGATCGCCGGCTCTTCCGGGTGCACAAAAGTGTACTTTTTATTGACCATATTGCGCACGACCGGGCTCAAGCGCTGAATATCGCCAGGCGTAAGGTCGGCCATGTCGCGCATGTTTTCTTGCGGCTCGATGATCGCATAAAAATTGCCACCGTACGCCACATCGAACGTCAACCGCCCAAGCCCCGGCACATCGACATCCATGTCGGTGTCGGCCAAAAAGCAGGCGACGTTTTTGATGCGGACGTTGTCGACGTGTGCGCCGTTCATCTCGTAGCTCGCCTCGACAATACCGGCGGGGGTATCCAAGCGGACCACGCCCGGCGTTTTCGGCGTCACAATGCCGCGCTCAATCATAAAGGTCACCGTACCGATGGTGCCGTGCCCGCACATCGGCAGACAGCCGGACACCTCAATATAAAGAATAGCGACATCGCAGTCGTCGCGGGTCGGCGGATATAAGATCGAACCCGACATCACGTCATGCCCCCTGGGCTCAAACATCAATGCGGTGCGGATCCAATCGTAGTCGCGCATAAAATGCTGGCGGCGTTCGATCATGTTGGCGCCGTCCAAAAACGGTGCGCCACCGGCGACCATGCGCACCGGATTGCCGCAGGTGTGCCCGTCGACGCAAAAGAAAGTGTGCGAACTCATACCAAATCCCCGACCTTAGTCGAAACGACCGATCCGATAAGGTGTCATATCGAAACCGCTATCTTGATCGCCGATCATCTGCGCGACAATCTTACCCGTTGTCACCGACAACGTCAGCCCAAGATGTCCGTGCCCAAACGCGTAGATCACATTCGCGGCGCGGGCGGATCTGGAAATCACCGGGATCGAGTCCGGCGAGCCCGGCCGATAGCCCATCCATTCCGTGCCACCTGCGACATTCAAGTCCGGCAGATAGCGACGCGCCAAGGCAAGCAGCGCTTTCGAGCGTTGGTAATTCGGCGCCCGCGCCAGCCCTGCCATTTCCACGGCGCCACCGATGCGCAACCCGATGGATAGCGGCGCCGCGACAAAGCTGTCTTCTGAAAACGTCACATAGCTTTTCAGATCAATACCCGGATTGGGCAACGTCGTGTTGTATCCTCGGTCCGCTTCCACCGGATACTGCTCGCCCAGTTGTTTGCTGAGCCGACCCGACCACGCGCCAGCGGCGATGATCAAAGACTGCACGGCGATGTCTCGCCCGTCTGCACATTTCAGCGCCCGCACCTGTCCAACCTCTTGAACGATGCCTATGACTTCGGCTTTCGTAAACGTGACCCCGGCATCGCGAAGCCAGCCGCCCAACGTTCGCAAGAGTTCTTTCGGATCACGGTACGTCGCCCAGCGCGGCGTAAAATAGCCGCAATGCGCCGCCGGGCCCAACGCCGGCTCATGCTGAAGAATACCGTCGCGCTCGAGCGGAAATACATGGATACCGTGCGCTTGGCGCAGCTTCCATTCGTGCGCCGCTTTATCCCGGGCAGCGTGCGAGCGATAAACGAACAAAGCCCCGTCACCGCCCAACAATTGCTTGCCGTTAATGTGATCGAGCATCGCCCGATGATCATCAAGTGCGCCGTCCATCAACGCCGCCAAAGCCGCCACGCCCTTGGCATAGTTGTGCGGACGGCAGGCGCGCAAAAAACGATAAAACCACGGCATCAACTGCGGTAGATGTGTGACACTCAGGCTCAGTGGCCCCAGCGGATCGATCAACATGCCCGGGACTTTTTTCCAAAGTCCGGGCTCCGCAATCGGCATGATTTCAGCAGCGGCAACGGCGGCGGCGTTGCCGCTGGATGTGCCTTCGTCAACGCCGTCGCGGCTGATCACCTGGACCGTCTTTCCGGCCCGCACCAAAGCATACGCCGTAGCCAAGCCGACAATCCCGTTGCCGACAATCGTCACATCAGGCGTTAGGTTTTCGGCCACTTTTTGGCTCAGATATTCGGACGGTTTTCGAGGGCGTGACGAATCACGACTTCAACCCGTGAACGCTCTTCACCGACAAGGGTGAGTCGAGGTGCCCGCACATATTCCGATCCTTCGCCCGTCATTTGATTGGCGAGTTTGATCATTTGTACGAGCTTCACATCCACATCCAAGTGCAACAGCGGCATGAACCACTTATACAATTCATACGCTTCTTTGACCTTACCGGCGGCGCCGAGCTCAAATAATTTCACCGCCTCACGCGGGAACGAATTCACCATGCCGCAGACCCAACCTTTGGCACCGAACAATAAGTTCTCCAGCACCAAGTCGTCGACGCCGCAAAACACCGTATAACGGTCGCCCAACACGTTCGCCATATCGGTGATGCGGCGGCTGTCATGGGATGACTCTTTGACGGCGACGATGTTGTCGACGTCGGCGAGGTCTTGAAAATCTTCGGGGCTAAGATCGACTTTATAGGCGACCGGGTTGTTGTAGATCATGATGGGTAAATCTGTGGCACCGGCCAACGTCCGGAAATGATTCACGGCTTCGCGGGAGTCTTGCTGATAGACCATACACGGTAGCGCCATCAGCCCAGCAACGCCTGCACGTTCGGCACGTTTCACAAAATCAATGGCGAACGCCGTGGTGTATTCGGCGACACCTGTCAGCACGGGGATTTTACCCTCCGTCGCTTCGACGGCCGCTTTCAACACCTGTTCTTTTTCATCTTGGCTCAACGACGGGTTTTCTCCCAGCGTACCCAACATCACCAAGCCGGTGACGCCCGCATCCATGCAAGACCGAATGTGTTTTTGCGTCGCCTGCAAATCAAGCGCGCCGTCTTTGGTGAACTCCGTCATCAGCGCCGGAAAGACACCCTGCCAATCACATTTCATCGTCTGCACCTCCGTCAATTTAATGTCAGTATTAGGTACCGAAACGATGATGGCAACGCTTGCTCAATCCAACGTGCGGTGCGGCTTGCCGGTATAAGTCCAGATCATGTCACGAGGGATCGGACCTTTGTTGCGTCCGCCTTGTTGGGTCTGCTCCCACGCGTGCGCCAAAATACCGACCGAGCGGGACAGGCAGAAAAAGCCTCGCGCCAACGGGGCCGGGAAATCGAGTTCGGCGTATACAACGGCGGTCGCACCGTCGATGTTCATATTGATCTCGCGATTTTTGCGTGCTGAGATTTGACGCTCCATCGCTTGCGCGATGGTCCGCACGCGCCCTGGTACGACACCGTCCTTTTCAGCCTCTTCGATAAGCGCCATCAGCCGTCCGGTGCGGGGGTCAACCTTGTGGAAGCGATGGCCAAAACCCGGAATATACTTGCCGCCATCGGCAAAGAACTGGTCGAGAAATTTGCTGACCGCCGTTTCCGCGTCCGTGCCGTCGGCATCTTGGGACGCCAAAATCGTTTGATAGATTTCGACCGCTTGTTCGCCGGCACCGCCGTGCACATCGCCCAACACATTCATGGCCGATGCCATGGCGTTGTTGAGGCCGACGCCACACGTCGCCGCCATCCGGGCAATCGCGATAGAGGGCGCCTGCGGTCCATGATCAACACCGGCACTGATCGCATAGCCGAACAATTTTTCCTGGCCCGGCGTCGGCAACTCGCCTTTCAGCAACAACCACACCATGCCCGGAAAGCCGACGTTGCCGATCAAGTCTTCGATGGCATAACCGTGATAGCGCAGCATGCCCGGTGCCATCTCGGTAATGTCTGTGGACCACCAGTCACGGACTTTTTTATCAACGTCGTCGGTCATATCGCTTTATCCTTTTTAAGAGCTTCGATGGCGTCCTCGTCGTAGCCGAGAGACGCCAAAATTTCATCGGTGTGTTGGCCAAGCGTTGGCGGCGGGGTATCGACCTTCGCCGGTGCGCCGTCAATTTTATAACCGGTCCGCGCCAAGCGAATGTCGCGCCCGACACCCGGCGGATCTTTGAACTCCCCGATCATGCCGCGGTCTGCGATCTGCGGATGCGCCAAGACGTCCGGTACACTCAGCACTTCACCCGCCGGCACACCGGCATCGTTGAGTTTTTGACGCCAGGCCGCCGCCGTATCATTCGCCATTGCATCTTCGAGAATGGCTTTCAGCTGAACGCGGTTCTTCAATCGGTCTTTGCGATTAGCGAAGCGGACATCGGTTTTGAGGTCGGGCTGGCCGACGACATCGCAGACGGCCTCGAACTGTTCTTGTTTATTCGCGGCGATGTTCAAGAGGCCGTCGCCGGTCGCAAACGTGCCCGACGGGCTGGCGGTGAAATTGTCATTGCCGAGCGGTGCCGGGATCATACCGGCCACTAGATAGTTTGAAACCACCCACCCCATCGTCGCAATCGTCGCTTCCAACATCGACACGTCGAGAATATGCGCACTTCGGTCCGGGTCAGCCAACGCGGCAGCAATGGCAAACGCCGCTGTCATGCCACCCACGGTGTCCGCCACCGGATAGCCGACACGATACGGGGCCGTATCCGGATCGCCAGTGATGCTCATCAAGCCCGACATGCCCTGCACGATCTGATCATACGCTGGGAGATTGCGGAGCGGCCCGTTCTGCCCAAAGCCTGAAATCGCGCAGTAGACGAGTTTAGGATTATCTTGCTTCAACACGTCAAAGCCGACACCCAATCGGTCCATGACGCCCGGACGGAAGTTTTCAACAACCACATCCGCCGTACGCACCAATTCCCGAAACACCGTTTTACCGCGTTCGGATTTCAGATTGATGGTAATGGATCGCTTGCCGGCATTTTGGGCGAGAAACGACACCCCCATAAGCTTCTCGTTAAGCTCGGAATCACCACCCAATTGGCGGGCCAAATCCCCGGACCCCGGGACCTCGACCTTAATCACGTCGGCGCCCATGTGCGCCAACTGATGGCAGCAAAACGGCCCGGCCAGCACGTTGGTCAGATCGAGGACGCGAACTTTTGACAGTGGCTGCGCGGATATCGCCATTAAATACTCCAAATATCTGGAAAGGCCGGTCGGAAGGGGCTTTTGAAATTTATAGCATAGCCAATCTTGATATCATCAAAACTGACACCCTTGGAAATTTTTCAGTTTCTCCCTATGTCTATGGAATGACAAAACGCCCTCTTATCGGCATCACCGGCTCACGCAGTCGGGGGCGCACCATGACATTTTTAAACCGCTTGGCAGTTTGGCGTGCGGGTGGTCGCAGCGTCGTCATGACCCGCGACGAGCGCCGCTCGCCAGAACCCCTGGATGGCTTGGTGATCGGTGGCGGCGACGATATTTCAGCGCACCTGTATGGTGGCGAAGTGACGGTGGATGTCCGCGTCGACCCGAATCGCGACAAGCTGGAAATGGAAACCCTCGAGCTTGCTGAAAAACACCAGATCCCCGTGCTCGGCATCTGCCGGGGAGCGCAAATCCTCAATGTGTTTTACGGCGGCAATTTACACGGCGAGATCAAAGAGCAGTTCAAAGACGCCAAACATATCCGCACCGTGCTACCAAAAAAATGCGTCAACATCACAGCCGACACGCAGCTGCAAAAGCTGCTGAACACCGAATTCTGTTATGTGAACAGCCTTCACCATCAGGCGATCAATCGCTTGGGCGATGGCTTTATCGAAGCCGCAAACGATGTCAGCGGCATGATCCAGGCAATCGAAAACCCGTCGCGTCGTTTTCTGATCGGCGTACAATGGCATCCGGAGTTTCTATTCTGGCAGCCGCGCCAGCAACGCTTGTTCAAAACATTGGTGCAAGCGGCTTAACACATCAAATGCCAACAGGTTTTGCATACGTCGCCGTCTTCTCGTATTTTTAGACGCAGATAATTTATTCACTGTGCTGCGATAACGCACCGGGAGGAAACAATGGGCTACACATTAGAAGAATTCGCCGCCGATTGCCGCAAGGCACTGAGCACCGACAGCGGTCCGGCAGGAATCGAAAAGGTACGCAGCTTTGTGGAACGCGCACTCGGCGATGCCGACTTGGTCGCCAAGTACCTGCCACCCGACGCGGATCAAGAACGGCGCATACTTTATGAAGACCCGGATCTGAAATTCTGTATCTGCGCCCACGTTTACCAGGGCCCGAAAGACGGCAACCCGCACGACCATGGGCCGACCTGGGCGATTTATGGTCAAGCCGATGGCGAAACTGAAATGACCGATTGGAAAATCGTCCGTCCCGCCAATGGCGAACAACCAGTTCTGGTCGAGCAAACCCGGTCTTATGCGCTAAAGCCCGGCGATGCGCATGCGTATATGGTCGGCGACGTACATGCCCCGTTGCGCCGCGGCCCGACCCGCTTGATCCGGATCGAAGGCCAGAACACCGACACCATCAAGCGCACCCCCATCGAAGCCGCGTGACGGCTCGCACAACTTCTGACTACCTCACGCTGGCACCCGGCCCGCTCGCCGTGTCAGCGTGGATGGATGTGGATCAAACGCGGGTCGATGCGTTCGCCGAGGTGACGCGCCACACACATTGGCTGCATACAGACCCCGCCCGCGCGGCCACCGAAAGCCCGTATGGCGGCACCGTTGCGCACGGATTTTTGGTGCTGAGTTTTATCAATCACGCCATCGATAGCTGCGGCCTGCGTCCCACCGACAGCCCGTATGCGCTGAATTACGGTGCGGATCGCGTACGGTTTCTCGCGCCGATGCCGATCGGCACGGGCTTTCGGGTGCGGGATCGGATTTCGTTGATCGAGGCGTCGGCCCACGCAAAGGGCCTGTTCACCCGCACCGGCCATATGTTCGAAATTGAGCGCACCGACGGCAATCATGTTGCCTGCGTCAGCGCTGAATATCTCTCGATCTGGGTGCCCGCTTAAGCGTCGCCGCGAAGCCGCGCGATTTCGGCGCCTAACCTGTGCCTTACAGGAAAACCAATTCGCACGACCAGAAAGCGCTCATATCACACGCGCCAATACTTGAGGGTCATAAGAGCGCAGATGATGGAAACTGGCTCAATCGAACTCTCTAAAGTAAAGATTTTGGGATAACGTAAAGATAGAGAGACGGCGATAAAGACACCTCCATCCGGTTCAGCATTTAATTTCAATTTAATCTGATTTAGCGCGAGATTCGCGATCGCACTTGACCTGCATCAATGCTCATACCGATCCAGTGAGTACAATCAAAAGAACAGTCTATATTAAGAATTGGCAACACTGGAGTTACGCAAATGTCAGAAGTTAAAGAGGCCGTAGCAGTATTTGATAATGTGAAACAGTTGCAAGACGCAATTGACGAATTGGAGAGTTCCGGTTTCGACCGTGCGGAGATCAGCCTTCTGGCTAGTTCGGGTGCTGTTGAGACGAAACTCGGCCACATGTATGAGAAAGTTGAAGAATTAGAAGATGAGTGATCTGAAGGGATCAAAGGGGCGATCTTGGGGGATGTCGTTGGCAATATGATCTTTGGACATGAGGCATTGGGTCTTTTCTGGTGAACGCTCTAATAGGGAATAGATCAGAACTGACCCACCTATTAAATCACCATCAACATCGACACCCCGACAGGTGAGACATAAAGCCACCCAAAGGCAAACATTAAGACCCCTGATAGTCCTCTTAAAGTGGGACTTGGGTTATCCACCACCACCAGCCTCATCCCTAGATGCTGACCACTAAAGTTACTTTAGTTTTGATGCAAAAACCTGTGACCCTTTTAAGGTATAAGGTGTTGGTGGTCTTCCCCCCTAGGGGCACCTCACAGATACACTTTAAGTGCCGCCAAGGGACTCCCTGAGGCTACTCCTTGCATTGCCATTCAGTAGGATGTCAGTCGGAGCCATGGCGCCCAGCGAGCTGCCTAGGGGGCCTCTACGGCCACCCAATCAAGGGACTGAATAAGCTTCTGTTAGGTCACCTGAGGGTAGACCAAAGGGTAGACCAAAAGTGCCTCTAGTCATCGAACCTAAGATCGCCTAAGGTGCTGTAACTGTTGGAAACAGGGCGTCCCAAAGTGCCTGTGGTAGGAAGTGAACTTCCCGGGCGCGCCATTTTCTCTAGCTCACCTTGGGTCAACCTATTGTTTTCCAACGGTTTCGTGTTGAAACCATTTGGAGCGGTAGACCATGCGGTTTCAAGCAATCTTATTCATCCATTTCGACAGCACTTCGATTGGATAACCATCACCATACCCTTCTCCAACACCATCAACAGACCATCCACCTATCCGGTCGATAATGTCTGACGGACACTCAACCGCTCGAAGACGATCACGTAGCGAGTGCCGGAAAGAATGGACTACGCAGCCTTTAGGAACTCGGTGAGAAAGCCACTTGTTCAGTGCAGCACTCGCAGAGTTCGATTTGCATTCCAGTTCACTGCAGTATTTGGGAAAAAGGAATGTGTCAGTTGTAGCATTCTGAGCTTGCTGGGCAGCCCACAACGCATGCCCAACGAGGGGGACGAAGCGTTCACTCGATTGGGTTTTCAGCCTACGCCAAGGATGTGAACGAACGATCAAATGAGGACGAGGATTATCAAGAACTAAATCTGTTTTTACAGCCCCAAGAGCCTCACTCAACCGAAGACCGGTATCACTTATCAAAGCGATCAACCACCGTGGTTCATCATCCAAGCGGTGACATTCCATGTTGATTTCAGTTCGTTGCTGAATTGAGAACGTCTTCCTCTTGGATGGAGCAGCGCCATGTTCGTCTCCCAGATATATTGCGGAGAATGTTCTAATCTCTCCCAAGCCAAGTTCACGAACAGCAAAGTTTGTGGATGCCCGTAATACGCTGAACAACCTTTTGATGGACGCCTGACTTAATCCCCGATCAACCAGCATATCTCTCAAGGAGTTCGCTTCTTGCCGGGTATAGAGATCAATTGGTTTGTCGCCAGCCACCTCCACTAACCGAGCTGCAGCGCGATCCACCGACTGAATAAAAGTTGTAGATCGACCAGACTTCTTTGCCGCGACATAGAGGTTTCTGACTTCTGACAATCGAGGCGCCGTCGAAGACCCTAAAGACACGACGGGTGCATCAAAGAGGTAATGACTCAACGGGTCATCTTGAGTTTGCCACCGGATCGACAACCAATCTTGTTCTAATTTGCCCGACAAAGCGGCAGAACGAGCCTTAGCAGCCCTCAGAGACTTCGTCTTGAGCGACATTACGATGCGAGGGCAGCGATAATGAGATTGAAGATCAGAGGGGACACGGCGTGAGAAGTAATAGATGCCACGTTTTTGATAGAGGAATGGCGCCTCTTTGGTCAACCGCATGGTCTACCGCTCCAAATGGTTTCAACACGAAACCGTTGGAAAACAATAGGTTGACCCAAGGTGAGCTAGAGAAAATGGCGCGCCCGGGAAGATTCGAACTCCCGACCCCTTGATTCGTAGTCAAGTACTCTATCCAACTGAGCTACGGGCGCTTATTTGGTCTTTGGCTTAATCGCCGAGGCGCCTTGCGGCTGGTTTCGGCTATTAAGGGTGCGGAACCTACTCCACACGATACATCGTGACAAGACCCGATTAACCGCGTGCGCTCATCACGATAGGTCCGAATTTTGCCGGCTTTTGGGTGCCATGGCGCCAACCGGCAAATTGATCCCTAAATTTTTAGAGAAATTAAAGATTTCCTAGATAATACAATCATCTTGTGACCATTGCAGGGTTTGATTAATATCGCGACAATGATGGGGGTACATGATATCAAATGTCGTGGTACGCGCTCGTTGCAGTAGTGCGTAAGGTTCCCAAAATGACAAAAGGGCGGTCTTAAGGGATGACAATTTCGGATTTTTCCTCGATACGATTCCTCGTGCTCGGTGCAGCATTGACGTTGAGCGCGTGTTCGTACGGTGACAATGAACTTTGGCCATCCAGCGACAGCGCCGCGGATCAGGCGTCGGCTGAAGCTTCTGGGCAAACCACCGAAGGCGCGGACGGTAAAGTCCAAGTCATTGGGGGCGGCCAGCCGCCGATCGGCGCATCGACCTTTGTGCCGCCGGGCGTCACGCCGGGTGAGCCGACCGGCACATTTGTCGGCAAAAAAGTTGTCGAGCTTCGCGACGAATTGGCCCGCTTGCAAAATTCCATCGCCCAACAGAACGACGAGTTGCAGCGTCTGCGCACCGACCTCGTGCAGAACTCGCAGCAGTACCACGGCACCATCGCCGCGGTGAACGCGCGCCTGCAAGTCGGCACCACCCCGGGCAACCCGATTTTGGTGCAACAGTTCAAAAGCGCGCAAGCCGATCTCGACCGCATCGCCAACGAGATCAATAAGATGAACAATCTGGTCGCCGCCGTCGCCAACAACTCGACGTTGTCGGCATACATGGCCGAAGCCGCACGGGCCGCATTCTCGGTCTCGGGCGCTGTGGATGAAGATCACCGCCAGCTCGCGATCCTTGAAGACGAAGTCAACCGCACCGCAGTGCTGATTGACCGCCTACTCAAGGAACTGACCAGCGACGTGCGCCGTCAGACCAACTATGTGACGACGGAACGCGCCAACCTCAATTTGATTTCCGCCGGCATCAAGTCGGGTGAATTCTTCGGCGGGTCTTTGGTCAACAAAGCCGTGCTGTCGAACGCCGGACAAATGAACACCGCAGGCGCGCCGCTCAATACCGTGGGCCGTACACCGCTGGTGGTGATCCGCTTTGACCGCGCCGACGTGCCGTATGAACAGGCACTGTATACCGCCGTTTCCAAAACGTTAGAGCGTCGGCCGGACGCGTTGTTTGATTTGGTCGCCGTGGCACCCGTTACCGGTGGCGCTGCACGGATCGCCTTGAATTCGCAAAAGGCGCGTCAGCATGCTGAAAACGTCATGCGCAAGCTGATCGAAATGGGCCTGCCGCCGAACCGCGTCGCGGTTTCTGCGAAAACCCAGCAGATGATTGCCAATAACGAAGTGCACCTGTACGTCCGCTGATCGGGCGGACACGCACCTGACCGACTGAGCGGGGCGCCTATGGTGCAGCTTCGGGACGACGTCGAACATCACATTGTGACCTGGGCCGAGGTGCATCGCGATACGCGCATCTTGGTGCGGCGGCTGATGGGCAAAGGCCCTTGGCAAGGCATCGTTGCACTGACCCGTGGCGGTCTGGTGCCGGCGGCCATCGTCGCCCGTGAAATGTCGATCCACGTTGTCGATACGCTCTGCATCACCAGCTATGACGAGCAGGTGCAGGGCAAGCTGAACATTTTAAAAAGACCGGACGCCGCAATGGAAGATGGCGGCAAAGGATGGGTGTTGATCGACGACCTTGTCGACACCGGCACGACCATGCGGGCCGCCCGCGACATTCTGCCGAACGCGCATTTCGCCACCGTCTATGCGAAGCCCAAGGGTGTTGATTTGGTGGATACCTATGTGCACGACATCGATCAGGACTTGTGGATTTTCTTTCCGTGGGATACGGAGCCGCAATACGCCCGCCCCCTATCGGAAAACTAATCGGTCCTAACGCTCTGCCTTAAAATCGTCACACCGTGACCATGTTGCGCGCGCAATTGCGTGCGACATGGGAAGCGTCTTAACAACCAACCCCATTCTTCAGGAGGACAAACATGGCGCTTTTCAACAAAGATCCCATTCCGACGAAGCCGGCCACGCCGGCACGCCGGTCCGAGACGCCGAGCCTACTCGGCAATCCCCCCAGCGCACACACCGCCAATGTGCAAAAGTCTTCATCAAGCGCCAAACCCAACAACGCCGCCGACCCACATCCGGCTTCAGAAAGCCGTCTGATCGTCGGTCCCAACATCAAACTCAAAGGCGTTGAGATTGAAGATTGCGACACGCTGGTCGTCGAAGGGTATGTCGAGGCGTCGATGGACAGCCGCGTGATCGAGATCACCGAAACCGGCGTCTACAAAGGTAAGGTCGATATCGATACGGCCATCATTCGTGGCCGCTTCGAGGGCGAGTTGACCGCCCGCGACCGCTTGGTGGTGCATGAAACCGGCGACGTCAGCGGCAAGATCCGCTACGGTCGCCTCAGCATTGAAGAAGGCGGACGCGTGCACGGCGACTTGGACGAAATCCATGGCGCCGAAACCCGCACAAAAGAAACATCCGACAAAAACAAGGCGGGCGCCAGCAACACCACGCCAACGTCAGCGCAAGCAGCGGAATAACATCTTAGCGCTTTTTGGACAGCAGACGGTCAAGTTCGGCTTCTAAATTTATGAGGCTCTCCGGCACCGGCAGCCCCTCGGCCCGCATCCCCGAGATCATCTGTCGGAGCCGGAATTCGACCTCGTGTAGGTCTTCCGGTTGCTCTTCCATTGCATTCATCAGATATGAAATTTCCGCATCAAGATCATCGAACGCCATTGCAGTCTCCTTTGCTTTTATATCTATACGGTGTCACCACTGACCCAATGTCGCAAGGCTGGTGAAGTCCCGCCCGGAATGGCAAACTATGCAAAAATGGGAGTAAGCAACGATGACTGAGACCTACGAACTCTTTGCGATCAAATATGCCACCCATGATCGCGACGCGACCGAAAATTTTATCGACGATCCCGACCCGCATGAAGGCAACATGCCGATCGATTATTTTGTCTGGGTAGCAATCAACAAAAGCCGTACCGTGGTGATTGATACCGGCTTCAACCAAGAAGCCGCCGATGCGCGCAAGCGCACGTTCTTGCGCTGCCCGGCAGACGCGCTGAGCTTGGTCGGCGTTGATGCCAAAACCGTCGAAGACGTGATCATCACACATCTTCATTATGATCACGTTGGTAACTTTGATCTGTTTCCAAAAACCCGCTTTCATCTGCAAGACAAAGAAATGCAGTACGCGACGGGGCGCTATATGGCGCACAAGACGCTGCGCGTCGCCTACGACGTGGAACACATCGTCGGCATGGTACGAGAAATCTACCGCGAACGGGTTTGCTTCCATGACGGCGACACCGAACTTTTCCCCGGCATCGGCCTGCACTTCATCGGTGGCCACACCATGGGTTTGCAATCGGTGACGGTCGAGACGGCGCGCGGGCGCGTCGTGCTCGCATCCGACGCATCACACTTGTATCACAACATGTGGGACCGAAATCCATACCGAACGGTTTTGCATATCGGCGATATGATGGAAGGCCACGAAAAGCTACGCCGTCTTGCCGGCGGCAACGAAGACCTCATCGTGCCGGGCCATGACCCACTGGTGATGGATTATTATCCGGCCCCATCGCCGGACCTTGAAGGCAAGGTCATCCGCTTGGATGTGGCGCCGAAAACAGCTTAAGCGGGCTTAGACGGCAACGTTATCGATCAACCGGGTTTTGCCCAACCAGGCCGCTGCCAAAACGCGCATCGGCCTGCCGGCCGCCGGTGACTCCAACGTCTCGGCATCGCTAACTGCTATATAATCGATACTCGAAAAGCCTGCTTGATCCAATTCCTGCGACGCATCGGCGCAGGCCTCTTCAATCGCACCGCCGCTGGCGACCCGCCTTGCCACACCGACGATTTCATCGTGTAGCTTCGGGGCCAACGTGCGCTCGGCATTGGTCAGATAGGAATTCCGGGACGACATTGCGAGGCCGTCACTTTCACGGATCGTCTCGCCACCCAATATCTCCACCGGCAGGTTAAGGTCGCGGGCCATCGCCCGGATCACGCACAGCTGCTGATAATCCTTGTCACCAAACACGGCAACGTCGGGGCCCACCTGAATCAAAAGTTTGGCGCAGACGGTTGCCACGCCGGCAAAGAAATCAGGCCGAAAAGCACCTTCGAGAATTTTGCCGAGCCCCTGCACCTCAACCACGGTGCGATGTGTTTCGCCATACATTTCACCCACGTTCGGCGCAAACACGGCATCGACGCCTGCGGCTTCAAGCATCGCGAGATCGCGGGCTTCATCGCGAGGATAGGTCGTGAAATCTTCATGCGGGGCAAACTGCGTCGGATTGACGAAGATCGAGACGACCGTGCGCTCCGTCCGCTCAGCCGCCAATCGCACCAACGATATATGTCCGTCATGCAGTGCGCCCATGGTCGGGACCAGCGACACCAATTCGCCGGTCGCGCGCCAGCCGCTTACCCGAGTGCGGATATCTGCAATGCTTCGTATGACGTCCACGTCACGTCTCCTCGAGCTTCACGACACCAAAACAATGCGCGAGTTCGGGAAAGCGCCCGGTCCGCACATCGTCGGCGTAGGCCGCAATCGAGTCCGCGATCACGGCGCCAGCGTCACCATAGCGCTTAACGAACTTAGGTGTGAAGTCGGCAAATAGGCCGACCATATCCTGGGTCACCAAAATCTGCCCGTCACATGCCGGCGACGCGCCAATACCGATGGTCGGTACCGGCGATGACATAGTCACGTCACGGGCCACGGCCTCGACGGTGCCCTCAATAACAATAGCAAACGCGCCGGCGGCGGCAATTGCATCAGCATCCCGCATCACCTGCTGAGCGCCGGCGTCGCCTTTGCCTTGAATTTTAAAACCACCCCGATGTTCCGCCTTTTGCGGCAATAGACCGATATGCCCAAGCACAGGGATTCCAGCGTCAACGATTGCGCGAACGGTGGCTGCCATCTCTTCGCCGCCTTCGAGCTTAACGGCCTGACAACCGGTCTCGTCGATCACGCGCATGGCCGATGCAACAGCTTGATCCGGATTTTGCTCATATGTGCCATGCGGCAGGTCAACGACGACACAGGCTTGCGCACATCCGCGCATCACAGCTTGGCCATGATTGATCATGATATCCAGGGTTACACCGCGCGTGGTCTCAAGCCCATAGACCACCATCGCTAAAGAATCGCCGACCAAAACCAGATCGCAATGCGGATCGACACGGCGTGCCATCGGCGTGTCGTAGGCCGTAAGGCACACCAATTTTGCGCCGCCTTTGCGGACGCGAATATCCTCAGCCGTGATCCGCTGTGCTTCGTGCGTCATCGTGGCTTCTCTCCCCTTGTGCCCGAAAAGCCGAGACGAAGTATCCACATTATTTTGCACCGCACAATAGCGCAGTTATGTGCAAAACGTCGATTTCGCCTTATTCACAAGTGTTTAGACGCGATTTCTTTGTGGATAGTGATGGGGATCGTTGTGGACAATTATCGTGGAGGTCGCCCATCCGAACTTTCATCTTCATGGAAAGGAATCTCCGCATCCTTTTGGAATCGCTTACGGTTTTTTGGGCGAAATGCCCAAAAAAGAATGCCGATAAACAAGATCAGCATCACCACGATGACAATCGGTCCATCAAACGCCAGCATCACAAAAATCCTCCGTTCATGCGTTGGCTTCGGCAAGCTAAAGACAAACTTAGCGTGGGCGCACCTCAGTCCTTTGACAAGGCACCTTAGCGGTTTACGCTGAGCCTTCAAAAGAAGGTTTGCAATGATCTCTCAGTCCTACAAAGCCGTCCTCGCAATTGCACTTCTCGCGCTGAGCTTAACCGCCTGCGATGATGGTATTGATGTTGATGCGCATCGGCGCGGCACCGCAAACGACTATATGATAGCCGTCGCCAATCCGCACGCCGCTCAAGCGGGCTTAGATATTTTGGCAGACGGCGGCTCGGCCGTGGATGCCGCGATCGCCGCCGAGATGGTGCTGACCCTTGTCGAGCCACAATCGTCGGGCATTGGCGGCGGCG
>JAFMCK010000253.1 GCA_017857825.1 Rhodospirillales bacterium
CACCGAAAGCCCAATCAAAGGGCCTGAGGGGAATATTGAGTTTTTAATTGGCGCGTCGTTTCTGGGTTCCGGATAGCGCTACGAGCTTCCAGGGTAGTTGAACACCCCAGCTACTCCACAGGCAATCCGGCACCGGCCCAGTCGGCGATGCCGCCGGCCATGGAATAGGCCACGTCGACTTTACCTTCGCGCAACAAGTAATCTGCGACCTGATACGAGCGCATCCCGTGCGCGCAGAACACCACCAACTTTTTACCGTCGCCGCCAGGGACGTTTTCGAAATCAAAACTCGACATCGGATTGTGCACGGCGCCGGCAATGGCAGCGTCTGCCAACTCCGGGGCTTCGCGGACGTCCAGCAGCACGGCGTCACCCGCCGCAGCCCAATCGTGAGCGGTTTGGACGTCGATTTCCTGGACTTCAGCCATGCGGTCAATTCCTATCGCGTTGATAAAGGTTGTTCCTTGGCACTATTGCCTGGTGCCCTTACAGTCGGACGCTAAACGGAGGAAGCCGATGCATCAAGACCGTCGTGGCCTGGACATCACCGCCGCATCCGCGGATGCGGTTGCTGCATTCGATAAGACGATAGATTCGTACCTGGGAATCATGCCGTCCGCCGGCCCGCATTTGAAGGCAACGTTCGAAGCCGACCCCGACATGCCGATGGCGCATGTGCTTAAAAGCTATTTCTTTATGCTGATGGGCACGGCAGCGCTGCAGGATCGCTCGCAAAAAGCTGCTGCGCAGGCACGCGGGCTGGCACAGACCGCCTTGCCGCGTGAAGTTCTGCACATCAGTGCCGCTGAGCATTGGTCGCATGGGCGTAAACATGCCGCGATTGCGACGTGGGAAGCGATCTTGGTGGAAAACCCGTTGGATGTGTTGGCGCTTCGCCTTGCGCATCATGGGCATTTTTACGAAGGCGACGGCCAGAACCTGCGCGATACCGTGAACCGGCGTATGCATGCCTGGACACCGGACACCCCGGGCTACGGCTTCGTCAAAGGCATGCAGGCGTTCGGTTACGAAGAAACGCATGCTTATGATGCTGCGCTGCGCGCCGGCCAAGAAGCCGTCGACGCGATCCCGGAAAACCCTTGGGCGATTCACGCCGTCGCCCACGTGCATGAAATGCGCGACGAGCCCGATGCCGGTATCGCCTGGATCAAAGCCAACGAGCCCGGCTGGACCATCGCCAACAACTTTCGCTATCACGTGTTGTGGCACCGGATGCTGATGCACTTGGACCGGGGCGAGTATAAACTCGTGATGAACCTTTACGATACCGAACTTTGGGACGCCGAGTCGGACGAATACTTGGATTTGCTGAACGATGCGTCGCTGTTGTTGCGGTTGGAATTGCATGGCCAAGACGTCGGGGCGCAGCGGTGGCAGGCCCTGGCTGACAAGTGCCGCGCACACACCACCGATCAGGTGTTGGCGTTCATTGATGTGCATCACGCAATTTCACTCGAGGCGGCTGAAAAAGACGGTGCCAAAGCATTGTTGGCGGCGATGCAGAACTATGCCGAGACCAATGGCGAAGACAATGCGACGGTGACGGGCTACGTCGGCTTGCCGTTGGCCCATGCAGTTGTCGCGCACCGTAACGGTGACTATGACAAGGTGGTCGAAACGTTGTTGCCTATTCGTTATGAGATATATCGCATCGGCGGATCGCACGCGCAGCGTGATTTGTTTGCCATGCTGTTGATTGATGCCTGCCTGAAATGTGGCCGCACGAATGTTGCACGCATGTTGATCTCTGAGCGGTTGGGCCGCCTGCCGGCAAACGACTGGACCAAAGCGCAAGCCCGCGCTGCCGGCCTTTCAGGTTAAGATCGAATCAATGGCGCTGGGTGGCAAAAAAGATAAAGATTTGTACCGCGTGCTCGGCGTCGCCCAAGACGCGAGCCCGGAAGAAATCAAAAAATCTTACCGCCGTAAGGCCCGTGAAATGCACCCGGACTTGGACCCGGGTAACCCCTGGGCCGAGGATGAGTTCAAAGAGTTGTCGTCGGCGTATCAGTTGCTGTCCGACCCGGTGCAGCGCGCGCAATATGACCGGGGCGAATTGGACAGCGACGGGCGCAAGAAACGCGGTGCCCGCCAAGCCGGCGCCCAGGCATCGGCCCATGCCGAAAGTGCTAAAAGCGGTGCCCGGCGTGGCTTCGAAGGCTTCTTTCGTGACCGCAGTCGCAGCGGGCCCAATATCGACGGGGTCGATGTGAATTATGTCCTCAATGTTGGCTTCTTGGACTCGGCGCGGGGTGTCAGTCGGGAAATTAAAACCACGCACGGCGCGACCCTCAAAGTTACGGTCCCGCCCGGCACGCTCAATGGTCAGGTGCTTCGGCTCAAAGGCCAAGGGATGCGTGGCTTCGGCACGGGTAAAGATGGGGATGCGTTGGTCGAGGTCGAGGTCGCGCCGCATGCGATCTTTGAAAATAAAGGGCGCGATATCTATACGCAAGTGCCGGTGTCCCTCGAAGATGCGGTGCTCGGTGGCAAAATTCAGGTTGAGACCATCGACGGCATCGTCAATGTATCGGTGCCTGCGAATTCAAACACCGGCACGCGTCTGCGGCTGAAAGGCCGTGGGCTCGCCGCAGGTGGTCGCAAGGGCGCGGAGCGGGGGGATCACTACGTTTCGCTGGTGATTACGTTACCGAAAGACCCGGACCCCGACTTGGCGGCGTTTATGCGCACACGTCGGGATGATTGCTAGAGACGATCCGGGTTCTTGATGTTCACGTGGTCGGCGTATCATCCAAGATTTCGCGCAGCGGCGTCGACAGTGTCTCTTGATTTACTGTTTTTAAGTTATCTATTCGATCCGAAAGCCGTCGACGCCAAGGCTCGTCGCCGTGCGGAATCTCGCGTTCACCGAAACCAAGCCCAAGAACTTGGTACAGATCATAAAGGGTAAGGGTGTCGGGATCGCGTGCCAAAATCCACCGGTTGGCAGCGGTGCGTTCAACATAGCGCGCATTTCGAAGCGTATTTAAAATCCTGTCGACCACTTCGCCGCCGCCGCCGGTGGCGCGCAGAATGCGACTTCGATGGACCGCGCCGCCGTCGCTGGTCGATGTATCGTGGAGAACGGCAAGAATTTGCACCGCGACCACCAGCCGCATGCCGGCGGCGACCTTCAGCGACATCGGTTTGCCGCCGGCGGATTGCCATTCGCTGATGCTGGCAGTGATGATCGCGCCGACGAGCACGATCAGCCATGATAGATACATCCACACTAGGAATATAGGGATCACAGACATCGCGCCATAGATGTTTTGGTAGGTCGGAAAGCTGATGACGTACCAGCCGAACAGCTTCCGCAGCACGGTAAAAGCGATCCCGGCGATCAGGCCGCCGATCAAGCCGGCGCTGAAACTGACCGGTCGGTTTGGGATGATGATGTAAAACACCGCCAGCAACAGAACGATCATCAATGTCGGCAAAATGGTGCCGAGCAGCGCGAACAAGCCACCGGACGAATCCAGGCCCATCCAGCGCGTTGCGGCAAAGATATAGGTGGTGAGCGAGAAACTCGCGCCCAACAAAAGCGGGCCTAACGTCAGCAGCGCCCAAAAGACCAGCAGACGTGGCGCAAGTGGCCTTGGGCGGCTGACCCGAAAGATTGCATTCATGTCGGCTTCGATGGTGCCCAGCAGCAACACGGCGGTCGCCGCCAAAGCGACGATGCCGACAGCGCTGAGCGTCGTCGTATTTTGCACGAATTTGTTAAAATATTCCCGAGAAGCATCGGCGGTTTGTGGCAGAAGATTCGAGAACAACATGTCCTGAAACGTCTCGCGAACCCCTGAAAACACCGGGAAAGCCGCCAACATCGAAAATGCGATGGCGGTCAAAGGCACGATCGCGAGCAGGGATGTATAGCTTAGACCGGCAGACATGCGCAGGCAGCGGTCTTCGCCGAAGCGGTTCGCGATGTAGGCCAAAAATGGTCCGACTTGCTCCAAAATAACGCTGTATCCGGCCCGATATTCAGCTTCTTCGCTGTTCGGCACAGGCGCATCCGCTTCGTCATCGAAGGCGTCTGTCACCGTGATATCGGGGTCGTTATTGGGCATAGACCCGGGCATACGCTTTCCTCTGCAGATTGACGCCTTCGCGCTGGTATTATATGGCAAAGCAACTTTGGTTAAACATATTCAGGTGCGCCATGGCCCCCCGGGGCGAATGTGTGTAGCATCAACGTAATAGGTCGACTGCGTGAGCATCACCATCACATAAAATGTCCGCAGCCTTTGAGCGGACGAGACAAGACGAGGAATCAAGAACATGGGGCAACCAGCACCACTAATGCAAGGCAAGCGCGGTCTTGTGATGGGCGTCGCGAATGATCGGTCGATCGCTTGGGGCATTGCCAAGGCGGCGGCGGATCAAGGTGCAGAGCTTGCATTCACCTATCAAGGCGATGCGCTGAA
>JAFMCK010000026.1 GCA_017857825.1 Rhodospirillales bacterium
AAAAATCCCGCGCAAGACCAAGCCCAAGCAGTACGAGGTGTGGCGGATCGCATAAATCAATGCCAGGGTCGACCCCCAGGAGCCGCCGAACACCATCCATTTTTCGATATCTAAATGTGTGCGCAACGCTTCGATGTCGCCGACCAAATGATCGGTGGTATTCGCGACAACAGACGCGAACGGTCTAGAGCGCCCAGAGCCGCGCTGATCAAATACAACAATCCGATAGAATGCTGGGTCAAAAAAACGACGGTGCGCAGGGTTCGATCCGGCCCCGGGGCCGCCATGAAAAAACACCACGGGCGTACCGTGCGGATTACCCGACTGCTCATAATAGAGTCGGTGACCATCGCCGACGTCGAGCGTGCCACGATCATACGGTTCGATCTTCGGATAAAGATCCATGTGTCGAGGTAAAGTGTCCATTATGGCACTTTAACAATGCCCAAGCCGGGGCGCAAAAAGTATGTAAAGGCGATCAGCGAACGGGATAAGCCCCAGCGCGCCCCAAACGGAGCGCTTCAGTCACGTCGATATATGCCGGATCATCGGGGGTCAGGACGCCGTGACGAACCGCGAAATCAATAATCACGAGCGCTGCGTTGAACTTAAAGTCGTCGCCGTCGCGGATACGGTTCAAGACGTCTTCAATAGGCCATAAATAAAAAGCATCGACCTCGCCGTCGGTCGGCACCGGCACAAAGTCCTCTGGCAGCACGATGTCATAGTTGAACAACACGTCGTGGCGCACGCCTTCGGGGCGTTCAGTCAGATATGAGATCGTCCCGACGGGCACCGCGCGTTCAGCGAGTTCAGCCGACATTCCCGCTTCTTCGGCGCACTCCTTGATCAGGTTGTCGCGCACCGACACTCCCACCGGCAGACCACCCGCCACAACTTGATCAAGCTTGCCAGGTCCGGTCGGCTTTTGCATCGAGCGTTTGCCGACCCACATGTGCATCCGACCGTCTTTGACGACGACGCCGTTCAAATGCACACCATAGCCCATGGTCCCCAATAACGGCACGGCGGCGCGTTCAATGGTCAGCAGCGGTGGCGCATAAAAGCTTTCCGAGACTGGATAATGTTCGTTGCGCCAACCTTTGATCCGACCGTCGTCACGCAGCTGAAGCAGAATTTCTTCCACCGCGCGGGTGCGCGTGTCCGGCGTCACCAATCGCGGATGCAGGCTGAGCGCCTTTTCATTTGCGATAAATACGTCGGAGAAAGTCGCCAAGTGCGCGGCAACACCGTGGGCCACTTGCCCAACAGCACGCCCGTCCACTCGAAACGGCTGGTATCGTTCCGGGGTAAATGCGGCACACGCTCGGATCCGATCACGCAGACTCATGAGGGAATATCTGCAGCCGCCTTTTCCGATGTGAGTACTTTTTCAACAAGCCATTGACCACGCAAGTCGTTGGCAAGCCGCCACGCGGTATCCGCATCGGTGTCGGCCAGCTGCAAATCAATATGCATCAACTCGCCGTTGGCGCCGGCGCGCTCTGCATGCACATAGCTTGGCGTGATGGCGCGCTTAGTGAACGGCTCCAACACCCGGCTCAGCGTGTGCGGATCGGTGGCTGCGACCACGGAAAAGCACGCCGTAAATAACGCAGGTTGTGACTCGGTTCGTTGCGATGAATGAGGGGCGTGTCCGGTATCGCCCAATGGGGAAGTCATGATCTTGTCCTTCGATAGCTTAAAACGGTGAATGCGCAAACGCGCTTCCCGGCGACCTCAGAAGGTCACCGGGTCTGTAATTCGACCGAAATCAACTATCGAAAAGATATGTTCCATGCCCGGACCATAAGGCGATTATCGCCCGCCGGTCAAGGATTGCCGCAGATGTTTAACCGTTGGCGGCGCGGCGCTGGCGATCATCGCGGGACGGTTTAACGTAGGCGCGTGCACAGTGGGTTTCACAGTACGGACGCCCTTCGGCGGCATTGTCGCCACAGAAGTGGAAATTATCCGTGGCCGGATCACCGATCGGCCATACGCACATGCCTGGACGAAGCTGCGCCATCGAGACGACATTGGTCTTTTTCTCGGGCTTTGGTTTGATCGGAGAGCCACGCTTCGGCAGACCCAAACGGTGCACTTTGCCGACCACGGCGTTTTTGGTAATCCCAAGGCGATTGCCGATTTCGCTGGTCGTCAGTCCCTCGTTCCAAAGCGCGATCAACGATTTGATGTGTTCGGGTGTCCACTCGAAAGACATAGCGTTCTCCTCAGTGTGCCATGAGCGGCACTAAAATTGCCCTGATTATGTCAGACGATACGTCTAACACTCCCTTAAAACACACCATATTTTGTTTTTTTCCCGGGCGCAATCGCGAGATGTGGATAACTATACAATATTTAGTGGTTGACATAAAAAAAGCCATTTTCATCCTCGCACCTGCAAGATGTTGGCGGGGCGGGGCTCACACGGATATACTGCCTGGACCTACAGCGTGAGATCGGAGGGACATCAACATGGTCGACAAAAAGCCCGGCTTAGACGATTGGCGCGCCGCCGCCGAAAAAGACCTTAAGGGCAAAAGCGTCGACGCGCTGACCTGGCAGACGCCGGAAGGCATCGCCGTCAAACCGCTATACACTGCCGCTGATCTTGAAGGTCTTGAGCATATTGAAACGCTACCAGGCTTCGCACCGTTCCTGCGGGGGCCGCGCGCCACCATGTATGCAAACCGGCCTTGGACGATCCGCCAATACGCGGGGTTTTCGACCGCTGAAGAATCGAACAAGTTTTACCGGGAAAACCTTGCCGCCGGTCAAAAGGGCCTGTCGGTCGCATTCGACTTGGCGACTCACCGAGGCTACGATTCCGATCACCCACGTGTCGTCGGTGACGTCGGTAAAGCCGGCGTCGCCATCGACAGCGTCGAAGATATGAAGTTGTTGTTCGACGGCATTCCATTAGACGAAATGTCCGTATCGATGACCATGAACGGCGCGGTATTGCCGGTGCTGGCGGGCTACATCGTCGCCGCCGAAGAACAAGGGGTCAGCGCCGACAAATTGTCCGGGACCATCCAGAACGATATCCTTAAAGAGTTCATGGTGCGCAACACATATATATATCCGCCAGAACCTTCGATGCGGATTGTGGCCGACATCATCGCGTATACAGCTGAACATATGCCGCGTTTCAACTCGATCTCGATTTCGGGTTATCACATGCAAGAAGCCGGCGCGACCTGCGTGCAGGAACTTGCCTACACCCTCGCCGATGGCGTCCAGTATGTACGTGCCGCCGTGGCCAACGGGCTGGATGTTGATAAGTTCGCGCCACGTTTGTCGTTTTTCTTTTGTATCGGCATGAACTTTTTTATGGAAGTCGCAAAGCTGCGCGCCGCCCGTGTACTGTGGGCGGAATTGATGCAGGAATTCAAGCCGACCGATCCGCGCTCAAGCATGCTGCGGACGCACTGCCAAACGTCCGGCGTTTCGTTGACCGAAAAAGACCCCTACAACAATGTGGTACGTACCACCATCGAGGCGATGGCTGCCGTCATGGGCGGCACACAGTCATTGCACACAAACGCAATGGACGAAGCCATCGGCCTGCCGACCCGCACCTCGGCTCGGATCGCACGCAACACGCAGCTGATCATCGCCGAGGAAACCGGCATCCCGGCCGTGATCGATCCCATGGGGGGCAGCTATTACATCGAAAGTCTGACCGCATCGATGGTCGCCGAAGCAAAAAAACTGATCGCCGAAGTAGAGGAAATAGGCGGCATGACCAAAGCCGTCGCCGCCGGCCTACCGAAGCTTCGGATCGAAGAAGCCGCGGCGCGCAAGCAGGCGCGCGTGGACCGCGGCGAAGAAGTTGTTGTCGGCGTCAACAAATACAAACGTGACGTCGAAGACGAGATCGACGTGCTCGATATCGACAATGACAAGGTCCGCGAAGGCCAGATCGCACGCCTGAATAAGACCCGCGACACTCGCGACCAGACCGCCTGCGATGCGGCATTGGCCGCCCTGACCGAGGCCGCGCAATCCGGCAAAGGCAACCTGCTGGCACTCGCCGTCGACGCAAGCCGCGCCCGCGCCACGGTGGGTGAAATTTCAGATGCACTGGAAAGCGAGTTCACCCGGTATCGCGCCGAAGTGAAATCGATTTCAGGTGTGTACGGTGCCGCCTATGACGGCGATGATGCGTTCAAGAAAATTCGCGACGACGTCGCCGCTTTCGCCGAAACTGAGGGCCGTCGCCCGCGCATGCTGGTCGTCAAAATGGGCCAGGACGGTCATGATCGGGGCGCCAAGATTATCGCCACCGCCTTTGCCGACATCGGCTTTGACGTCGACGTCGGACCGCTATTCCAAACACCCGAAGAAGCGGCCTTGGAAGCGATTGAAAACGACGTCCACGTGATCGGGATTTCGAGCCAAGCCGCCGGCCACAAAACATTGGTGCCGGCATTGATCGACGCGCTCAAAGCGCAAGGCGCTGATGATATTATGGTGGTGTGCGGTGGCGTGATCCCGCAACAGGATTATCAGTTCCTGTACGACAAAGGCGTCGCCGCGATTTATGGGCCCGGCACCAACATTCCCACGGCTGCCGCCGAAATTCTGCATCACCTTTCCGGGAAACGCGAAGCGGCCGAGTAAACTTGCATTACCCTCTCCCCTGCATGTGTGTGGGGCGAGGGTATGCGCGCGAACCTCAGCCAAAACCAAACCCCATTTCGTCGGGCAACCATTCGAAAGTAGGATGCGATTTCCCTGGAAGGGGGGTGCGCGATGTCGACATTCGCGCCAATGCCCTTCCCATTGGCTGCGGCGTGCCTTGGCGCGACGATACCGCTCGATGAGCTTGTCCGGCGCAAGGTCGGTTTTTCCGTGGTCACGTT
Organism: Rhodospirillales bacterium; assembly: GCA_017857825.1. GTDB lineage: Bacteria > Pseudomonadota > Alphaproteobacteria > Rhodospirillales > Casp-alpha2 > UBA4479. The sequence continues at coordinate 4,875 of JAFMCK010000026.1, forward strand.
TCATCACTAATCTCCGAGCTTTTCTTTGAGGGAGTCGTCGGGCGCTGGATTTTGCTTCGGCTCTAGGACGCCGCGGGCCGAGGTTTCAATCGTGCCGACACGACCACGACGCCGACGCTCAATATTTTCGAGACGTCGCTTGCGTTCCTCTTCGGCAGGATCAACTTTCTTTGGTGGCTCAGGTGCCGGTGGCGTGGACGGAGACGAGAATAATCCACCCATGACGGGATCTCCTTTCGCTGGGGCGTGCCGCAGAAATTTCGGCACAAAAAAAGCCGCCGGCTCAACGAGCGGGCGGCGCGGGAATTATAAATTGGGGACGTTCGAAAACGGGTCCAGAACGCAAAAGTCTCGGAAAGAAGACGCACTTCTCCCCGAGACTTGACGTAACCTTAATCGAAACTTATGCGAACGTCAAGCGCTTTTTAGCGGTGAAGTAGAATAATGCTTTCGGCCGGCTGCAGGCAGATTATCCGACCGCAGTGCCGCCAACAGTAAGGCCATCGATCCGTAACGTCGGTTGACCGACACCAACCGGCACGCCTTGGCCGTTTTTGCCACATGTGCCGATACCCGGATCAAGCTGCAAATCGTTGCCAATCATCGACACTTTGGTCAGCACATCTGGCCCCGAGCCGATCAACGTTGCGCCTTTAACCGGCGTCGTCGCTTTGCCGTTTTCAATTTTATAGGCTTCAGTGCAGGTGAAAACGAACTTGCCGTTGGTGATATCGACCTGGCCGCCGCCGAACGATGTCGCATAAAGACCTTTGTCGACGGACGCAATAATCTCGCCCGGGTCTTTATCGCCCGCCAACATATAGGTGTTGGTCATACGCGGCATCGGCATATGCGCATAGGACTGACGACGGCCGTTGCCGGTAGACTTTTCGCCCATCAGCCGCGCGTTCATCCGGTCTTGCATATAACCGGTCAGCTTACCGTCTTCGATCAACGTGGTGTATTCGCTTGGCGTGCCCTCGTCGTCAATGGTCAACGAGCCGCGTCGATCATCAAGGGTGCCGTCATCCACCACGGTTACGCCGGGCGCGGCCACAGCCTCGCCACGCAAACCGGCGAACGCAGATGTTTTCTTGCGATTAAAATCACCTTCGAGACCATGACCAATCGCCTCGTGCAGCAAAATACCAGGCCAACCAGGACCGAGAACGACGACCATTTCACCGGCAGGGGCTGGGTCGGCCTGCATGTTGACGCGGGCTTGGCGTAACGCTTCGTCGACCGCAGGCTTCCAGGTTTCGGGCTGCAAATACGTTTCAAACGTAATGCGCCCACCGATCCCGTGCGAGCCCATTTCCATACGGCCGTCTTTTTCCAGAACGACTTGTACGTTCAAGCGCACCAATGGGCGTATATCCGCCACACGTTCACCACCTGCGCGGACAATTTGCACCGCCTGCCAAGAACCCAATACCGATGCGGTCACTTGCTTAACATCGGGATCAAGGCTGCGCGCATAGGCATCCATTTCCGCCAGCAAACCGACTTTATCTTCGAATGGCACCAACGAGAGCGGGTTGTGGTCCCCGTACAATGAGCGGTTTGTGGGCTTCAACGGCACCGCTTCAGCGCCACCGTTGCCGCGAATCACCGCGCGCACAGTCTGTGAAGCCCGGGCCAGGGCGTCCTCAGACATTTCAGACGCATGCGCATACCCCGTGGCCTCGCCCGAAACCGCACGCAAACCAAAGCCCTGCGCCGTGTCAAAGCTGGCACTTTTGACACGGCCATCATCAAACATGATACTTTCGGCTTGGCGGTATTCTAGGAACAACTCACCATCGTCGCTTCCATGCAACGCGTCATCGACCATCGACTGCGCTTTGTCGAGGGACAGCGCGGTATTGGTGAAAAATAGATCGTCGGTGGCAGCAAGATCGGTCATGGCGTGCTTCAGCCTTTGCATAAAGTCTATAAAAACAATACGAAAACGTATCTCATGCGTATATAGGTATGTGATGCGCCCGTGACGAGGTCATGACCAGGAGAAACCCGCGAAAATGTCCTTTACCGAACACCCGCTCCGCGCCGTCTTAACCGCCGAGATGAATGCGCGCCCGCATGCCGAAGTTACGAGTCCGGCGCAAGTATCGCACATCGCCGTCGTCACCGGAGAGGCAAATGCAGATGCGGACCGTGAACACCTTGAAAAATTATGTCAGGCGTTCAAGGTTTCGGCGCCTTCAGAGTCATCGTCTCAGTTCGACGCGGATTTTGGGCCGTTTCGCTTAAAGTGGGAACGTCACACAGAATTTTCCGCCTATACACTGATCAAAGAAGGCCCTTTCGAGCAGCCGTTTAAAAATACACCGATCAACGAAGTGCCATCAGATTGGCTCGATAATCTGCCGGGACAAGTGTTGACGGCGCTGCATATCGCCATCGAATCCGATGACGCGCCGGCCCGGGAAGGGGCCGCCCTTAGCGGGTTATTTGATAACAATTCGATCGTCGGTGGCGAGGTCGTCGACGAGCGCGCCGTGATGTATTCGGATTTTCAGACCCACAGCGATGGACACCTCAGGTTTTTGGTACGCGACTGCAAACTGAGCCGAGGGTCGCTCGGCCGCTTGGTGAAGCGAATTTGCGAAATGGACACCTATCGCATGATGGCTATGTTGGCGTTGCCACCCGCGCGCAAGGCGCGCCCTGAGATCGCCAACCTTGAGCAACAGCTCAGCGACATTTTGCAAACACTCGCATTTAGCGACGGCACCGATGACGAACAGCAGCTTTTACAACAGCTGTCGCGGGTTGCTGCAGAAACCGAACGGATATCCGCATCGCTGAATTATCGGTTCAGCGCATCCAGGGCGTATCAGGAGTTGGTCTACCAACGTGCCGATGCTTTAAGGCTTTCACGTATATTGGGGATGCAGCCGCTCACGGATTACATGATGGCCCGGTTCGCGCCGGCGATGGAAACCCGCGACAACTTGACGCTTCGCATTGAGACGCTAAGCCGTCGTGTCGCCCGCGCCAGCGATTTGTTGCGCACCCGCGTCGACGTCGCCTTGGAAGCACAAAACCGCGACTTATTGGAATCCATGGACCGACGCGCTAAACTACAACTCCGACTGCAACAGACCGTTGAAGGCTTGTCTGTCGTCGCCGTCAGCTATTACCTGCTCGGGTTGATCGCCTATATCGTTAAAGGTCTGTCGGGCCTAGGTGTTACAAAATTCGGCGTGGATGAGATCTTGATGGCAACGTTGCTGCCTGTCATTGCCTTGGTCTGGTGGGGCGTCCGGAAAGCCCGTGAGTCAGTAATGAAACCGTCTCAGGATGCCGACGACTGATCCCTATTTAATTAGGGCAGTCGCCGAAGGATAATTTCTGAGAAAGTGCGACGTTATGCCGATCAAATACAGAGTTTTGCCCAATCAAAATCTTCTTTTCGGCGTATTCAGCGGGATGCTGACACCCTCAGAGTACCTACGCGGAATTGAAGAACTCTCCGGCAACCCCGAGTTCAAATCGAATTTCGACCGCTTAGGTATTTTGCATAAATCTTTGGACCTATCGCATTTCGCCTTCGAGGACATCATCAAGATCAAGGAAAAAATGGCCGCAGCTTATTACAAGGGCAAACTCCCGGATGGTCCAGGCGGCGCCCTTTACCGCCTCGCCGCCGTATTGGACTCGGAGATGCATCAAATGATGATCAAGCTTTATGGCGCCACCTTAAGCAGCGGCATGCCGCTTCCGATCATCGTCGAGTCGTTCTCCTCGCTTGATGATGCCTTAATCTGGTTGGAGCGCGATGATCTCGCCGCAGAAATGCGAAACGACGACTGGCAGGCCTTCATGACACCGGACGCCTGATTTCGAGGGACAGCGCAGTCCACCGTCGGCGGCACATCCAATGCAAAATCCTTGTCACGCCGACATCGGTCTCATATATACGTCTGGCTACGTGGTGATTTGTCCGACCGGCTTGCGGCCACGTTAAATCAACCCGCTAAAAGGTCTCGGCTTGTCTGAGGACCCTGGTGCGGATACCAGGGTTTTTTTATACGCCGGGGCCCCGAGTTTAGGAGGCTCGAATGACCGAAAAAACATCCCCAGCATCGACCTGGCGGACCGCAACGCGCCTTGTGCGCGGCGGCACGCAACGCTCCGCTTTCGACGAAACGTCGGAAGCAATCTTCATGACATCCGGCTACGTATATCATAACGCTGAAGAGGCCGAGCAGGCCTTCAAAGGCGACAAATCGCGCTATATTTATTCCCGCTACGCCAACCCAACGCTTTCCATGTTTGAACAGCGCTTGGCGCTTTTGGAAGGCAGCACGTATTGCATGGCGACTGCGAGCGGCATGTCGGCCGTATTTGCGGCCTTGGCATCTCAGCTAAAAGCCGGCGATCGCGTCGTCGCCTCGCGCGCCTTGTTCGGATCTTGCCTGTACATTATCGCCGATCAATTACCGAAATTCGGCATACAAACGGAACTGGTCGACGGCACGGACTTGGCCGCATGGGAAGCAGCATTGTCGACCCCGGCAAACGTTGTGTTTATGGAAACACCGTCGAATCCAACCTTAGATATTATCGATATCGCAAAGGTATCGGCGCTGGCCCACGCCGCCGGCGCCAAAGTCGTTGTCGACAATGTTTTCGCGACGCCTTGTCTGCAGCGCCCGCTCGAATTGGGTGCGGACATCGTGATCTATTCAGCGACGAAGCACATTGATGGCCAGGGTCGCTCCCTAGGTGGGGCGATTTTAACCGATGACCAAACCTTCGTCGAAGACCACCTGACACCGTGGATGCGCCATACCGGGCCGGCGCTTTCGCCGTTCAATGCATGGCTTTTGCTAAAGGGTCTTGAGACACTATCGATCCGCGTCAAACAGCACTGCGAAAATGCGCTCAAGGTCGCGACGTTTCTCGACTCGCACCCAAAGGTCGAGCGCACGCTTTACCCTGGCCTAAAAAATCACCCACAGCATGAATTGGCGCTCAGCCAAATGAGCGGCGAAGGTTCGACCTTGGTGGCGTTCCAGGTCGCCGGTGAAAAATCCGGTGCGTTCGCGATGCTGAACGGGCTGTCGTTGATCGATATTTCCAACAACTTGGGCGATACGAAAAGTCTGATCACGCACCCGTCGACGACCACGCACCAACGTCTTAGCGACGAAGAACGCGCAGCCCTTGGCATTACCAACGGCATGGTCCGGTTATCGGTCGGCTTAGAAGACGCAGATGATTTGATCGAAGACTTAGATCGTGCGCTTGCCGGCATAAGCTGAAGTCATGTGGCCCGGCGCGGCAGATCTGCCAAACGCGCCGTGACCGGGCCTGCACATTTTGCACCCACTGCGCGACCATCGATCTCAATCACCGGGCGCACACTGAGACTGGATGTGAGAAAGATTTCGTCGGCCCGATAGAGATCATCAACACCGAGCGTGCGCTCAACAACCGCTTCCGTTTCCATAATGCAGGCCCGCATGATTCCCGGCAACGCGCCGTCGCTGGGCGGGGGCGTGATGATCTCACCGTCGATGACGCAAAAAATATTCGCGCTCGTCGCCTCGGCAACGGCATCGGATGTGTTGAGCATCACCGCATCATCGCAACCCGCCATATTTGCTTCTTGGCGTGCCATGATCGCATCCAAGTAGTTCGTGCTTTTGATCCGACTCAACGGCGAACGTGCATTGCGCCGTGTCGATTGGGCCACGATCACGCGCATCGGATCCGGGTTGCCGACCACGCCGGCATGCACAGCGACGATCAATGTCGGTGTGATTTGTTGCGGGGGCAACACGCCCCGAGGTCCGGGACCACGCAGTAAGGTGACGCGGGCTGACCCTTCGCTTACCCCTTGCACCACAGCAAGATCACAGATCGCAGCCTCCAAATTTTTAAAGATATCAGAAACGGGCATGCCGAGCATTTGCGCCCCATCTCGTAAACGGACGAAGTGACGTGACCAACGCAGTGGTGCGCCGTCTATGATCGGGAGTGTTTCAAAAATGCCGTCGCCGAGTAAAACGCCTCGATCATCAGCGTTTAGCGCGCCTGACGCGTCGACAATGTCGCCATTCAGCCAAACTTTCATGACGTCTTTTGGTCCCGCACATCACCGCAGAGGCTTGCCAGCAACGGGTGCGCCTTGGTGCGCATTTCATCGTATTCTTCTGCGGGGTCGCTATCGGCCACGATACCACCGCCCGCATGCGCCGATACCGTATCACCATCCACGACCAAAGATCGAATGACGATATTCGAGTCCATAGTGCCGTCAAGACCGGCCCAAAACACACTGCCGCAATAGGCGCCACGGCGGGATGGTTCAAGTTCATGGATAATTTCCATGGCACGTATTTTTGGTGCGCCTGTAATCGAGCCGCCGGGGAACGTGGCCCCAAACAAATCAATCGCATCGTAGCCCGGGCGTAAGCGCCCATGTACTTGCGAGACCAAATGATGCACCCGTGCAAAGGTTTCCAATTCATGCAGCGAATCGACACCGACGCTGCCGATCAACGCGACCCGCGAAATATCGTTCCGCAACAAATCGACAATCATCAAATTTTCAGCACGGTCCTTAGTGCTTTCGATAAGCTCAACCGCATAGGCTGCGTCTTGTTCCGGCGTATCTGCGCGTGGGCGTGTGCCCTTGATGGGACGGGTGGTTATCCGACCCGACGGCTCGAGTTTCAAAAACCGCTCGGGCGAGGCGCTGACCAAGGCGGCCCCGGCGCCACAGCCAAGGTAAGCCGCAAACGGCGCCGGACTGGCCCAACGCAAACGGCGATATATCGTGAACGCATCGACCCCCGCAGGCAATTTGGTCATAGCACGGGTCGTGATGTTGGCTTGAAAAATATCGCCGGCATATATGTAATCGACGGCGCGTTGCACCGCCGCCATATAGGCATCCCGGTCCATTTCCCACACCCAATCATCGGCTTGAAATGTAGACGGCGGCGCTAGATTGGGGGCGGCTGCGATGCGGGTGGCCATCAGCTGGCGACGCTGCGGCGCCGAGGGACGCGCAGGATCAATATCACTCGAAATTATCCATGCCCGGTGCTCAAACGTGTCAAACGCCGCAATTGTGTCATACAAACCGACAAAGAGTGCCGGAAAAGACGGACCGGGTTTTGCCGGCGGCAAACGCTCCAACATACCCCCGAGTTCATACCCGAGAACGCCACAAAGACCGGTTTGAAACGGCGGCAGCGCAGGGTCGTGATCAAGGCGCGCGCGCGCCATCATGTCTTTGAGACGACGAAACGGGTCGGTGTCCGAAATCCCGCCAGCCGGCACTTTGATGGTTTCGATAGGGTCCGCAGCAATGAAAGCATACCGGCCACGACCGCCGGCTCCATCGGCGCTGTCGAGAAATGCAGATACAGGGTCATCGACAAACGGCGCGAACGCAGTCAGCGGGTCTTTATAAGGTATTTCCTGGGCGTCGGGCTTGGCCATTGTCTGGCAGGCACCGATGCCGGACGTTAGAACGTGTCGCCGAGAACACGGTCCGGCGGCGCATGACCGTCAACAAACGTCTTGATGTTGATCAGCACTTTTTCGCCCATGTCGATACGACCTTCATGCGTCGCAGAGCCCATATGCGGCAGCAGCACGACATTGTCGAGCGCCAGTAATTTTGGGTTCACGGCGGGTTCGTGTTCAAAGACGTCAAGGCCTGCACCGGCAATGTCACCCGCCACCAACAGACGCGTCAGCGCGTTTTCATCAATGATCTCACCACGCGCGGTATTGATGATCACGGCATTTTCCCGAAGCAGCTTTAACCGCCGTGCCGACAAAAGATGGTACGTGGCCGGCGTGTGCGGGCAGTTCACGGAAATGAAATCCATCCGTGCCAGCATTTGGTCCAGGCTTTCCCAATATGTCGCCTCAAGCTCGTTTTCAACCGCTTCGGGGACACGGCGCCGATTATGATAATGGATCGAAAGCCCGAAACCCTTGGCGCGTCGGGCAACCGCTTGACCAATTCGTCCCATACCGATAATGCCGAGGCGCTTACCATAAATACGATGCCCGAGCATCCACGTTGGCGACCAACCATCCCACTCACCGTTCCGGAGGCCGCGTTCACCTTCGGTCAATCGGCGTGGCACCGCCAACAGCAGTGCCATTGTCATATCGGCAGTGTCTTCGGTCAGGACATCCGGGGTGTTGGTCACGGTGATGCCGCGCTGGCGCGACGATGCGAGGTCAATATGGTCGACGCCGGCACCGTAGTTGGCGATCAGCCGCAGATTTTCACCGGCTTGCGCCAGAATTTTGCCGTCAATATGGTCGGTCACCGTAGGAACCAGGACGTCTGCGGTTTTAACGGCTTCGGCCAAATCGGCAGCAGACATGGCTTTGTCGTCCAGATTGAGACGGACGTCGAACAATTCCATCATGCGCGTTTCAATCGCATCGGGTAGTTTGCGGGTGACGACGACAATAGGCTTTTTGCGCTGCATTTCCGGGCCCTCCTGGACGCTTTGTTACGCGTGGCCATAGCAATCCGACGCGGAGTTGTCCAGCAACTTGACCAGACGCCCTGGGATAGCGATAAACACCCCATGAAACATTGTTTCGCTATTATCTTCGTGATCGTGCTGGCCGGGCTCGCGCCTGGCGGCCTTTGGCCTTTGACGTCTAGCCCGGCATCGGCGCAAGGGGCTGGCCAAAGAACCGGCCTTCCATTACCCCGGTATGTCAGCTTACGGGCACCAGAGGCGAATATGCGCACCGGCCCCGGCGTGCAGTATCCCGTCGAGTGGATTTTTCAGCGTGAAGGGCTGCCGGTCGAAATCATCAAAGAGTATCGCACCTGGCGGCTCGTCCGCGACTTGCAAGGCACACAGGGCTGGATGCACCAAAGCATGCTGTCTGGGAAACGGACTTTCCTGACCACCGGCAAAACCCGCACCCTTCGCGCCCGCGATGATGCCGGCAGTAAAGCGACAGCGCTTCTCGAAGAAAATACCATTGGTGAGTTGATCGCTTGCCCCCGCGCAGCAGGATGGTGCCAGGTTCGCGTTAAGGGTATTGAAGGCTGGTTACGCCGGGTCGAATTCTGGGGTGTCTATCGCAACGAAGTTTTCGAATAATCACAAAAAAGCCCCGGCGAAACCGGGGCTTTTTCTTTGAGAAACTATGATAAATTTAAGCGAGGTCCTCAGCCAACGCTCCGCGGGTCGCTTCCGGTAAAATCGCCATGTGGCCATATTTCGGATGCGCAATACCGATCATCACCCGCTGACCTTCGGTTTTAAACTTTACCGCCTGTTCATCGGTGAACGGGAAGTGAATAAACTGCACCGACGATGCTTTGCCGTCCGCCGTGGTGCGATCAACGTCTTCTTCGGGAACACCCTTTATAACTTCGCCATCGAATTCAATGGTGATGGTTTCTTCGACGCCACCGAGACCCGCCAGGAATGTGCTACGGCGTCCTGCGTCTTCGATTTCAAACATCAGCGTCGACACCAATTCACGCCCATTCGGGATCAACGGGTTGTAGGCGCTTAGCTCGTCATCAATTTGGTCATCGCCGCCTTTTTCGATGTACAGCATCTCGTGCACTTGGTGCCACATAGTGTCGAAGTTCTCGAAATAGAACATCGCGTCCGGACCGCAGGCAACCCGGCGGTCGCGTTTTTTCAAACTGATGGCGGCACGCCGTTCCTTACGATTCTTCGCGTACTCGTCCATCGAAATAATGTCATCACGCGTGATTTCGGTCTTGGCCATCATGGCGTCTCCTAAAGCTTGCATAGCGTTAAACACCGAAAGCACGAGCGAACAGTTCAACCGGATGCTGCATGGTGTCGATCTTATCGACGGGCTTATCGAGTTTTTCGATACCCTGAACAATGTGATCCCGCGCCAACGGACATTCCGACAAAACATATTTTGAGTTGGCATCGGCGGCCTTGCGGGCAACGGGTTTCCCGACTTTAAGGGCGACCTCGAAGTTTTCCTTCATAATCCCCCAAGATCCACCATGGCCCGAGCAACGCTCGATCACATTAAGCTTCAGATCTGGGATTAAACGCAGCATTTCGGCCGCCTTTTGACCCATATTCTGAGCCCGCGAGTGACAGGAAATATGTACCGTCACGCCACCATCAAGGGCCTTGATACCGTCGGCCAAGCCTTCTTTTTTGGCAATACCGACGATGTATTCGGTAATGTCGGACGTCGCGGCACTCAGTTTTGTGACGTTTTCATCGTCGGTCACCAACAACGGCCATTCAAATTTCAACATCAATGCGCAGGATGGCACCAAGGCGATGACGTCGTAGCCTTTTTCAATCCAGGGCATCAGATCGGCGGACGTCTGCTTGGCGCTTTCAGCCACGGCCGCGATATCGCCCTGCTCCAACTGCGGCATGCCACAACAGCGCGGGTAGACGACTTCGGTCTCGACGCCGTTTTGCGCAAGCACGGCGCGCGCCGCATCGCCGATGTGCGGATTGTTGTAGTTTGCAAAACAGGTCGCATACAAAACCGCTTTGCGGCCATACGCGGGCGCATCTTTGTTAACCGTCGGTGCAGTTTTTTTGTCTGCAAACGGCTGCGAAGAGTATTCCGGCAGCTTTGCATCGCGATGAATATCCGCGACGCTTTCCATGATCGGGCGCGTCACACTGTTCCCGCATTTACCGGCCCAGTTGACGAGGCCTGAAACTTTGCTGGCGAGTTTGCCATTGCGGTCGGTCTTGGTCAGTTGTTTTGCGCTGAACGGAATTTGCCCTTTTTTCTGCTCGACGGCGCGATAGCGCAGCATCAAATGCGGGAAATCCAAATTGAATTCATGCGGTGGCACATAGGGGCACTTCGTCATAAAGCACATGTCGCACAGCGTGCAGGCGTCGACAACCGGCTTGAAATCTTTGCTGTCGACAGTGTCCAGTTCCCCGGATTCCGACTCGTCGATCAGATCAAACAGTTTCGGGAAACTGTCACACAAGTTAAAGCAGCGGCGGCAGCCGTGGCAGATATCAAAAACGCGGCGCAGCTCGTCATCGAGCTTCGCTTCATCATAAAACTCTGGGTCTTGCCATGGCACCGGGTGGCGCATCGGGGCTTCAAGACTGCCTTCACTCATCGGATGTCTCCTGCAGCGACTTCTGAAATGTCCTTCGAATGGGAAGGGGGGCCAATGACCCCCCTTCATAATCGCGTCACATGGACAGCAATTAGTCCATGCTATCGAGAGCTTTTTGGAAACGACCAGCGTGAGACTTTTCAGCCTTTGCCAGGGTCTCGAACCAATCAGCGATTTCGTCAAAGCCTTCGTCGCGGGCGGTTTTTGCCATGCCCGGGTACATGTCGGTGTACTCGTGGGTTTCGCCGGCGATGGCGGCTTTCAGGTTATCGGAGGTTTCGCCAATCGGCTCACCGGTTGCCGGATCGCCAACTTCCTCGAGGAACTCGAGGTGGCCGTGCGCGTGTCCAGTTTCGCCTTCAGCGGTCGAGCGAAACACGGAAGCCACATCGTTGTAGCCTTCGACGTCTGCCTTTTGAGCGAAATACAGATAGCGACGGTTCGCTTGCGATTCGCCGGAAAATGCTTCTTTCAGATTTTCTTCGGTTTTGCTGCCCTTGAGGGACATGAGATCCTCCTTGCGTGTATCGTTCGATACAGATTTTGATAAAACACATGGCTATATAGCCCGTTCACCATAGCAATATGGTGCCATCACAAGGCAGAGTCAATAATTTGGAATAATTCTAAGGAAGGTTTTTGACTTAGTCTTCGCTGACCCGGACCACCACGTCGACGCGGCTGATCTTTTGACCCTTTGGTGGGGTTGGCAATTGCGTAACAACAACTTCGTCAGAGTTGATATCTTCGAGGCCACCATCTGTTTCAAAATAGAAATGATGATGATCGCTGACGTTGGTATCGAAGTACGAACGTCCGGCGGAAATCACGATTTCCCGCAACAAACCGGCATCGGTGAATTGATGCAAGGTATTGTAAACGGTCGCCAGTGATACCGGCGAATCGGCGTTGATGACGTCGCGATGCAAATCTTCAGCGCAGACGTGCTTATCTGTGCCGTCAAACAATAGGCCGGCCAAAGCAATTCTTTGGCGCGTCGGACGAAGGCCGACAGCACGCAACTTTTCGATCACTTGGGTATATCGTTTTTCGTTATTCATGAGTCGTATTTAAGGACTTTCACGTGAAAGTTCAATCCCATCAAGGTTTCCATCGAGAAGAGAGCGCTTAAGCAGGTTCGTCCGGCAACGGGAACGGGACACCGACGATATGGTAGCCACTGTCCACATGATGTATTTCACCGGTCACACTCAGCGATAAATCGGACAGCAAATACAGAGCCGAGCCGCCGATGTCATCAAGCTGCACATTGCGACGCAATGGCGCGTGTTTTTCGTTCCAGCGCAGGATGTGGCGCGCACCGGCAATCGCACTACCGGCCAACGTGCGCATGGGCCCAGCCGAGATCGCGTTCACTCGAATGTTCTGCGGGCCGAGGTCCGAGGCCAAATAACGGACGCTCGCCTCAAGCGCAGCCTTGGCCACACCCATCACATTGTAATTCGGCACAACACGCGTCGAGCCGAAGAACGACAATGCAATCATGCTGCCGCCATTACTCATCACTGGGGCAGCGTGACGTGCCAATGCGGTAAACGAATAGCAAGATACTTCCATCGTGCGGTGAAAGTTGTCACGAGACGTATCTAAAAATCGCCCCTTAAGCTCGTTCTTGTCGGAATATGCGACCGCGTGAACGACGAAATCGATACTGCCCCATGCGTCAGAGCAAGCATCCACTGCGGCCTTGATTGAGTCTTCGTCTTCAACGTCGCAGGGCACGATGATCTTAGAATCAATACTTTCCGCAAGCGGGCGCACACGACGTTCCATCGCTTCGTTCTGATAGGTAAATGCAAGCTCGGCGCCATGTGCGGTAAGCGTATTGGCAATCCCCCACGCGATCGATCGATCATTCGCGACGCCCATGATCAGACCGCGCTTGCCGGCCATTAAATTGCTTTTAAGGGCGGCGCGCGACGCGCTGTCGGCTGGCTTACGCTCATCCATACTCTTTATGCCTCAAACCGCTTGAAGGCCAACGTCGCGTTGGTGCCACCGAAACCAAAACTGTTCGACAACACGCAATTCAACTCGGCGTTATCGATGCGCGTCGACACAATATTGGCATCGCCAGCTTCGGGGTCGAGATTGTCGACGTTCGCCGACGCCGCGATGAAATTATTGTTCATCATAATCAACGAATAAATGGCTTCATGTGCACCCGTCGCCCCCTGTGAGTGGCCGGTCAGCGATTTCGTTGACGAGATTTTCGGGCTATGCGCCCTAAAGACTTCTTGGATCGCCTTCACCTCCGTCATATCACCGGCGGGCGTCGAGGTGCCATGCGCGTTGATATAATCGACCTTGGTGTTGCCGAGGCCTGCGGTCGCCATCTGCATGCAGCGTCGGGCACCTTCGCCCGAAGGCGCGACCATGTCGACGCCGTCAGACGTCGCACCATAGCCGACAATCTCGCCGTAAATCTTCGCGCCACGTGCTTTTGCGTGCTCAAGTTCTTCCAAGACAACGACGCCGGCACCGCCTGCGATGACAAAGCCGTCTCGGTCCACATCGAACGGACGCGACGCGCGCATGGGCTGATCGTTAAATTTTGACGAAAGCGCCCCCATCGCATCGAACAAAACCGTCAACGTCCAATGCAGTTCTTCGGCGCCACCGGCAAAAACGACATCTTGCTTGCCCCATTGTATCAACTCGGCGCCATTGCCAATGCAATGCGCACTGGTCGAACAGGCCGATGAGATTGAATAGCTCAGTCCACGCATATGAAATGCGGTTGAAATATTCGCCGACACGGTGGAACACATGGTCTTCGGCACCGCATAGGGGCCGATGCGCTTCGCACCTTTTTCGCGTGCGGTATCTGCCGCCAAAACCTGCGCTGACGTCGATGGTCCGCCTGAGCCCATAACCAAGCCGGTGCGATCACTGGTGATGACGGAGTCGTCAAAACCGGAATCCGCAATCGCTTCTTTCATCGCGACGTAAGCGTAAGCCGCCCCATCGCCCATGAAGCGCCGTAATTTGCGGTCGATCATTTCATCCATATCGATCTGCGGGGCGCCATGGACGTGGGATCTGAACCCCCGCTCGGCGTACTCATCGCAATGTACGATACCTGAACGACCTGCACGCAAGCTTTCCGTGACCTGCGCGACATCGTTTCCGATGGGCGATACAATCCCCATCCCTGTTACTACGACACGTCTCATATCATCCTCACTGCCGTCATTTGTCGCTGTCAGTCATCTGACGAGAACAACGTCACCTTAAGATCGGACGCTTCATACGCGACCTTGCCATCAACCATCATCACGCCGTCGGCAATGCCGAGCGTGATCTTGCGGCTCATCACGCGCTTAATATCAACGCGATATTCAACGAGCGAGCGGTCCGGCGTCACCTGGTCGGTAAACTTAACCTGGCCAACCCCAAGCGCACGCCCGCGGCCCGGCGCACCGGTCCAACCAAGATAAAATCCAACCATCTGCCACAAGGCATCAAGCCCAAGGCAGCCCGGCATCACCGGATCACCCTGAAAGTGGCAATCAAAAAACCATAGATCCGGCTTCACTTTAAGGCTGGCTTCAACCACGCCCTTTCCGTTCGCCCCGCCGTCTGCACTGATATTCGTGATTTCATCGAACATCAGCATCGGCGGCAATGGTAATTGTGCATTGCCGTGGCCAAATAATTCGCCGCGCCCGCAACGCAAAAGATCATCGTACGTATAACTGTTTTGCTGTGACAAAGAGATACGGTCCCTCACCTATCGACCCGAAGCAAAAGAATTCGATTTAACGTTAATCGTTCCATGCCAATTTTATACCGCATCAATAAGCGAAAACGCCGTTCCGTGCACGAAAAAATACCGTATCCGGGTGAACGTGGCTCGTTAAAGAAACGGCGGGGCGGCGACCATAACAGTCGCCGCCCCAAGCTGACTTCACCGAAACGCGAGAATTGCTGGCATATTCAGCAATTAATCGCGCTTCTTTTTCTCGGCAACTTGATCACTGATGTCTTCGCCGGTCTCTTGGTCGACGACACGCATCGATAGCTTAACTTTACCGCGATCATCGATACCGATCAGCTTAACTTTGATTTCATCACCTTCGTTGATCACGTCGGTAACTTTTTCAACGCGACCGTCGGTCAATTCCGAAATGTGAACCAGGCCGTCACGAGGGCCTAGGAAGTTCACAAATGCGCCGAAATCAACGACTTTAACGACTTTTCCGTTATAAATCGTCCCGACTTCAGGCTCAGCAACGATGTTGCGGATCATGTCGGCCGCTTTGCTCGCAGCCGTTTCGTCAACCGCGGCGATCCGCACGGTGCCATCGTCTTCAACGTCGATCTTGGCGCCGGTGGTTTCGCAGATTTCACGGATCATCTTGCCGCCTGGGCCGATGATGTCGCGAATCTTTTCCGGATTGATTTTCATCTGCGTGATACGTGGGGCATTCTGACTGACCGAGTCTCGTGAGTTGGTCAGCGCTTTAGCCATTTCACCCAGAATGTGCATCCGGCCTTCTTGTGCTTGGCCCAGCGCAATCTGCATGATTTCTTCGGTGATGGACGTAATTTTAATGTCCATCTGCAACGACGTAATGCCGTCTGCCGTACCGGCAACTTTGAAGTCCATGTCGCCCAGGTGATCTTCGTCACCCAAGATATCGGAAAGCACCGCGTAACGATCGCCTTCCTTGATCAGGCCCATGGCAATACCAGCAACCGGGCGCGGCAACGGCACACCGGCATCCATCATCGCCAACGACGTCCCGCAAACGGTCGCCATTGAGGACGAACCATTGGATTCGGTGACGTCGGAAACCACACGCATGGTGTAAGGGAATTCGTCTTTCGACGGCATTACCGGATGAATGGCGCGCCATGCCAGCTTGCCGTGACCGACTTCGCGACGACCGGTAAAGCCGAAACGACCCGCTTCGCCGACCGAGAACGGTGGAAAGTTGTAGTGCAGCATGAAGTGTTCACGGTAGTTGTCGGCAAGACCGTCGACAATCTGCTCGTCCTGACCGGTGCCGAGCGTGGTCGTCACCAAGGCCTGGGTTTCACCACGGGTGAACAGAGCGGAGCCGTGTGCACGCGGTAAAATACCGACCTCAGAGGCAATCGCACGCACCGTCTTGGTGTCACGACCGTCGATACGCAGGCCCGTATCCAAGATGTCGTTACGCACGATATCTTTTTCGAGGCTCTTGAGCGCATCGCTCATGATGTCTTTCAGCAGGTCTTGGTTGATGCTGTCGTCAGCGGCGAGCTTTTCCGCCACCGCTTTTTTGACTTCGGAAAGCTTTGCTTGGCGTTCCGACTTGATTTTGATGCCATACGCGGCACGTAGATCGTCCGCAGCGGCAGCCGCGATCTTTGCTTTGATCTCGTCGATGCCGTCCGGTGCAGCCGGCACATCAATCGGGTCTTTTGCACAGGCTTCAGCAAGATCGATGATCGCATCGATCACCGGCTGGAAGCCACGATGACCGAACATCACGGCGTCGAGCATCTGCTGCTCGGAAAGCTCGCTGGCTTCCGATTCAACCATCAACACGCCTTCTTGCGTTCCGGCGACGATCAGGTCGAGGTCGCTTTCAGCCATCTGTGCCAGCGTCGGATTGAGCACCAAGTCGCCGTTGACGCGGCCAACGCGCGCACCACCGATTGGGCCCATGAACGGTAGGCCGGAAATCGTCAGCGCAGCAGAGGTGCCGATCATCGCCAAGATATCGGTTTCATTTTCTAGGTCGTGGGAGACGACCGTACAGATAACCTGGGTTTCATTTTTGAAGCCCTTCGCAAACAACGGGCGGATCGGGCGGTCGATCAGGCGGGACGTCAGGGTCTCGCGCTCGCTCGGACGGCCTTCACGCTTGAAAAAACCACCCGGAATTTTACCGGCAGCAAATGCTTTTTCGACGTAATGAACCGAAAGCGGGAAGAAATCGAGACCAGGCTTCGGCGACTTTTCGCCAACGACCGTGCACAGCACTTTGCTCTCGCCGAGGGTCGCCATAACGGCACCGTCAGCTTGGCGTGCGATCTTGCCAGTTTCCAGCACCAGCGTCTGGCCTGCCCACTCAATCTCTTTACGGAATTCTTTAAACATACTCATATGTATTTCCTCATCATCGTACCAACAGCGCCGTAGCCTCCATGGCACGGCGCAGCCCTACAGCCACCTTGGCCGCAGGTGGGCGTGAAGCCGAAAACATTCTTCCAGGTGACTGAAAACCATGCAGCGGCTTACGCCGAAAGGGCAGCAACCGCTCATTCGGTGCTGCCCCAATTTACCGCCTTAGCGGCGCAGACCCAGGCGTTTCACCAGGGCTTCGTAACGCTTACTGTCTTTCTTGCGCAAATAATCAAGAAGACGCCGGCGTTGACCGACCATCATCAACAGACCACGGCGGGAATGGAAATCCTTGCTGTGGGTCTTAAGATGCTCGGTAAGGTTCGTGATCCGCTCGGTAAGAACGGCAACTTGCACATCTGCGGAACCGGTATCGCCGTCTGTGACGGCAAATTCTTTAATCAGTTCCTGCTTACGTTCAGCAGTAATCGACATCGCAATCTCCTAAATCAAAGGTTCATTAAACGCAGAGGACGAATTTCGCCACCTGCGATGCGCGCCAACCCCAGCAAAGTACCCGCTGCCGTCACTTGAACGACATCCCCTTGGCTAATTAATCCTTGGGGGGACCTTTGCGCCACGGGCAGAACCGGTATGGCCTGACCATGTTTGAGCCGGTGCGCTTCTTGCTCCGTCAAAGCCAGTGCCGGGATGTCGTCCAGCACGGTTTCAACAGGGAGCAAATGCTCAGCTAGAAGCATCGCCACGTTACCGCCTTCATTCTCTTCAAAGGCTTGCAACGGCACGGCCATTTCCTCACGAAAAGGGCCGACAACGGTGCGTCTGAGGCGCCTTATATGCCCCTCGCACCCCAAGTG
>JAFMCK010000027.1 GCA_017857825.1 Rhodospirillales bacterium
CTGACCCTTTCCCCATTGTCGAGTCCGCGCGGGCGAAAGTTAACCTGACCCTGCACGTCACGGGCCGGCGGCATGATGGCTACCATTTACTGGAAAGCGTCGTCGTATTCGCCGATGTCGGCGATAAAATTACCGTGACATCGTCCACCGATGGCACGCTGACCCTCGACTATGACGGACCGTTTGCAGAGTTGTTGCCGCCGCCCGCAGACAATTTGGTTTTATGCGCCGCCGTCGCGCTCAAACAGGCATTCGACGTGGGCATCGGTGCGCACATCCGGTTAACGAAAATCCTGCCGGTTGCATCTGGAATCGGTGGCGGTTCCGCCGACGCGGCCGCTACGCTCAGGGCACTGGCACAACTCTGGAACATCGACATCAACGCGCCGACGTGCCGACAAATTGCCCAGTCACTTGGGGCCGATGTGCCGGTATGTCTGGCCACACGCCCTGCGATGATGACCGGCGTCGGTGAAACCTTAGCGCCGATCCCGGCCCTCCCGGACGCGGCGATGGTGCTGGTCAACCCAGGGGTTGAAGTCTCGACACAGGCCGTGTTCAAAGCCCGCACCACACCCTTTTCAGCGACCGCCGGCTGGCCCGATAAAACCGCTGACATAGCAGCCTTGGTCGACGCTGTCCGGACCCGACACAACGATCTGCAAGCCCCGGCCATTGAGCTTGCGCCGGAAATCGATGTCGTATTGAAAGTTCTCGGTAACGCGCCCGGTGCCCGATTGGCGCGGATGTCGGGCAGTGGCGCCACCTGCTTTGCGCTGTGCGCCAGTTTGGCCGACGCGGAAGTCTGCGCAAGCGCCGTTCGCCATGCATATCCTACCTGGTGGGTCGTGGCTGCACAGCTACAAACGACTTAATTTCAACGATCTGGAAAAATCGTCACGTCGGGCTTGATGCCCCGGTCCGCTTAGACTATTTTCCCGGTCGTGTTCGAGGGTGTGCAAACAAATGCACCCGACATCACAACGGTTGGGGCGTGGCGAAGTGGTCTAACGCACCGGTTTTTGGTATCGGCACTCCTAGGTTCGAATCCTAGCGCCCCAGCCATATTTTTCCTAAGTGTTTCAATACAATAGGAAAAGTCGTTATCTTCAATAAACTGTTTGTACATTGACGATAACGCCAGCTTGTCATCAATCAAAAGTTAGTTCTGCTCTGAATTACAACGCGCCCTCGGCCGCTATGCATCGCGCGAGTCTATTCCAGCGCTATTCGCCTCATAAAGAACCTCTCTAGACGATAAACAGGGAAATAAAGAAACAGCTAAGCCAAACGAGCGCGTAGAGCGAAAGGCTTGCAAAACGGTTCTTACCAAACCACCTCTTCACTGCCTTAGCCTCTTCCTCGCCTCGTGAAAGCCATGTCATGACGAGGTAGGCTGAGACAACCACGTAAATGTTTGTTACGAGAAGCGACCAGGCAATTGCAGTTCCCCACAGGTCATTCGGGGTATCATGAAGCAAGGTTGCGAATGGGACGTGAGAAAATAAAACAAAAAGCGATATGAGTATCAGGCCAATGGCCTTTAATATTGCTTGATTTATCTCGTGCTTGAATCCGTGGGCTGTCAATTCTTTCTCCTATTTTTAAAGTAATTGCTGAAAGCGTTGTCAGCCCCAAACCATTTCCTGAAATGCTTCGATAAGGGACTGCTCAATGGGTGAGCACCGGTTCGGCACTGATGGAGTCCGGATTATCAATTGCGGATACTATGTGGTCAGCGACTGCGATCCGGGAGATGAGACCATTTTGCGAGAAGGCGACGACATTATGCTCTCGCTTGAGAAGCTCTTTCAGCGTTGCGGATCCGAGTGTCATTTCATTTTGAGCCACCTTTCACTGCTTAGTACGACGTAGGACGCGTAGCCGATTGCTCATCATGAAAAAAATTTTGTGGGTCAGGCGTCAAATATCTGCACGCTCGACCGTTATGATCTGCTTGTCACCAATTCTAAGGGTCAGCCCGTCCCCCTGAATAGAAACGGCTCTGTGTGTCGTCGGTTCACTCTAAATCAACTCAACCGCAAACCAATTCGGATCAGCATCATCCTCTTGGTTCTGCATATTATCGGGCGCTCGTACTGGAGCGTGCGCCGGCATATGAGCTGCAGACACCCGTTGATCCGCGACCTGAACCCCTAGTCTTCCAACATTTTTTGATAGATCACGGCGCTGAGACGCAGATATACGGTTTAGAGTGAGACCCCCGCAGGACTGACATCCGGGATACGCGAAAAATCAAGCGGCCCCAAACATCTTCGAGAATGCGCATCCAATTCTCGCCCATGATCTTGCGAATGCGGCTATCCGAGCAGCCCGCCTTCTCCGTCCCTTGTGTCAGGTTCGGGAAATCGCCGATGGTCGAAAAGCCGTCGGGAAATTTGACGGGGCCGAATTCGGTCAAGCGCCGGGCATAACCCTTGTCACGGGTGATCCATTCCATAAAATTAACAGTCGCCGTCATGATGCCACTAGGACTCTTGAAAGGAGCTGGAGTTTTAAGAACTCAACTCGTGCCAAATGAATGCCCATATCGGGCGTGGCATAATAACCATCAAGGCCGTTCACCTCATCGGCACACTCCAGCCACCCATGAACGGCCCGGATAACCCATGTACCAGAGCTGAACTGACCGGCTGCGCGCGTTCGCGCTTTACGCCGGGGCCGACAGCACGTACAAAGCGTCCAATATGGTTTGTTCCGTCACGCTTTTGGGCTTGGCGATGTGCGCCTCTAGATCACGACCCCGCAACCCGACGCACGAAACCGACAATCCGAAAGAAGAACAATGACAGAATTCGAAGGCGTCTTTCCGGCGCTGGCTCAAGCGTTGACCAAACGTGGCTATACCGAGTTGACGCCGGTGCAGCAGGCCATGTTGGCCCCTGAAATCACCGACGCCGACACGCTGGTTTCCGCGCAGACAGGCTCGGGCAAGACCGTTGCATTCGGCATGGCCATCGCACCAACACTGCTGGGGGATGCAGAGCGTTTCACCTATGCCGAAGCCCCCACCGCCCTGATCGTTGCGCCGACCCGCGAGCTCGCCTTGCAAGTGAAGCGCGAGTTTGAATGGCTGTACCAAATGACCGGCGTGTCGATGGCATCGTGCGTCGGCGGCATGGACATGCGCACCGAACGCCAGGCGCTGCAGCGTGGCGCCCACATCGTGGTCGGCACCCCTGGACGACTGCGCGATCATATTGAGCGCGGCTCTTTCAATACCAAGGCCCTCAAGGCTGTGGTGCTGGATGAAGCCGACGAAATGCTCGACCTCGGGTTCCGTGACGACCTGGAATATATTTTGGACTCGTCGCCAAAGGATCGCCGCACGCTGATGTTCTCGGCGACCGTTCCCCGGTCCATCGAAACGTTGGCGAAGCGCTTTCAGCGAAACGCTGTCCGCATCGCGACGACGACCGCGCAAAGCCAGCATTTGGATATTGACTACCGCGGACTGACCGTTGCCCCCAACGACCGTGACAACGCGATCATCAATGTGCTGCGCTATTACGATGCAAAAAATGCCCTGGTATTTTGTGCCACGCGGCTCACCGTCAAACATATGACCAGCCGGCTGGCCAACCGCGGCTTCTCGGTGGTCGCACTGTCCGGTGAATTAAGCCAGAACGAGCGTACCCATGCGCTGCAAGCCATGCGCGATGGCCGAGCCCGCGTCTGTGTCGCCACCGACGTGGCGGCGCGCGGTATCGACCTGCCGAACCTGGAATTGGTGATCCACGCTGACATTCCGAAAAGCCCGGAAACTCTGTTGCACCGAAGCGGCCGCACCGGACGCGCCGGCCGCAAAGGCGTGTGCACGCTGATCGTGCCGCACAACTGGCGGCGCAGGACCGAGCGTCTGCTCAGCAGCGCCAAGATCGAAGCCACCTGGGCAAAGCCACCGTCAGCCGAAGACATTCAGATCCGCGATCACGAACGCCTGCTGTCCGATCCGATGCTGAGCGAGCCGTTGAGCGATCTGGAAAAGACGTTCGCCGAAGAACTCTTGGCGCGCCACAGTGTCGAGAACATCGCCGCCGCCTTCATCCGTCAACACTTTGCCGGCCAAGCTGCGCCCGAAGAATTGTTGGACGTCGCGCAATCTGATTCGAGGGGCGACTCTGACGCGGCACCGCACGCCCGGCAGCGCGAAGACTTCAAAGAAAGCGTATGGTTCTCCCTATCCGTCGGACGCGACCAAAACGCCGAACCCCGTTGGCTGTTACCGATGCTGTGCCGCGCCGGTCACATCACCAAAAACGACATCGGCGCAATCCGCATCCAAGGTCGGATCAGCTATTTTGAACTGACCCCAGGCAGCGTCGATCAATTCCTTACAGCCCTCGGCGCTGGCGGAAAGATCGAAGAAAACATCAACGTGAAGCGCCTTGATGGCCCACCGTCGATGATCGAAGACCGCTCAGACGGTCCCGAAAAAGGAAATTTCAAGAAGCGAAAATCGTTTTCCTCGGACAAACCCCGCGGCAGACGCGATTCCAAGCCGGAACGGAATTTCCAAGAGCCCGACATCGCGCCTGATGGCGAAAAGCTCGACTGGAAAAAGTCCGAAGATAAAAAGCCCGAATGGAAAAAACCTGCCGGTAAAAAGCCAGAGGGCAGAAAACCGGATGGAAAACCACAAGACGGTAAATCGCCTTGGGGGAAATCGGATAAAAAACCGACGGGCAAAAAGTTCAGCCCCAACCGTGGCAAGGCAGACGGCAAACCGGGCAGCAAACCCGGCGGCAAACCTGGCAAGCTAAGCCTTTCCGGCTCCGCCCCGTTGAAGCGGAAAAAGCCCAAGAAAAGCTGAATTCAAGCATCCCGACTGCGACCTGAGCGTTCCAAATCTTGCGCAATCACCACCGTCATCCCCGCGTGGGCGGGAGTCCATCGGCGGGCTTGACGGCGTTGGATATCGCAGAGGTTCGGCTGTCTCGCGTTCAATGGCTGATAAATGTTTTCATGGGTTCAGTTAGGTGGCTCAATTGCTCCTTAACTTGCTGGATTAAATACAGCCCATTAAAGATGTCCCTTTCGTCAGGACATCGATTGCATAAAGGGACAAGTGATTGTTCAATACCCGCGCGTTTATCGAGAAAATTGCTCGTCACATTTGGGTCAGTTACTGGTTTATCCCAGCCCTTATTCTGTTGATTTCCCTGCTAATGGTACCCACGACCTTGGCGCTCGATCGCCTTTTGGCGGATAGTGTTGAATTCGATTTTATTTTGTTGATCAAAACCCAACCGGACAGTGCGCAAGCGTTGCTGTCGACCATCGCCGGATCGATCATTGGCATCGCCGGTGTCTCATTTTCGATCACAATCGTCGCCGTCTCGTTTGCGAGCGGCGCATTCGGACCACGGTCAATCGGGAATTTCATGCGCGACCGCGGCAATCAAACGTGCCTGGGGGTTTTTATTGGACCCTTCCTTTACGCCCTATTGATTTTAGGTGCTGTTCAAAGCGGCGGCGAGGTCACGACATCCAATCAGGCGATTTCCGAATTTGTACCGCATTTATCGATTTCGGTATCGGTCGGGCTCGTGATCATCTGCATGTTCTCTTTTATCTATTTTATTCACCATGTGCCGGAAACGATAAATATCGAGCGTATCATCGCGCGATTGGGTGATGCTCTGAAGAACGAGGTCTCAGCGCGTTTTCCCAACCTCGACACTGAGCGCGAAACACCGTCAGGCATTGACCCAAATTGGGTTGAGACCGTCGATACAGAAAAGATGGTAGATATTAAATATGTCGCCGAAGGTTACGTGCAAGCGATCGACATGCATACGTTACGGCGACTTGCCGACGACAACGGGTTGTTAATCAAGATCGTTAAACGACCCGGTGCTTTTGTGACGACGCACTCCACCATCATGTGCGTGTACGCAGACAGTGAATGCAACAACACATTAAAAAAAGAGTTGAGTGCGTGTGTTGCAACGGGCGACGTCAGGACAATCAATCAGAACGTTGAATTTATCGCTGATCAACTCATTGAAATCATCGCCCGGGCATTGTCACCTGGGGTAAACGATCCTTTTTCCGCGATTGCCTGTTTAAACTGGCTGCAAGTCGGCATGCTGGCGTTCGCCGAAACAGATGAAGGCGACAAAAAAGAATCTGTCGGGCGGCTGTATGCGGCGCCCTTACAGTTTGACGAATTTGTCACAGCGATCTTTGAAAAAGCCATTCCCTACATTTGGTCGGATGAAAATGTGACGCGCCATACCCGGATGATTTTATCCTTCATCGAAAAGGAAATGGAATCTGATACGCACATCAAAGCGATCAGCAAGGCGCTAAAAAAACTGGATAGCCGAACGCATATCGACTGATCGTTCTCGTTTGCCTTTTTTGCTGTCTTATATATCTGAACGCCCCCGCGAAGGCGGGGCCCAGTGGTCGGCCGATTTTTATAACCCAACATGGATTCCCGCCTATGCGGAAATGACGGGTGGGTTGAGAGTGACAAGGTGAGTTCGCTCTTTACATCGCATGGCCCCCGCCCGAACGAACACAATCGGGGCGTCAGGTCGCGTTTGTCGAATTAGGCCACACCTAAAGCCCTGTCGGTGTGGGCAGGCCGGCAGCCGCGAGCTTTGCTTTCAACCTGTCGATCAAAGCTGTCAGTTCGGCCATATCGACATCATTTAATTTTGGCCCGGGCGCACGCACCGCGGCGCAGCTGATCACGCCGCGACGGCGTAAGACTTCCTTTCGGATAACCAAGCCGATTCCAAGTTGCTGCTCATGACGGATGAAGGGCAGATAGAGATCGTAAAGGTCTTCGCCCGCCGCAGAGTCACCGGCAGCAAATTTTTCGTAGACCTCAACCAGCATGTTGGGAAAGGCGAGGCCGGTCATGATGCCGTCTGCGCCCCGCGCCAGCTCTTGCGGAATATACAAACCACCATTGCCGACCAAAAGACTGACCCGACGGACGTTGTCCGTTTCGGGCGCCATGCGAAGGCGCGTCAGCTTTTGATGCCCCGGCGCATCTTCATGTTTCACCATGACGATGCCGGCATGGTCTTTGATCAGCTGATTGATGACGCCGACAGAGAACGTCGCCCCGGTGGTTTGCGGATAGTCTTGCAAACAGACCGGCGCACCGCCATCCAGTTTGTCCAAGATTTGATCGAAATACCGCTGCACCTTTTCGTCGGTGTTTAAACCGCCAATACCGGAAATCATGACCCCGGCGGCGCCGGCATCCATAAATGATTTGGCACCGTTTACGACGTTATCGATGCCCGGATTGCTGGCGCCGACAATGATCGGAAGGCGGCCTGCAACGCGTTTGATGTAGCGTTCTAGCACAGCGGTTTTTTCGTCTTCGGTGAGCTTTGGAGCTTCGCCCATGATCCCAAGCACCGTCAGGCCGTGCGCGCCCTCTTCGACATAAAATTCCACAAGGCGATCAATGGAGTTGAAATCGACCGCACCGTTGTCAAGAAACGGCGTACTGGCGATGACATAGACACCCGTTGTTTGTTCGTTGATCAAGGCAGAAACCCTAGTTTGATATTGCAAGCCGGTTAAGCCGCGCTTTCGTTGGGGATAGTTTGTCACTCAATGACACGCTGTAGAAGGCGAATTTGTGCTGTCAGCCACCGCATCGAAAAGCAGGCCCCACCTTCAATCGGTTCGAGACGCCGCAGACCGCAGACATCGTGAATGGCCTGCCCCAGTCTTGGGTAAGCGGTTCGTTCGGACGGAAACTTGCGTCCACATATTGGCGTTTCAGTTTTTAAAGAGGCCAGGACGCAACGCAGGACATTTTTCGTTTTTTATTTCGGCGCCATATTTCTTCAGTCGTAGGCGTACGGGCTGACATTTTTATCTCCGCCCCTGTTTGCCGGAATCGGCGCTAACAAAAAGGATGTCGGGCAGATCTTGGCGGTGACGATGACAGCGACGCTGATCGCCGTTTTATATCTGGGTCATATCACATCTTACTTCGGTCGGATGCGGAACGTTGGTTTATCTGGTAGTTTAATTTCGATGTCCCTGCTATTGTTCGCCAGCGCCGACGCAATGGGGGGCAGCTCTGTCTTGCCGGAGCCTTGCTCGAGGTTGGGTGGGGGATGTTTTATTTGCTGACACCGGTTGTCCTCACCCAAATCATCACGTCGGATGAACGGGTTCGATACTTTACACTGTTGTCTGTTTTTATCATGGCGGGCTTCGGGTTATCGCCCGCGGTGGGTACATTTCTTGGCTACATGATGGGGCGGTTTGACGACAAGCCGACAGAGGCTATCCATGGCCTCGCCATGGGAGTGACGTCTATTGCCAAGTATCACGTGAAGGCCGATGACGCTCATGTCACCGAGCTAAAAGGCATCTGTAAGCGCCTCAATCTTGAGGTCGATGGCCTTCGCCCAAAAAACCAAGAACGACTCGCTCAGTTGGACGATGATGAGAACCTTGCCCGATTGCTACATCTACCGGGTCAGCTGCTCATCGAAGCAAAAAAAGCTGGCCTCCGTGATCATCGCCGAGCCCTTTTGGTACAGGCCGCGCTGGCCATTGAGATTTTGCTCCATGCCCCGATGCGCGTTGGCAACTTGTGCCGGCTCCACCTCGATCGCCATATCAAACGCATGCGGATAAAGGGAGCTGACTGTATTTTGCTCTCAATCCCCGGTCATGAAGTCAAAAACAACAAGCCTCTCGTGTTTGAGCTCAATGGTGACGCCGTGAGTTTGTTCGACTTTTACATGGCGGAGCACCGACCGACCTTATTGCGCACCCCATCAAGCTATGTGTTCCCAGCACAAAACGGCGAACATAAAGCGCCTCATACTATCTCCGATCTCATTAAATCTACGATCCATGAGTTCACCGGCCTTACCATTCATGCGCATTTGTTTCGCAGCATTGCTGGCAAGGTGCACTGCATGATCCATCCTGGAGACTTTCTGACATTGGGGCATGCGATCGGCGATTCTCTTCGCACCGCCATGAAGTCGTACGCTCAGTTCGAGCAGCAAAATGCTGTCCGCCATTATCAAGCATCTGTCACCGAAGCACGACGACGACTGCGGGGTAAAAGCGATGGCTGACTTACTGCCGCATGAGGACCCGAAGCGGCGCTGCCTGCGTGTTGCCGAATGGCCTGAACGGGACCGTATCGCGTGGGAGCGAGCTCTTGCTCCTGGCGATATTCTCGACGGCACCGTTGGGCCTGGATTTCATTGGCGACCGCAAACACGAGAGAAGCACCGGAAGGGTTATGGCCGCTGGCTTACATTTTTAATAACGAGCGGGTTATTGGAGACCGACATCGCGCCCGATGACCGCCTAACCTCCGACCGCGTTACTTTATATATTGAGCAGCTCACAGAACAGGATGTGGGAACATGGACCATTTGGGGTCGTCTGGCCGAACTCCTCTCCGCAATCAAAGTGATCTCGCCAGACACCGACTTTGGTTGGTTGCGCCGGATCGTCCGTTACTACGAGAATAATACCGTCGATAAGCGGAACAAGCTCGAGCGCCTCCAACCTGCTGATCGCATCCTAAATTGGGCAATAGAGCACATGGACCAAAACATGAGCGCGCCACCATTACGCGATCCAAAGGTCGCCTTCCGCGATGCCCTCATCGTTGGGTTTTTGAGTTGTTGTCCTATCCGGCTGGGCAATTTGGCACTGATCGAGATCGGTCAGCATATTCGCCGAACGTCCTCTGGCTATATACTCAGATTTTCAGCTGCTGAGACTAAAACAGGACATCCCTATGCAGCCCCGATGGCGGAGGTGCTCATGCATTATTTAGACCATTACATTTTGGAGCTTCGCCCTAAATTGATGGTCGCTGGTCCAACAGATCGACTTTGGCTCACCCGATACGGCAAACCGATGCGAGACAGCGCCTTACACTCAGCGATTAGCCGCACGACCGAGCGCGCTTTCGGCAAGCCCATTAATCCGCATCTGTTTCGCGACTGTGCTGCGACCTTTGTTGCCCTGGAAGACCCTGAGCATGTGCGTATTGCCGCCCCCCTTCTCGGTCACACAGACCCACGAGCAACAGAGCATCACTACATCCAAGCCAACCAGATTGTCGCCGGTCGGCGCATCAGATCTTCTGTTGCCAAAATGCGCCGCCAACTTGATCCTAAAAACAGGAGCTCTCGGTCATGACCCGCGCCGTCATTTACGCTCGTTATTCAACGGACAATCAGCGCGACGCCTCAATCGACGACCAGGTGCACATCTGCCGCAAACGGATAGACGCCGAGGGCTGGCAGTTAACCGAGACGTACGCTGATCACGGCATTAGTGGTGCCAGCACGCTTCGGCCCAGCTATCAGCGTATGCTCATGGATGCACGCGCAGGTAAGTATGATGTCCTGATCGCCGAGGCCATGGATCGCTTGAGCCGGGATCAAGAAGACATCGCAGGCCTTTTCAAACAACTGACCTTTGCTGGCGTTCGTCTGATTACGCTCTCTGAGGGCGACATCAGCGAACTACATGTTGGCCTCAAAGGCACTATGAACGCCTTATTTCTAAAAGACCTCGCGGCAAAAACCCGCCGTGGTCTCGAAGGGCGCGTCCGTAAGGGTAAATCAGGTGGTGGCAACGCGTATGGCTATAATGTTGTTAAAAAGTTGGACGGCAACGGTGACCTTGTTCGTGGTGACCGCACCATCAATCAAGAGGAAGCGGCAGTCGTTCGCCGTATCTTTCATGAATTCGCGAGCGGTCGCTCACCACGTGCGATTGCGCATGACTTAAATGATGAAGGCATTACCGGGCCGCGGACCGGCACTTGGGGCCCTTCGACCATCCATGGCAACTGGCGCCGCGGCACCGGCATATTGAACAATGACCTATACATTGGCCGCTTAACCTGGAACCGGCAGCGCTTCATCAAAGACCCACATACCGGCAAACGCCAGGCCCGCATGAACCCAGAGAGCGAGTGGGTCATCGAAGACGTTCCTGATCTCCGTATTATCGAAGATGATATTTGGCATCGCGTCAAAGAACGCCAACAAGGTACCCGCCGACGCGTTGTCGCTGAGAACCAAGGCATTCGGTCCGAACGCGCCCGACGCCCCAAGTACCTTCTTTCCGGGCTTCTGCAATGCGGTGTCTGCGGCGGGGGATATTCAAAGATCAGCCAGCAACACTACGGCTGCTCAACCGCCCGCAACAAAGGCACCTGTGACAACCTGCTTTCAATTCGCCGTGACGTTATTGAAGAAACGGTACTTGCCGGTCTCAAAGACCAATTGATGCAGCCTGATGCATACAAAGAATTTGTCACCGAGTTTCATGAGGAGATGAACCGCTTGGCCGCAAGCGAGGATTATGACCGGGATCGCTTGGCCCGTGACATTGAGAAGGTGGATCGTGATCTCAGCCGGCTAATCGATGCCATTAAGTCAGGCGTGCCGGGCGAAGCGGTCAAAGACGAGATCATGACCCTCAACGACCGCAAAATCGAGTTGAAGGCAAAACTAGATGATGTTCCTGCACCGAAGCCGCGGCTTCACCCTAATCTGGCCGACGTCTATCGGCACAAAGTCGAGAACCTGATTGAAGCCCTGAACGCTCCCGACACAGTCTCTGAAGCTGCCGAGCTGATCCGTTCTCTGATCGAAGCGGTTCGTCTGACACCCAAGGATGGCAAACTGAGTATTGAACTTTATGGCGAACTCACGGCCCTACTCTCACTTGGCATGGACCCTAAAAACAAACACCCCCGAGGTTATACCTCAGGGGTGCAAGTAACGATGGTTGCGGGGACTGGATTTGTTCAAGACCCTACATTAAGAAGTCAGGTATAACGCGCCACAATGACAAGCGATCAATCTTAGTGCCCAATTGAAAAGATGAGCTGAAATTTTGATCAATTAAATTAACAATCTAACCAATGCATCTAAACCCACCAATTATTATAACGACGCAAAAGGCCTGTTAGCTCGCTCCTGCGGAATAGAATAGCGCCTTATAAAGTAGCCAACCGCCGCTACAGAAAATCAGTAGTTCTATCAACCAAGAGTGCAAATGTTCGCCCATCGCATTGACCGCTTTGCTGGCCAGCCACGCGCCCGGTAACGTCATAACACCCATCATGAGCCCGGCGACAAAGAGTTCCCACGTCAAAAGTCCCAAAGAATAATAGGAAACCGCACGTGATATCCCATTGACCATGCCGATTGCCGCATCCGTTCCAAGCAGCATTGCACCATACATCCCAAAGCTGCTGAGACCAGCGATCACGAACATGCCCGAACCCACTGCGGCACCGCTAACGACACCAAACACAAGGCCCAGCCCGACGATGCTTTTTAAACCAGGTTGGAATTTGGTGCTCTTCAGATAACGTCTGAGGGGGATTGCCGATAATAAAATTAAGCCAGAACACCCAATAATGTGCGTTCAGGAATCCACGCGAGAATCTTCGCACCGACATAAACGCCCGGCAACGAAGCCAGTGGAAATTGAATGGCGAGCTTCCAAGCGATGGACTTTCGATAGATATACATGCGACTGAGGTTATTGAAAATCGCATAAACCGCGATCAACGGGATGACAGCCTTCGCACCAACAACCGGTGTCAGCGCAATAACAACGATGAAGCCACCACCAAAACCACCCAAACCGCTAATCAGCGCCGCGAAGAAAGCAGCAACTGCAATCAAGACAATTTGTTCGCTCACGCTATATATACCAATCGGTTAGGTCGTTCATATGGTCACACATACGCATAGCCTATCGCCAAAGAAAGCTACGCGATTTCACCGTGTGGCAAAACCGGCGGAATCGGGTCAACTTTATTCATCTGCTCGCCCAACTCTTCCTCGATCTGCTCAAACGCGGTTAACCAAATCGACATACGCGTTGCTACCTGTTCTAATTCGTCGTCCGGTACGCATAGTCCCTGCATCTCGCTGAGAACACGCACCTGTTCTTTTGATACTTCCATGATGTCGCTCCAGTCAGCTGGCTTTTTTCAGTGTGGTCTCAAGTTCGGGATTGTAGGTGTGCCACGATGTAAGGCTTTCATAGGCATGTCCGACACGAAGCACCGTTGCCTCATCGAACGGACGTCCGGCGATTTGCAGCGCGACCGGAAGACCTGCATTTGAGAAGCCCATCGGCACCGTTAATGCCGGCACGTTGGCAAGGCTGAACGGATAGTGACAGATCCTCCGCTCAATCAACCGCGAAACAACTTCAGCTTTATTATCAACCCGCTCGGCCATATCCTCGATTGGCTTAGGCGGCGAAACGTTGGTTGGCGATATCAGCGCATCAAAGCTGTTTACTGCGTCTAAGATTTGCTTGCGGACAATCACCCTAGCCCGCATCGCACGATTGTATGTGCTGGCAAAAACCAGACTGGACGCAACCATGCGGGTCCGCGTGCCGACATCAAACAAATCGTATCGGTCGCGCAAATAATTTTCCAGAACCCATGATGCAGCGTCCGCATCGGCGGTCAGAAGTTGCAGCGGAACTGCCCACTTCGCGAGCGGCAACGAGACTTCGTGAATTTCCGCCCCTGCCGCTTCCAATACCGCAACCGCGGCATCAAACGCCGCCTTGACCTCAGGATCGACAACGCCAGGTGCAACCATTTCCTTAACGATGGCCAACCGCATACCAGCAACCCCGCCGTTAATCATCTCTGCAAAGGGCGGCACGGCGCGGTCCGCAGACAAGGGATCGATTGGATCAAAGCCGGACATCGCCTCCAGAACCGTCGCCAGATCACGCACAGTACGGGCCAGCGGGCCGATGGTGTCGCTGGTATAGGCATGCATCACACCGCCGGTTCGGCTCACACGGCCATAGGTCGGGCGCAAACCAACAATCCCATTACAGGAGGCCGGCCCGCGTACTGAGCCACCGGTATCTTCGCCGATGGCAAAACTGCATTGCCCAGCCGCCGGCGCGATCCCGGAACCAGAGGATGAACTGGATGGCGTGTACGCAGGATTCCAAGGATTACGAGGCTGGCCATACGGAAAGTCGAACGTGCCACCTTTGCCGAATTCATGCAGGTTTTGCTTACCCAACAATATAGCCCCGGCATCGCCAAGATTGGAGATAACCGTCGCGTCAGCGGGCGGCACCATTTCTTCTTCGCGCAACACACGACTACCAAGGGTGGTCGGATAGCCAAGGGCATGGATTTGATCTTTTACACCGTAAGGCAAGCCGTGCAATGGGCCGCGGTAGTTCCCATCCATGATTTCTTGTTCGGCCTTGCGCGCCTGTGACAGGGCCAAATCCTCATCCACGGTGATCCACGCTTTGAGCGTATCGTCGTAAGCCGCAATACGCGCGAGCGATTCCTTGACCAGATCAACGGGCGAAATATCACGTGATTTAATTAGTTTCGCTTGATCAGTCGCGCTGAGATAGTGGAGATCCGTCGGAACAGACATGTGTTTTCAACCTCAATGTTTCGTTAGGTGAGTGCGCGTTTTTTCTTGTAATTTACGATTTGTTTTTTGACGGATGGCTGCAGCAGTGACAGCACTAAGAGCAAACCGAATACCAGCGCCACAGGCTTGGTTAAGAAGAAAGACGGCTCAAGGCCACCACTTAATTGCTACTTCCGGATCAGTTCACTTTCAACCATGTTGCCGAGCAACAGGCCGATGACCGTGGTCGCCACGGGATAGTCATAGCGCTTCATAACCCAACCGATCGCAGCAAAAACGAACATGGTGATCGGACCCGCCTAGTCACCGGTAATGACGAAGGAATATGCAGCGCCCGGAAACAGGACGATGGTTGAATAACCGTGCGGAGAATTCTCACCTGCCATTTCGACGAAGAGAACACGCCATGCAAAGATTTCGAACAACTCGAAGTTTGCAGAAATTCACCTCAATCCATTCATCCGTCGAGAACCACTTTAATCACCAACGCCACCTCATCTCGAGAGACGATTACAAAACAAAACGCGAAGCTGCACTCATTGAATAGTAGAAACTTTGCGCTGCATAAGGCGCCTATCTTCTGGCAGACTGAGACGAGTTCGCATTCCTCTAACAGCCCCCCTCACGTTATCTAAATGCGGAACGCCTTTAAAGCGGACATATCCGCGCCGTCAAACAAGGTGTCAGCAAATTTAAAAAGAGCCTCACTGGTCGAAGTGTCCCAACCGCCGAATTTCGTGTTCAACATGAATTTTTCGGTGATGTCTGCATCAGTCAACGGCGTGCGCTTACCACCACGCATATTCGATTGGTACGCGGTCAGGGTCGTACCGTCTGCCAATGTCACACATAATTCACCAGTATAGTTCACGGGATATTCGTTTTCAGGGTCGATATCGTAGCTCACTTTTTCCGCCAGACTCAAAACTGCAGGGTCTTTTATCCGCTCATAGGTAAACTGGTCGAGCCCGACGACACCGTCCACGAAGCTCACTGCAACGCAATAAGGGACTGAAAACTTCGCGCCATATGGCGTCGTCGGCTTGCGCTTCTCGGCGAGAGGTTCCCACAAGCGATGAACCGTCCCCTCACCAACCTTCGCTTTAATCGATACGATTGAAGTCAAATCCGGTATTTTCTCTCGAAGCTCGCGAGCACAATCCACAAAAGGAATTGCCATGGTGCCGCATGCACACGGCTTGAATGCCAACGAAGCCACATTCCAATGCGAGCCCCAGCCGTCCGTCAGATGCGAGAAATTACGATCGATACCAGCTTTCGCAAAGGCATGAAATACCCCGTGCGAACCTTCAAAGACAGTGCGCGGGCCGGCAAATCCGTTTTCGGCCATACGTACGGCGCGCCAGCCGGCACTTGCCGCCCAGCCCGGATGCATCCGCTTGGTCCAGGTACCTTCGGCGAGGTATTCAATGATGCCTGATGCCATACTCCCGACGATACCAAGTGCCGATGCCGTCTCGACAGCACTTAGGCGCAAGGCTGTCGCCACACCAACCGCTGCACCGAAGGCGCCACAAATGGCCGTCGGGTGAAAGCCTTGTTTGTGCATGGCTGTTGGTGCCACAAGGGCCAGCCTGCAAACAAACTCGCCCCCAACCGCCATACCGCGTAAAATATCTTCGCCTGACAAATTGCGCTGTTCAGCAGCCGCCAGTAACGCCGGCACTAGTACAGCGCCGATATGCACCGGTTGACCTTCAAAAGTGTCGTCGAAATCTTCACCGTGAATTGATGTTCCGGCGACCAACATTGCCGTCATCGGATCAAAGCCGCCTGCGTGACCAGGAATCGTGCAGTTACCGTCCCCATCAGCTGCATTCACCGTGCCAATAACGAAGTCTTGCTTTCGAACCGCAACGGTGAGGCCTAGTGAGTCGATGACATCGCGACGTAACGTGTTGCGTACAGCATCCGGCACATCACTGGCCTGCAAATCATGTGCCCAAGCGCTGATAATCTCGGCTATCGCAGGTGTATTGGTCATGGAAAATATTCACCGCCATTAACGTGATATATCTGTCCCGTCAGATAAGCGCACCTTGGCCTACACAACAATGCAATGACAGCTGCAACTTCCTCTGGTGTTTCCATACGTCCAACCGGGGGCGCCGGATGGTCCGACCTGACGCCGGCAGAGGCACCACACGCCGTATAGATATCACCCGGCACCGAAAAATCACTAAGAACCACCTCGGCTATGCATCCATTATCCCGGATCAACTTTGCCGTTTCTTCGGTATCTACTTTATTGCTGCCACTGTGCACCACGAGATCGAAACCAAGGTCGGCAAGCGCCGACGACGTAGAGCGGGTAATGTTTTTGGCCGCGTCGGTCGCGATGGCAACAAGTTGCGTTGTCATGCTTGTTTTTCCTCTTTCTCTTTTTTCGTTGCGCGGCGTTTTCTCAGCAAGCCCCAAAGCGGCGATGACAAGCTGATTATCGTCAAGGCGAAGAAGACCAAGACCACAGGGCTCTCCATGATGCCGAAGAAGTTGTTGTCGTAGATAATCATGGATTGCGAAAAAGTCTCTTCGACCAACTTGCCGAGGATAAGTCCCATCACCAGGGGTGCCGCTGCGAACCCGTGGCGGTTCATGAAGAAGCCGACGATACCAGCAATCAACATAACGCTGACGTCAAACAACGAACCCGCGATTGAATAAGAGCCAATCATCGAGAATGTAAATACAGCCGGCCACAGTAAGCGGTTCGGCACAAACGTAACCAACGAGAAGAACCGCGCACCGACCAACCCAATAAGTAGAAACGCAATGTTTGCAATCAGCATTGCACCAAAAATCGCGTATACGAATTCAGGCGTTTCGTTGATCAAGTATGGACCCGGGCGAAAACCATGCATAATCAGGGCGGCAAGAATAAGCGCCGTAGAACCTGACCCTGGGATACCCAACGCCAACGTCGGCACCATTGCGCCACCGGCAGCAGCATTGTTTGCGGCCTCAGGACCGACGATGCCTTCTGGCGAACCTTTACCGAACTCGTCTTTCTTTTTCGACCAACGTTTAGCTTCGTTATAACCCATGATCGCAGCAACCGTTGAGCCTTCTGCAGGCAAAATACCAATGAACGTACCAAGCCCCGAAGAACGAAGGATGGTGTATTTCAGTTCATTTAGCTCTTTCAGTGACGGTAGTTTGGTAGCCGTCGCCTTAATGCGCTCAAACGTTTTATCGAGGGTCTGGGATTGAGCTAACATTTCACCAAGTGCAAATAAGCCGATCAGCACGGGCACGAAGGAAATACCTTCGCTTAATTCTGGAATACCGAAGGTGAACCGCTCGACACCGGTGGTCAGGTGGACACCAATCGTCCCCAATAAGACGCCGACAGCACCCGAAATCAAGTTCCGCAATGATGACAGTCCACTAATTGACGCCAGCATCGAAAGTGCAAAAACAGCGAGCGCAAAATATTCTTGCGGACGGAATTCAAGTGCAACCTGCGCCAACAGCGGTGCCGCAAAGATAAAGATGATCAAGCTGAACACGCCGCCCGTAACACTGGCTACGGTCGCTAAACCAAGGGCGCGGCCTGGCTCGCCACGTTTTGCCATTGGATAGCCATCAAGCGCAGTCGCCGCAGCGGGTGGAGCCCCAGGCGCATTGATCAAAATTGCGGTGATCGACCCACCAAACGTGCCTGCGCAATACAGCGCAGCCATCATTGAGATCGCGGGCACCGGATCAAGGGTGATCGTAAATGGGATCAGCAAAGCGATTGCAACAGGCGAGCTAAGGCCCGGCAAAGCACCCACTAAGACGCCAATAAAAACACCACCCAGAATGAGTGCAAGATTCAAAGGGTCCACGAGAAGGTAAAGGCCCTGCGTAATAGCTTCCATGGGGGATGCCTCCTAGTTAAAGGATACGTTAAACACACCGGGGTCGAAATGGACGCCCAAGAGTATTTGAAAGATAAAAGCAACGAAAAGCGGGAAGCCGATTGCAAACGGCACAATATATTTTAATCGGCGTTCGCCCCACAAAATCGGCAAAACCAGACAGATCGCGAACATCATCAGTAACGTTCCGATATAGAACCCAGCGCCAACAATAGCGATCAGCGCCGCCATCGTTACCCAAGCAATCCCCTTAACGGGTCGACTGCGATTCTTGTCGATATCGCGACCATCACGCTTCAACAAAATGTGCTCAAACGGCAAAAATAACGCGAATATGACGATCGTCGTGAGCAACACACGGGGAAATTTATCAGGCGTAATGTTATCCTGAAAAAGGCTGGATACCGCATCGAACTGGCTGCTCACGTACCATAGCCAACCAACAAAGATAAAGATACCAACTGCAATAAGCGTATCAATCGGATGGAAAAGACGCGCGCCCTCGTCTTCTGAGCGCGCGCCCTCCGATTGATTCGCCGAAGGTGGCGATTCAGACATTTTTATATCTCACAGTTGAGAATAAGAAACGTGGATTAAAGCCTATTTCAGGCCAAGTTCATCCAATGCAACCGAAGCTTTGGCGTACTCTTCTTTAAGAGCCTTATCCCAAATTTCCGTCCCCGCGACGCTATCCTCAACGCGCAAGCCGGCGCTTTTCAAATAGTTTGCGAACACTTCATGCTGCATACCCTTAACCAACGCCTTTGACAGCATGTCGATGATTGGCTGCGGCGTACCAGCACGAACCGCATAACCACGGGTCGTCGAGGTTTTCGCATTAATGCCCTTTTCCATCGCGGTCGGGACATCAGGATAATCTGCTAAACGCTTCTCTGCCAGAACGGCCAACGGCAACAAGGCACCATCTGTAACCTGAGAGCCAGCTTCGGAGACGTTCGGCAGGGTTGCGTCGATCGCACCAGAAAGCAGGGCTTGAACCATCTGCGCACCGGAACCAAAAGGAACTACTTTAAACTTGATGCCAGCTTCTTTTGCAAACAGTGCAAGACCAATATGTTCGGTACCACCGATCTGTGCGACACCCCAGTTCAATGGCGCTTCCTTCGAAGCTGCGACTAAATCTTCAATGGTTTTGTATTTACCTTTGGCGTTGACTGCAATAAACGTCGGATCATCCATCGCCCGCGCAATACCGATCATATCATCGATCTTCATCTCCGACTTGCCACGCGCAATCGTATACAGGTGGGTCTGCGTCAGCGCCATGATGGTGCAACCATCAGCGGGTCTGCTAAGAACGTATTCTTGCGCTTTTGCACCGGAACCGCCGCGCTGTGCAACGACCTGCATATCGGTATCCAAATTGCGACGCGTGCGCACCATCATCAAGCGTGCCGTGGTATCCGTGCCACCGCCAAACTTGGAGTGAATGACAACTTGCGCGGTACAATCAAGCTTTGGCTCTTGCGCGACTGCATCTGAAACAGGAGCGGCAAAAACCGCAGCGCCGAGTGCAATCGAACTGACGAGACGTGAAATAGACATAGGTATCGTTATCATAGGTGCCTCCCAAACATGGCAAAAGTTGAACAAGTTTTTTTTAAGTGGCTTTCACACCCTTCTTTTAGCTTTTGACGTCTTGTCGGATTGATCCGCACGACGCTAAATCTTTGCGCATCTAGATTAGAGACGCAACGTTGTTGTTTTCGTAACGCACAACTTTTCAAAGATCGCTTAGACATTCGAACAGAATTATTTTGCTTTCAGCCACTCAAACCGGCACCTTAATCGTTCGGCAAGAGGGCACATGCGGAACATTTTTTCTATCCATTCATGCTGAAACAGCCTCCCCTTTGATTTGCGTTCTATGTAAAACTCGCCGCGCTGCCGGGTCGAATGAGTCGCGACGATGCAATACCCAAAGGTTTTGCCACATGAGCACATCACCCTTTTGCCATTTATGGGTGAAGACATACTTTTCTTGCGTCGCGTGTGCCCACAAGGCATCCAGCAACTGCTCACTTTCGTTCAGCGGCAGACCTGGCACATAAGCGTGTGGCCGGCGTCCCAGCATAAGCGCTTTGCGGCCCGTCATTGGATCGCTAAAAATAAACGGTCTGTGTGGCCCTGGCGTCTTTTCAGGATCCTCTATTTCTTCATAACCCGCACGCAGCATGCCGGCGCTGTTATGCGACTCGTCATGAATGCATTCGCGCCCTTCAATCGCCTTCCGCAAATCCGCTGGCAATTCCTCCAGCGCCAAAATCAAGTTTGAAAACTGGGTATCCCCTTGACCAACAGGCACTTCCCATCCGTGCAAGATCGCCCCCTTTGGCGGATTTGCGACGTAGGTCATATCCGCATGCCAAACGGCTTCGCCATCCCCCAGATTACCAATCGGTTTTCCCTCGTCACTTTTAACGTTCGAGATCACATTGATCAGTGGAAATTCTGGAATAAATGGGCTGCCATCACCGTAAGGGTTTTTCCCTGGCGCTTCCAGTTCACCAAACGTTTTGCTGAACGCCATGAGTTCCATATCTGTCAAATCTTGCCCCCGGAAGAACAAGACCAAATGTTCATCCCAGGCTGCCCGTAACGATTTTTCGTCGCCGTCAGCAAGTGGCTTCGATAAGTCGAGCCCCGTTACTTCTGCGCCCAGCGCCCGACCACTCGCATTTATTTCCATAACAATCTCCTTATACGGGATTTCCCTCAACTACATAATTTCTGACTGACCAAGGCGCCCTTTTGCGGATCACTACTTAAACAATCTAACGTCCGACATGCGCTTTTTCGACAGCATAAAATGCTAACTTGTCCTGATCCATCTCCGGCCACCATCCCTTTGGCACGACTAAATGCCCATCTTCAAATGAAAGCGGCGTCTTTAGCAGACGGTGTTCGGGCTTAATCTTAACATAGCCGTTATACTCGCCCGCATTGTCGATCAGAGAATCGGCGACGCAGCCTTCCATCCATGAATTAATTTCGGCCCCTAAGCCATCCCCAAGTACAACGCCAAG
The DNA here is from genome assembly GCA_017857825.1 of Rhodospirillales bacterium. Classification (GTDB taxonomy): domain Bacteria; phylum Pseudomonadota; class Alphaproteobacteria; order Rhodospirillales; family Casp-alpha2; genus UBA4479. The sequence goes on from JAFMCK010000027.1 coordinate 21,382, forward strand.
CCCCGCTTTTTTGGCCGCAATGATCGCCGCCTCAAGCGCCGCAAGCCCGCCAAATCTTTTGAGCTTCAACTTGCATAAGTTAACGCCATTGATGCCCGCAGCGCGCTCTATGTCAGGCAACGCACAGATCGGCTCATCCAACATCAGAGGCACGCGCGAAACCGCGGCAACGGCTGCGTTCGCATCCCAATCTACGGAATCGCACGGTTGTTCGAACAACTCGATACCTTTCGGGTCCAAAGCGGATGCAAATGCGCACCCGTCTTCTCGGCTATACGCCCGATTGGCATCAATCCGCAGCGTGGCTCGCCCGTTAACGCGGGTCTGGACATGTGCAACCATCTTAAGATCGCTGGCGACATCTTTGCCTACCTTGATTTTAAATGTCGTAAACCCCTCTGCGAGACGGCGCTCAACTTCGTCCGAAACTTCTTCAAGTTTCGTCGCGTTAAAGGCGGTGAGCAGCCGGATACGTCGCGCAGTGCCTGATTCCAAAATGGCTGGACGCTCAAGCATTTCAATTGCCGTGACGAGTGCCGTTGACGCAACAATGCTTTCTTGTGCGTGCGCATTGATCAACTGCTTAGCAGCGTTTGTTTCAAGGCCTAAAATCTTTTCGGCCATGTCGCATACAAATTGCCAACCGCCTTCTCGGGTTTCATTGCTGGAACCCGGTGAAATATGCTGCTCGCCCCAGCCAATATTGCCGTCCGCGTCGCGCACCTGAATCAAGATAGGCTCGAAACTCTCAAACGTCCGGTAAGAAAGGCGGTACGGCGTTATGAGCGGCAAGTCGATCCGATACAGCATCAGGTTAGCGATCTTTATGTGCGTCGCCGTCATGCCCGGACAATCCATCCACGGCGCACGCGCTGCTTGCTTTCAAACGCGTCGATGTCTGCGGCGAATTCAAGTGTAAGGTCAATTTCATTCAGGCCGTTCATCAAGCAATGTTTTTGAAACGGCTCGACCTGGAAAGACAAGAATTCGCCTGATGGCCGTCGCAGCGTCTGCTCGCTGATATCCATTTCAAATTCTTGGGCGTCTGCCGCCGCCGCTTCGCGCCTCAGCTCAGCCACAACGTCGTCCGGCAACTCGATTGTTAAAACGCCATTTTTAAAGCAGTTCGCCTTAAAAATATCACCAAAGCTAGGTGCGATCAGAACTTGAAACCCGGCATCGAGCAACGTGTAGACAGCACCTTCCCGCGACGAACCAATGCCGAAGCTTGAATTGCCGATAATGAACCGCGCGTCTTTATATTTTGCCTGATTGAGCGGAAAATCATCGCGCAGTGCGCCGTTTGATTTCCGTCGCAGATCGTGAAACGTGAACTGCTCATACCCAACCGACCTTGGCTGCTTTAGAAAGCGGGCAGGGAAAATTTGATCGGTATTGATTCCGACGCGTTCGATAGGCATCGCGATGCCCGTGACCTTGTGCAACGGTTTCATTGCTTCATTCCCCCTGCATCAATTCTCTAACGTCAATAATATGACCTGCAATGGCCGCAGCCGCAGCCATAGCGGGGCT
>JAFMCK010000254.1 GCA_017857825.1 Rhodospirillales bacterium
TGGTCGACCAGAACTTCAGTGTTGTGCAGGCTGCCTTGGCGTTTGGTTCTATTGGCATGCTAACGATCCTAGGCATCGCCCTTACCGGCATTCTATCCGAGCGGTTCCCGCGCCACCTCGTCGCGACGGCGAGCTATCTGCTAACGCTTACCGGCATTCTGGCGCTCGCCGCGCTACAATGGTATCCGGGCTGGTTGCTGCTGGTGATGTTTGTCTTATGCTTTGGCCTGTCCGCTGGTGCGCGCGGGCCGATTATCACCTCCCAGATGGCGGAGCTATTTGCCGGCCGCGGTCTTGCCTCCATATTCGGTGCAACAAATATTGGCCAAGGCTGTGGCGCCGCTCTTGGCGCGTTTATGGCGGGCTATTTATATGATTTAACGGGCGGTTATAATGCTGGGTTTGGTATGAGCTTGGCATTCGCATTGGTCGGTCTCGCAACCTTCTGGCTGGTGCCGGCTATCCGCCAGGGAAGCAGAAGATGAGAATTGCTGATTTAATGCAAAGCATTCATCGCAAATGCCTTCAGAGCAGCTTTTAGGGCGACGGCGCGGTCATATTTGAATTTTTCACGGCCCGTAAGAGCGTCGCAAATATGTCCGCTTGCAGATCGTAACCAGACGCGATTCCGTGGGTTCTAGGTGGTCCGCTCTTAGCCACTAGCCGTCATTCATGGCCCGCTTAGCATAATCCATGTCAACGAGTGCAATTGAGGGTTTGCTTCGAACAGGGCGAACCCTCAATAGGCGCTACTCAAGCTGTGTCGGATATGATTCCTGAATACCTATAGGCGTTGTTGGCTAGTTTCGTCGTTGTGCTAATTCTAGATTTTAAGCATGACATCTGAATTATTTAATATTTGATCGAATGATGTGAAGGGCGATGATGTGCCGATACAGAAGCATACTCTGAGAAATTCACGAAGACACACTTTCCATTGGAAGCCGGGGCCAACAGCTTGGATACAAAGACATCATCAATCCTGAAAATTCTTGGCAAGGATCTGCAGTCGTCAGATTTGATTGACGCACATATCCGGGATCCGGAAGCCCGTCAGCGTCAAATCGAAAGTGAGCCTCTGCCTGCCAATATCACGCAAGTGCTGGATGACGCCGTGGCAGAGAACCCCGATCAGGCGGCTTGGCATTTCTTTGAGGATGAGGTTGTCGAGACCTATCGTCAGGTCAGAGATAACGTAAACCGGCTGGCACACGGGCTGTATAAGCTGGGCATCCGGAAAGGCTCGCACGTCGGCGTCATGATTGCCGGCAACGTGGCGGCATTCCCGACGACCTGGCTGGCACTCGGTCGCCTCGGTGCCATTATGGTGCCGATCAATGATCGATATTCATCAAGCGAACTCGACTACATCATCAACGACAGTGATGCTGAATGGCTTGTCATTGATGCCGAGCTTTTACCGTGCCTGGCAGGTATGTCGAAAAGGCCTGAAATTCTGAACGATCAGCGCATCATAACCGTTGGGGATAGCAACGATGCAGCCTATCATCACCATGCAGACGTCATGGCTGGTGGCGATGCCTCATTTGTTGTCGACGAGCCCCCCGGCTCCGAAGACCTCATGAACATCCAGTATACTTCCGGGACCACGGGGTTGCCGAAAGGGTGCATGCTACGGCACAGTTACTGGACGGGTACTGCCAAAGTGGCAGCACGTCGCGATGGGCTGGTGTACAAGAACATCCTTGCCTCGACGCCTTACTATTACATGGACCCTCAATGGCTGACGTTGATGGCATTCTATCAGCGCGGCACCTTGTTTGTGGCTCGGCGGCAGAGCTCTAGCCGTTTCATGGAATGGGTGCGCCGCTACGACATCCATTTTTGCCTGTTCAACGAGATGTTCTATCGCCATGCGCCGCATCCGGAAGATCGGCAGAACGCGCTGCGCCGTGTGAATATCTATGGCCTCAGGAAAGAACTTCATCAGGACCTTCAGAATAGATTTAACATTCAGGCGCGTGAAGCGTTCGGCATGACCGAAATAGGCGCTTCTATGTTCATGCCGCTTGAAGCTGTTGATATGATCGGGTCTGGTTCATGCGGCATTCCGTGTGCATTCCGTGAATGCCGGGTGGTTGATGAGCACGGACATGACGTGCCCGATGGTGAAATCGGTGAACTGGTGGTGAGGGGGCCGAATATCCTCCTTGGGTATTACAATAAACTCGAAGCGACCCGAGATGTTTTTTTCGATGATTGGTTCCGTACCGGAGATCTGTTCAGCCGTGATGAGCGGGGGTACTTCTATATCGTCGGGCGGATCAAAGACATGATCCGACGCAATGGCGAGAATGTCTCAGCCCGGGAAGTGGAATCTGTTATCGCCCAGGCGCTGGGTGTGGGCGACGTTGCGGCGATCGCCGTGCCGCACGAAACACGCGGCGAAGACGTGAAGATTTATGTGATTCCTGAGCAAATGGACAATCCGCCAGCAGCTGAAGACCTGATTGCTTTCGCAGCAGCTAAACTGGCGCCCTTCAAAGTGCCCAGGTATGTTGAGTTTGTTAATAAATTTCCGCGGACCCCGTCCGGCAAAATCGCTAAAAATATAATCAAGGCGGCAAAACCGGATTTGCGTGAAGGAGCTTGGGACCACGAAGAAAAACGCCAGCGTTAAGCACTTGCTCCAACGCAACCCTTCATTCGCCTGGGAATATTGCTTTCTCCCATTTTCTTCTGAAGCTGTTCACGCGTGTGTTCGACAAAGTGGTCACTCATCATGGATTTTGGACGCTTACAACGGTAGCGGTGTCGTCATGATGTCCTATTTTGGCTATCGGGTCGGTGCCACAATCGCCAGTGTCAACGAACGAAGTGCGTTTGATGGCCTGCCGTTTCCGACAAGGCCGATGTGCAACGGCAAGACGTGGTTCCTTCCAGCTGTTGGCGCATATTTCAAAAGCATGGATAAATGGGATCGGATGTTCGGCTGAACCTAAGGTTTGAGGAGGATTTTACATGATCGATTACGGCAGTACGCCACCGCTGGAGGAATTTAATCCGCCGCAAAAAGCGCACCTGGAAAACTATCGACGCATTTATGCAAGCAGTGAGAAGCGGGCCGGTCGACATGAGGGGGCGTTGGGGCCGGAGGCACTGGCCGAATGGTTCGCCATGTATGACCTTGTCGGTGCTGAACACATCGTCATCAAAGCACGTGATCTTGAAACAACCTTTGGCCTCAAGATCAGGAACGAGGATGTTGCCGAGTTCTGCCATCAGCATGGTCCGCGTGTGATCGGCTTTGCTGGGGTTGACCCGAACAAGGGCATGGAAGCAATCCGGGAGTTGGAGTTTGCTGTCCGGGAGTTGGGCCTTCGGGGTTTGAACTTGCAATGCTTTGAACACAAGCTGTGCATAAACGATCCGAAGATGTACCCGCTATATGCAAAATGCATTGAGCTCGACATTCCAGTAAATATTCATGCCAGCATCAATTTTTCGTCCAGCACTGAGATGAAGTACGGCCACCCGATCCATCTGGATGAAGTGATGGTTCATTTTCCAGAACTACGTGTTGTTGCCTCGCCGCCGGGATTTCCCTGGATCAACGAACTTATTGGCGTCGCTTGGCGTCATGCGAATGTTTATATAGGCATCGTTGCGGTGCGGCCAAAGTATTTGGGTGTGGCTCACTCCGGTTACGAGCCGTTGTTACAATATGGGAACACGGTTCTACAGGACAAAATGATCTTCGGCTCGGCCTATCCGATGCAGCCGGTGGAACAGGCGATTGCCGATGTTGACGCATTACAGCTCAAGGACGAGGTGAGAAAGAAGTGGATGGGTGGCAATGCCGCCCGGTTGCTTGGGCTGGATTAGAGCCACCAAAGTCTCGGGTGCGAATTTAGCTATCCATAGCGAGACGGTCCTATAAGCTTTGGCAGCGAATCCTCCCATTGGTAGATGAACCTTTTTGATTGGACGTCTTGTTTCCTTGTCATCAAAAACAACACATCAAAGATGAGAATACACGAAGTGAGCTAGCCGCCCAACAACACCTATCTAGTGCATTGATAGTAATGCGTAATTTTTCTTTCTAAAACTGGCAATTGTTCTTGTTTTGATCTCATTTGCGCGAATCGGATTTGCATGAGTTCCATGAGTTCCATGAGTTCATTGATTGGGTTTTTGACCAAACGACGTCCAGAAAGACGTGGACTTCCATGGCTGGCAGAGCGTCAGTGTCTCTCGTGTTTTGACAACTCGGGAGACCAAACGTGGATGTTACAGAGATCAAAAATATGGAGCGGGACGGACTTTTGAGCTTATGGCCGGAAATCAGCTTGGGCCCGATTCCACACCGCATGAGTGCGGCCTTTTTACGCCAAATCATCATTTTTGAAGTTCAGGCGCGACTGC
>JAFMCK010000028.1 GCA_017857825.1 Rhodospirillales bacterium
TATGCCCAACGCCCCCATGGGCGCTTCGTACACCACGTGGAGGGACACAAGCTACGATTAATGCCACAAATCTCAGCCGCTGATCGTGCCGAAGACCCTGCCACAAAATGACGAATCAGTTCTATTTGAATACTTGCAGGTAACCTGCTTTTGCGTCTGCTGCTAACCATCTGACACTCATAAAGAAAATTCCTTATCTATGTCAGCCCCAAAGAAAATGTGCCCGAGGTAAGTTGCACCCACAAAATATTGTGATGGACAGAGATCGGATACGCGTGTGAACGACTTATCCAAGCAACAGCATCGCTACCGTAGCATATGGATTTCCGATATCCATTTGGGCACCCGTGGCTGCCAAGCGGAAATGCTTCTAGATTTTCTCAAAAACACTGAAAGCAAATATCTATACTTAGTCGGCGACATCATCGACGGCTGGCGAATGAAGCGCGCCTGGTATTGGCGCCAAGCCCACAACGACGTGATCCAAAAAATCTTACGCAAAGCCCGCAAAGGGACCCGCGTGATTTATATTCCAGGTAATCACGATGAAAATTTCCGCGACTTTACCGACCATCGATTTGGTCGGGTCGCAATTTTGTACGAAACCGTGCACACCATGGCCGACGGCAGACGCTTCTTGGTTTTGCACGGCGACCGCTTTGACGGTGTCATCAAATATGCCAAGTGGCTCGCGTTTCTGGGCGACAATGCCTACAACGCCGCCATCGCGGTGAACATGTGGTTCAACGTCGTGCGCAAGACATTCGGTTTACCGTATTGGTCGCTTTCGGCGTACCTCAAACACAAAGTCAAAAACGCCGTCGAATACATCTCAAAGTTTGAAGATGCCGTCGTCGACGAAGCGCGGCGGCGCGGCACGGACGGCGTCATCTGCGGTCACATTCACACCGCTGAAATCCGCGACATGAACGGCATCACATATTGCAACGACGGCGACTGGGTCGAGAGTTGCTCGGCGCTTGTCGAACACATGGACGGTCGGCTGGAAATTTTGCGCTGGGCGGATGCCCAAAGCCTATCGCTTCAGGAGAATGACGTATGCGAGTCATCATCGTCAGCGACGCCTGGTTTCCTCAGGTCAATGGCGTCGTCCGTTCGCTCGATACTGTAAGGCGCGGCCTGATTGAACGCGGTCATACGGTTGAGATGATCTCGCCGGATCGCTTTCGAACGATCCCATGCCCAACCTATCCAGAAATTCGCTTGGCCGTGCTGCCGGGTGCGCGCACGTCATCGCTGATCGAGACCTTTCAACCGGACGCTATTCACATTGCCACCGAAGGTCCGCTCGGTCAGGCCGCCCGAAAACATTGCCTGAGACGCGGCTATCCGTTTACCACAGCGTTTCATACCCGGTTTCCGGAATACATCCACGCCCGCTGCCGACTGCCGCTGGCATGGACTTATGCGCACCTTCGGAAATTTCATGGCGCCGGCAAACGCATCATGGTGGCGACGCAGACAATCGAAGATGATCTGACCGCACGGGGCTTCAAAAACATCGTACGCTGGACCCGGGGCGTCGACACGACGCTATTTCACCCCCGCGACAAATCCTTTTTGGACGTGCGGCGCCCGCTGAGCGCCTTTGTCGGCAGGGTTGCAGTCGAAAAAAATATAGAAGCCTTTCTGAAGCTCGATATTCCCGGCACCAAGATGGTTGTCGGCGACGGGCCCGCGCGCCAACACCTGGAAGCAAAATATCCAGACACGCTTTTCACCGGCGCGCGTGAAGGTGAGGATTTGGCGAAGCATTTTGCCGCCGCCGACGTGTTCGTCTTTCCTAGTCGAACCGACACGTTCGGCTTGGTTTTGCTGGAAGCGATGGCATCGGGTGTGCCGGTTGCCGCCTATCCGGTGCCCGGGCCACTGGATGTTATCGGCGATGAACCTGTTGGCGTTTTGGGTGAAGATTTGGCCAACGCCGTCATGCGCGCCCTGGAAATTGACCCAAAACGTTGCCGTGCCTATGCAGAAACCTATTCCTGGGATCGATCCATCGACCAATTTTTGGCGAATTTATACCCGTTTCGGGGTGCGGATGCCGTCGACGGCGCCGCCGCGTAAGCCAGCAAACACTTAACCTTGACGCATTGGCCCCCGCGTTTCCGCGTGGTATTGTCCGCGCGACTGAAACGAGGGACGCAACGCCTTGGAATACCACGACGAAAAACCCGCCGTTGGACATCAATCGACCAGTATCCTCGTGCGCCGCTTGGCACGTGACAACCTGCGCCACTATTGGCGGCAATTGGTGCTGGCGCTTTTTTGTATGGCCGTGGTTTCGCTGACAACAGCGCTTTCAGCATATTTGATGGAGCCCATCGTCAACGACGTCTTTATCGCCGAAAACGAAAGCATGCTGTGGTGGGTCTCGGGTGCCGTATTCATTACGTTTATGGCCAAAGGCTTTGCCAGCTACGGGCAGTCATTGCTGATGTCGTTCGTCGGCCTGCGAATCATCGCCGACAATCAAACCCGCCTATACCGGCATCTGATCGGCATGGATCTGGGGTTTTTCCATTCGATGCCGTCCGGCAGGCTGGTGTCCCGGTTCTTGGTCGACATCAATCATATGCGGGTCGCGGTATCCAATGCGCTGACCGGGTTCGGCAAAGATATGCTGTCGCTGATCGGCTTGGTCTCGGTGATGTTTATTCAAGACTGGCAATTGGCTTTGATGGCGTTTTTCGTTTTTCCGGCCGCCGTATACCCGATCGTGCGCTTAGGCCGACGGATGCGCAAAGTCACCGCCAACACCCAAGAAGAGACCGGCCTCTTCACGGCGATCTTGGATCAGAGCTTCGCCGGTATCCGTGTCGTCAAGGCGTATGGCATGGAGCCATACGAAACGACGCGGGTCTCAGGGCTTGTTGAGCGCATCTTCGCGCTGACCATCAAATCTGCCCGTATCCGCGCCCTATCCAGCCCGATCATGGAAACTTTGGGCGGCACGGCGGTCTCGGTCGTCATCGTTTATGGCGGCTATCGAGTGATCCATCAAAACTTGGACCCGGGCTCGTTTTTTTCGTTTATCACCGCTTTATTATTGGCCTACGAGCCGATGAAACGCCTCGCCAACTTGAACGCCAGTCTGCAAGAAGGGTTGGCCGGTGCGCAGCGCTTGTTCGACCTCTTGGATATGAAATCATCAATCCAAGAGCACGCGGATGCAAAGCCGCTATCGACACCCACCGACGGCGCAATCACGCTTGAAGACGTCAAATTTTCATATGATGAAGGTCATCCGGCGTTGAATGGCGTCAGTATGAATATTCCCGCCGGCAAGACCATTGCCCTGGTCGGCCCATCCGGCGCCGGCAAATCGACCATCCTCAACTTGATTCCACGCTTTCATGATATCGACAGCGGCGTGATCCGGATTGACGGCAACGATGTGCGCGACGTCAAACTGGAAAGCCTATATGCGAACATCGCACTGGTCAGCCAAGAGGTCACCCTGTTCGACGACACCGTCCGTGCCAACATTGCCTACGGCAAACCGGGCGCATCCGAAGCGGAAATCGAAGATGCCGCGCATCACGCAGCTGCACTTGAATTCATCCGAGAATTACCGAGCGGCTTCGACACCATGGTCGGCGAGCGCGGCGTCAAATTGTCCGGGGGCCAACGCCAGCGACTCGCCATCGCGCGCGCGATCCTAAAGAACGCCCCGATTTTGTTGCTCGATGAAGCGACCTCCGCGTTGGATACGGAATCGGAACGTCACGTGCAGGCCGCACTGGATCATCTGATGAAAGACCGTACCACGTTGGTGATCGCACACCGCCTATCGACCATCGTCGATTCCGATGTGATTTATGTGATTCAGAACGGGCGTATCGTTGAACAAGGTCCGCACGACACACTGCTCGCCAAGGGCGGCGCGTATGAAAAGTTGTATGCGCTTCAGTTCGCGTCCAACGCGGCACATTTGCCCGCGCCAGCCGAAGAGGATTGATCGTTCGTGTCGGCGCTGAAAAATGCAAAACGTAAAGTCCACAAAAGCGAGGTCGTGCGCCGCTGCGCATGTTGGCTGGCAGCGCAGTATATGCGCTTTGTTTGGGCCACCGGGCGCTGGGAAATACGTGGCGACGAAAAAGTTGATGCGCTGTACGACGCAGGGATTCCGTTTATCGTCAGTTTTTGGCATGGACGCTTGCTGATGACGTCGTTTGGCTGGCAACGCGAGCGCCCCTTTCACATGCTGATCAGCGCGCACCGTGACGGTGAGCTGATCGCACACACCGTCAAGCATTTGGGCATCGACTGGATCAAAGGGTCGACGGCGAAAGAAGGCAAAAAATCCAAGGGCGGCGCACAAGCGCTGCGGTCGATGTTGAAGGCGCTGAAAGACGGCGCCTATGTCGGTGTTACGCCGGACGGGCCGCGCGGGCCACGTATGCGCGCGTCGGACGGCGTCATCACCGTCGCCCGCATGTCCGGCGCACCGATCATCCCGCTGACCTATGGGGTGCGCGGGGGGCGGGTGTTGAACACCTGGGACCGGTTTTTAATCCCCTATCCATTTTCCAAGGGCGTGCTGTACTGGGGCGAACCGATGAACGTTTCAAAGGATGATGATTTGGAAGCCGCGCGCATACGGCTGGAGCAGCGTTTGACCGAAATGACCACCGAAGTCGACCAGATGACCGGGCGCGCGACCGTCGCACCTGCTGACGAAGTGTGGGAGCGGTCGGCATGATCCTCGCCCTTTATCGCTTGGCGACGGAATTTGGCGCGCCGCTCATTTCAATATACCTAAAGCGCAGACTGAAACGCGGCAAAGAAGACGCGCCTCGGTTCAATGAACGTTTAGGCAAAACTGAGCGACCGCGCCCTGACGGGCATTTGGTGTGGATGCATGGTGCCAGCGTCGGCGAGTCGCTCTCCATGCTACCGGTGATCAAAGAGATCGTGGCCCGCGCCAACGCGCCAACCGTGTTGGTCACCACCGGTACGGTAACATCTGCCCGCCTGATGGCGGAACGGCTACCCGAAGGTGCCATTCATCAATACGTCCCAGTTGACCGATTGCCCTATGTCGCCAAATTCTTGGATCACTGGCGTCCGGACGTGGCGTTTTGGTGGGAGTCCGAGTTGTGGCCCAACCTGATCACGGAAACCCACCAGCGTGGGATACCGATGCTGTTGGTAAACGCCCGCATGTCACCACCGTCGTTTAAGCGCTGGACCCGCTGGATTTCCTTGGCGCGTTCCTTGTTGCGGAAATTCGATGTGGTTTTGGCGCAAACCGAGCCCGACGCCGACCGCTTTCGCGCGCTTGGCGCAAAGTTGGTGGAACGTATGGGCAATCTAAAATTTGCCGTACCACCGCTTCCTTGTGATGAAGGAACGCTCGCCGAAATTCGGGCGCGCACAGGGCTCAGGCCGATGTGGCTCGCGGCCAGCACCCATGCCGGCGAAGAAAAAATTGCCTGGGAAGTGCATCAGCGCTTAAGCCCCAAGCATCCGGATTTATTGACGGTGATTGTGCCGCGCCACCCACATCGGGGCGGTGAAATTGCCGAAATGCTGCGTGGCGACGGCGCCGACGTCGCGGTGCGCTCCAACAGTGAACCGGTAACCCCACGAACCATGGTGTATCTGGCCGATACCATGGGCGAACTCGGCCTATTCTTCCGCTTGGCGCCGATTGTCTTCATGGGCAAATCGCTGGTGCCGGCGGGCGGCCAAAATCCTATTGAGCCCGCGCGCTTAGGCGCGGCTGTGATCTCGGGCCCCCATGCCTGGAACTTCAAAGAGATCACCGACGCCATGGTCGAACACGGCGGCTTGGAAATTGTCACAGACGGCGACGGCTTGGCCACCGCGATTGCCGCCGATCTCGCGGACCCCGGCCGTGCCCAAGCGCGGGCACACGCCGCACTGAGCTACGCAGAACAAGAATCCAAAGTGCTTGAAACATTTATCGACCGGATATCTCCACATCTTGATGCAGCGGAGCGCAAACGCGATGCGGGCGCCTGATTTTTGGGCGGCGGACAACGGCGGCTTAGTGGCCACCTTATTATCGCCCATTGGCGCGATCATCGGCGCAATCACAGCCGCACGCGTTCGCAAGGCGCCCATCTGGACCGCGCCTGTGCCCGTAATCTGTGTCGGCAATGCCGTGATGGGCGGTGCCGGCAAAACTCAAATCAGCCGTGATATCGCGGATCGGCTAAAAGCACGGGGTCATACCCCACATATCATCATGCGCGGCTATGGCGGGCGCCTCACCGGTCCTGTACAGGTCGATCCGCAACAGCATACGGCTACGGATGTCGGCGATGAGGCCATTTTGCTGGCCGGCGCTGTCCCCACGTGGATCGCACGCCAGCGGCCCGAAGCCGCACGCGCCGCCGTGGCGGCGGGCGCAGACGTCATCATCATGGACGACGGGTTTCAAAACCCATCTCTGGCAAAGACCATCAGCCTGCTGGTGATTGATGCCGGGTACGGGTTCGGCAATGGATACGTGTTCCCAGCCGGACCTCTGCGCGAGCGGGCGAGCGCCGCATTTCAGCGCGCCGACGCTGTTTGTGTGATCGGCACACCGGGCGCAAGCTTGCCGACACTGCCGAGCACGCTGCCGCGATTTGATGCGCTGACCGTTCCGGCGCCCTCGGCACCGGCCATCGAGGGTCAGAAAGTTGTCGCTTTTGCCGGCATCGGGCGGCCGGAAAAGTTTTTTCAAACGCTGCGAGATGTCGGTGCAGATGTAATCAAGACGCATTCGTTTCCGGATCATCATGCATTTTCGGACACCGATATCGCAGCCTGCCTCCAGCTTGCCGACACCGCAGGCGCAAAGGTGCTCACCACTGAGAAAGATCATGTGCGCTTGCCAAAAAAATACCATGATCGCGTAACGGCGTATCCCGTATGCTTAAAATGGCAAGATGCTGACGCGTTTGATGCGTTCATCGCCGGCGCCCTGAAGGAAGGAGGGTAAGATGCGACGCGCAGCCTCCGTATTTCAGAAATATATCCGCCATCCCCTCGAAGCCATAGCCATTACCCTGGTTTGGGCCGTGTTCAGCGTGATGCCTGTGGATATGGCATCCGCCGTCGGCGGCTGGATCGCACGCACGCTCGGGCCACACTTGTCGATCTCGAACAAGGCGCGGCGTAACATTCGCCGCGCGTTTCCCGATTTAGATTCTGACGGCGTTGAGAACATCGTTAAAGGTATGTGGGACAATCTCGGGCGAACGGTTGGCGAATTCCCCCATGTTGGGCGTATGAGATTCTCCGGGCCAGATGCGCGGATCGAGGTCACCGGTGCCGAGCACATGCATGCGCTTCGCGACGACGGCATACCGGGCCTGATCTACAGCGCGCACATGGCAAACTGGGAGCTCGGGCCATTCAACATCGACGCACAAGGCGTTCCGTCGGTGTTCATTTACCGAGAAGCCAATAATCCGTTGGTCGAAAAAATTTATATGCTGGGCCGGCGGCGCCTTCGCGACAGTATGGTGCCGAAGGGGCGAGATGGCGCCAAAGCGATCATGCGCGCACTGCGCAATAACGAGCACGTCGCCATGCTGGTCGATCAAAAAATGAACGACGGCATTGCGGTACCGTTCTTCGGTGAAGACGCAATGACCGCACCGGCGCTCGCGCAGATGGGCTCGCGGTTTAATTGCCCGATTGTCGGCACCCGCACAATCCGCACCGAAGGCGCACATTTTAAAATTGAAATTTACCCGCCGATCACGGTGCCCGACACCGGTGACCGCAATGCTGACATCACGCACTTTATGGCGGACGTCAACAAACTCATCGAAGATTGGATACGCGAATACCCGACACAGTGGCTATGGTTGCATAACCGCTGGCCGAAATGATTTTTCGCGTACGCGCTTGGCCGAAACTCAGCCGCCGACCGGCTTCGACTGTTTGATCGTGCCTGCCAACGTCGACGACGCAGGTTTTTCTGCGGTCTTCGTATGGCCAGCGCACTCAGCCATTCCCGGCTGTGCGGCAAATGCGACAAACGCCGTCAATAAAGCAGCAAAAAGTCCGTAACGCATCAGAGCCTCCTTAGATTGCTGTATGCTTATCTAAGATAAGAATAGCAAAAATCCCGCCAACCGCGAAGCATTTTTGATGTCGTCCGGCGATCACTGGTCCATCGGGGCCAATACCAACTCTGGATCAATCGGTGTGTCGGCCAGGGTCAGCGCAAAATGCAGGTGCGGTCCAGTGGCACGCCCGGTCATGCCGACGGCCCCGATCACGGCCCCGGCTTCCACCCGCTGCCCAGCTTTGACATGGGTTTCGTGCATGTGGATATAGACCGACCGCAGGCCGAGCCCATGATCGATTAGAACGGTTTTGCCGTTAAAAAACATACCAGGGTGCACGAAGGCAATCCGCCCACCGGCAATTGCGCGGATCGGCGTACCTTCGGGGGCCGCCACATCGGTCCCGTAATGCGGGCGCCGCGGCTTGCCGTTCAGTATCCGCTGCGATCCATATACCCCGGACAGACGTCCGGTAACCGGCCATACAAAGCCGTCCAAATATCCGGCTTCAGGATCACTGTCCACTTTCGCCGACGCCATCAACGCTTTTTCAGCCTGGATCCGCGCAATCGCTTTTGGGTCCGGCGTCACTTTGCGCTTTGGCAAACCGTCGACACGCTCAATCTTGAAGTCACGGTCGCGTACGGTAATTTCGCGGGTCATGGTTTCCGCACCAAGGCGTAGCTGAAGAATTTTTAAACCCGCGTCATCTCGGCCAAACCCCAATAAAAAGTTTCCCCGCGGCGACACCTTGACCGGCACGCCGTCCAGCGCAACGATGGCCCCGGGATTGGTTTTACCGAACATCAAGCCACCCTCAGCCGCCTGACCGCTGAGGGCCAACGGCAGCTCCGCCCGGGCCGCAGTCACCGTTGACGTCCAACAAACCAAAGCCAAGAACGCAGACGTGATAAGCCGACGAAACGTCATAGCAGCGAGCCTTGCGGATCATCGCTGTCGCCGCCGCTTGCTTTTACCCGTTTCGGCTTCGCGCGCGCTGGGCCGCTGCCGGCCACCCTGGCCGCGCCCTCGCCGTCTTTGAGGCGGATCGTCACATCGGCACCGGGCGTCAGATCATTGACCGAGGTCACGGGTGCGCCGGCAGGCGTGGTGATCAACGCAAAGCCGCGATCCAACACACGCTGATAGGAAACGCTTTCCAAAAGCTTGGCCTGGTTTTCTAAGCGATGGCGATTGAGGGTGATTTTACTGCGTGTGACCCGCACCAATCCTTCGACGCCCCGGTCCAAGCGACGTTTGCCATCACTGAGCACCCGGTCCGGACGTGGCAGGCGCTGCGGAATCCGTGACCGACGTTCGCGCAAGCCCGCTTTCAGCGCGTTGCCCAGCCGCTCGTCCCAATCATCCAATCGTTGTGAGGCGTCTTCGACGGTGCGCCGCAGGTTCGGTAAACCACGCGCCAATGCCGCAACCTCGCGTCCGGCTGTCTCAATCGTGCGCTGCACGGCGCGGATCAGGCGCGTCCCACAATCGGCGACCTGCGCCATCACATCAAAGCGGACCGGTACCGCGATTTCGGCAGCCGCCGTCGGCGTCGGCGCGCGCAGATCGGACACCAGATCGATCAGCGTCCAATCGGTTTCGTGCCCAACCGCTGAGATCAACGGGATGTCGCACGCAGCAACAGCGCGGATCACCACTTCTTCGTTAAACGCCCAAAGGTCTTCGAGCGCGCCGCCGCCCCTGGCCACAATGATCAAATCGGGGCGCGGCAAATCAGGGTTTGCACCAAAAGCGTTAAAGCCGCGAATAGCATTGGCGATCTGCTCGGCGGCACCCTCACCCTGCACCAACGCCGGCCACACCAGCACCCTTCGTGGAAAGCGGTCTTGCAGGCGATGTAGAATATCGCGAATCACAGACCCTGTCGGCGACGTCACAACGCCGATCACATCCGGCAGAAACGGGAGATCTTTTTTCAGCGCTTCGTCGAACAACCCTTCGGCGGCAAGCTTGCGCTTGCGGTCTTCGAGCAGCTTCAACAACGCCCCTTCGCCCGCCAGTTCCATGGTCTCGACCACGACCTGATATTTCGAGCGTCCCGGATATGTCGTGATGCGCCCGGTCGCGATAATTTCCATACCGTCTTCGGGATTGAGGGCGAGCCTTCCCGCCGTGCCCCGCCAGCACACGCCGTCGATCAACGCATTTTCGTCCTTTAGGGCAAAATACAGGTGGCCGGAGGCGGCGCGCTTGAAGCCGGAAATCTCACCCCGGATGCGCACATGGCCGAAATTACTCTCGACCGTGGACTTCACAAGGCCAGAGACTTCGCTCACGGAAAAGACGGGAACGTTGTCACCTTCTTGTCCGGTGCTATTGCGGGTGGACGAAGCGTCACTCATGACTAGACTGTATGAATTATGGACATTGCGAAAACAACCGTCGAATTGGGCCTCGGCGGTTCGTCATCGGGGAGACTAAACATATGAAGGTCCTTATTGTCGGCGGCGGCGGGCGTGAACATGCCTTGGCGTGGGCGATTTCAAAGTCACCGAAACTCACCAAGCTATATGTCGCACCAGGCAATGCTGGAATCGCCGACGTGGCTGAATGCCTTGATATTCAAGCCGAAGACATCAAGGCGATCTGTGCAGCGGTTCGTGACCTGAAGATCGATTTTGTCGTCGTTGGCCCCGAAGGGCCATTGGTGGACGGCCTCGCCGACAAGATCGAAGCCATGGACGTTGCCGTGTTCGGACCTTCCGCCGCTGCTGCCCAGATCGAGGGCTCAAAGGGCATGATGAAGGACTTGCTCGCCAAGTACGACATCCCGACCGCCGACTATCAGCGATTCGACGAGCCTGACGCGGCCAAAGAATACATTCGTGTGAAGAACCATCCGGTCGTGGTCAAAGCCGACGGTTTGGCCGCCGGTAAAGGCGTGATCCTGAGCCACACACTGAATGAGGCTTATGCCGCCGTCGATCAGATCATGATCGAAGAAGCGTTCGGCAGCGCCGGCAACGAAATTATCATCGAAGAATTCATGATCGGCGAGGAAGCGAGCTTCTTTGCGCTTTGTGACGGCGTGCGCGCGGTGCCGTTGGCCGGCGCGCAAGATCACAAGCAAGTGCATGACGGTGACCACGGTCCAAATACGGGCGGGATGGGCGCATACAGCCCAGCCCCGGTACTCGACGCTGCGATGGAGAAGCGCGTGATGGACGAAATCATCACACCGACCATCGACGCCATGGCCAAGGAAGGCACCCCTTTTAAGGGCGTGCTGTTTGCGGGACTGATGATCAATGAAGACGGGCCAAGAGTGATCGAATTCAACTGCCGCTTCGGCGATCCGGAATGTCAGCCGATCATGACGCGCCTGAAAAGCGACGCACTTGAAATGCTGCACGCGGCTGCCACCGGGCGCTTGGATGAGATCAAATTGAAATGGCATACAGAAGCGGCACTCACCGTGGTGATGGCGGCGAAGGGTTATCCCGGCAAATATAAGAAAGGCACGCCGATTCGTGGGCTCCACAACGCCAACGCAATAGACGGCGTGCATGTATTCCATGCCGGCACAGCCGTTGATGAAAACGGCGGCATTATTGCCACCGGCGGGCGGGTGCTGGGCGTCTCCGCCATGGCGAAAGACGTCGCGAGCGCGCAACAAAAGGCCTACGCCGGCGTTGATGCCATCGATTGGCCAGACGGCTTTTGCCGTCGTGACATCGGGTGGCGGGCGATTTCGCGGGACGACTAATCACGGACACCGAATATCTGGCGAAATCGTGCGGGCCACCCTATATCGGAGGCAGCGCATTTACCTTGGGAGAGACCATCATGGACGACAAAACCCTCAACGAAATTCAAGCCGACGCGTTTCGCGGGCTGGTGAAACACCTACAAAAGCGCAGCGATGTCCAAAACATCGACATCATGAGCCTGGCCGGGTTCTGTCGGAACTGCCTATCGAAATGGTTGGTCGCCGGTGCCGAAGCACGCGGCGTCGAGCTCAGCTACGACGAAGCCCGCGAAATGGTCTACGGCATGCCTTATGACGAATATAAAGAAAAATACCAAGAACCGGCATCCGAAGAGCAGAAAGCCGCGTTCGAGGCAAGCAAGCCGCTTCACGCCGACATTTCCGGGCACAATTGACGCCATTGATGGAAAATCTTCCGCCGCCAATGGCCGCACGCAGGCCCAATTTCTGGCAAAATTCCGGTTATAGCCTATTGGTCCGAGACGAAGCTGGGCATCTTTTGGTCAGCGACGATTTTCTGCGCGCCTATCTCAGCCGCCCGGAAATTGCGCCGGTCGAAGAGTCCTGTGACAAAGAACGCGCCCTGCACGCGGCTCTTTTAGAGACCCCGAAACGCACCGTCAGCGCTGCCGACATCGACGCACTTGCAGACCCGGACGGGCGCGATAACTACCGCGTCCTGATCGATTTCCGCGACCGCCTGATCGATGCCGGCACGGTGGAAAACTGTTATCTGGACGTGTTCCGAGAAGGCGCCGTTGGTATCGCACCGTTGTTCTTGGACCAAATGGCGCAAGTGATCCTGCGCGCCGCCCTCGACGGCACCGACGACGCGTTCCAGGCCCGCGCCGCAGAGTTGTTGTTTCGCGAGCAAACCGTCACGGTGCACGAAGGCGCGATTTTGGCCGGCGATCTTGAAACCGTCGAAATGCTGGCGAACACCGGCGGCATGGGCTCGGTCGGGCAACTGCTGGTCGAAGGCGGCATCAAGCCGCGTCAAGTCGACCTGGATGTCATGCAGGCAGACAATGCGTACCTGTATTGGCAGCGCGACGAACGCCACGACATGGTCGTCGACCTCAGCTTCACCCGTCCCGGCCTCGATGCGCTTTGCCGCGTCATGGAAGCGTGGGTGATGCACTTTACCGGCGCAGCGGTATCCATTCAGCCGGTGCAGAAAATCAGCGACGAAAAGTGGGTGTGGCACATCGGGCTGGACACCGAAGCGAGTGCAATTCTCAACGATCTTTATAACGACGTCGAGGTCGATGAAATACGGCTCGGTCGTCTGATCTCGTTATTCCGGCTGGAATTTAAAGACCCAAGCCTGATGCGTCACGATATCGCGGGTAGACCGGTATACCTGGGGCTCGCCATGTCGGACAAAAAACGCCTGCGCTTAAAGCCGCAAAATTTACTGGTCAATCTGCCGTTGGCGCCGGAAGCTTAATCAGAGAGCTTTACGCGCGGCGCGCCTGGAAAAAATCCTTCAGCATCTGTCCGGCTTCGGATTCACGAACACCCCCAACGATGTCTGGCGCATGATGACAGGTTGCGTGCTGATAGACCCGGGCGCCGTGCTCAACCCCGCCACCCTTTGGGTCATAAGCGGCAAACACCAACCGCCGCACCCGCGCCAACGAAATCGCCTGAGCACACATTGCACACGGCTCCAACGTCACGAACACATCACAATCGATCAGACGCGGCGAGCCGAGCGTTTTCGCCGCAGCCCGTATCGCTAAGATTTCCGCATGCGCCGTCGGATCTGCGTCTCGCTCCACCCGATTGGCCGTAGATGCAAGTTGGACACCGTCGGGCGCAACGATCACGGCACCGACCGGCACCTCACCCGCCGCCGCCGCTGCGCGGGCTTCCGCCAAGGCTATCGCCATCCATGTGCTGTCGGTCTTCGTCATAGCGCATTGGTGGCGTGCTTCGCGCATTCGGTCAAGTGCGGCAGTCTACTGTAGCGATCAAGTACGCTTGACTTTTCAGGCCCATAGGCTCACCAAACCGCTATGGCAAAAGACAAAACCCCCGCGACCCCAGCTGGCGAGCGAATTGCGAAAGTGATGGCGCGCGCAGGGCTGTGTTCCAGACGCGAAGCCGAGCGTTGGATCGAAGCCGGACGGGTCGAACTCAACGGCAAAAAGTTGGAAACTCCGGCCTGCGTCGTCGGCCCCGATGATCGTATCGTCGTCGACGGAAAACCGCTGCCGGGCAAAGAGCCGACACGGCTTTGGCGCTATAACAAGCCGACCGGCTTGGTAACGTCGCACAAAGACCCGGAAGGCCGACCCACCGTTTTCGACGCATTGCCGCCGTATTTGCCGCGCGTGATCTCGGTCGGGCGCTTGGATTTAACGTCTGAAGGTTTGCTGCTGCTGACCAATGACGGCGCTTTGGCACGCGCGTTGGAACTGCCATCCACGGGCTGGACGCGCAAGTATCGCGTCCGCGTACACGGTAACTTTGACCCAGAAATTTTAAAGAAGCTGGCAAACGGGGTGACTATTGACGGCGTCCGCTACGGGGCCATCGACGCGGTGTTTGAAAACCGAACCGGCTACAACGCGTGGCTCTCAGTCTCGATCAAAGAAGGTAAAAACCGCGAAGTGCGCCGCGTTATGGAACACATCGGGCTCGATGTGAACCGTTTGATCCGCGTCGCCTATGGCCCGTTCCAATTGGGCCACCTTGAGCGTGGCGAGGTTGAAGAAGTGAAGCCGAAATCACTCCGCGACCAAGTCGGGCATCTGCTCGTATGAGAATTGTCGGCGGTTCACTCAAAGGACGGCGATTGCTGGCCCCGGAAGGTCGCGACGTGCGCCCGACATCGGACCGCGCGCGAGAGAGCATTTTCAACATTCTTGAACATTCCACTCTTGCGCCGTCGCTCGAAGGTGCCTCGGTGATCGACGTGTTTGCCGGCACCGGCGCGCTTGGCTTTGAAGCGATGAGCCGAGGTGCCAAGCCGGTCACATTTTTAGACATTGATGACAGCGCGCGGGCCTGCATCTTAAAGAACGCCGGCACCATGGGTCAGGCGATGTCGGTCACGGTGCTACGGTTGGATGCAACGCAATTGCCACCGCCGCCCCGCATCGCCAAATGCCCCGCCGCGTTCGCGTTCGTGGACGCGCCTTATGGCAGCGGCGCCACGGGCCCCGCATTGCTCTCCATGCTGAGCCGGGGCTGGATCGGACCGGACAGCCTGTGCATCGTCGAGACCGATGCCAAACTGCCGTTTGAGCCCCCCCGCCACTTCGTCATCGAAGACCAGCGGACCTATGGCGCCGCGATGGTGAGTTTTTTGAGCGTCAAAGCGTCTTAAGAAATTTTAGCGGCGACCGAACAGTTTTTCGATGTCGGCAAGCTTCAACTCGACATACGTCGGGCGGCCATGGCTGCACTGACCGGAATGTGGCGTCGATTCCATTTCACGCAGCAGCGCGTTCATCTCGTCGGCACTGAGCCGGCGTCCAGCCCGCACACTGCCATGACAGGCCATGGTCGCGCAGATATCATCGATGCGTTTTTCCAGCGCAACCGCCGTATCCATTTCGGCCAGATCATCGGCGAGATCGCGGATCAGGCCTTGCACATCGGTCTCGCCCAGCAATGCCGGCACTTCGCGCACCGCGACGGCACCGGTGCCGAACGGCTCAATCACCAAGCCGAGCGCTTCAAATTCTTCGGCACGCGCCAGCACACGATCACAAGACGGCTCGTCCATTTCCACGACTTCAGGAATCAGCAGCATCTGGCGCTGCACGCCGTCTTCGGCCATAGCGCGTTTGATCTTTTCTTGGGTCAGCCGCTCATGCGCCGCGTGTTGATCGACGACGACGATCCCATCGGCACTTTGCGCGACGATATACGTTTTGTGCACTTGGGCGCGGGCGACACCTAACGGATAGTCGACCGATGGCCCCACGTCTTCGCCGTGGTCCATTTCCATCCGTGCACTGGGCGCCCCGTCCATGCTTTCGAAAGGTCGATAAAACGCCTGTGCCTGATCCGACATACCAGCAGAAGGCCGGTTCGGTGTGTATGCGTATCCGCCCCCGCTACCGCCGCTGCGATACGGCAGGCCGCCCGGCTGGAAGGCGCCCAATGCGGCGCTGGCGACCGTGGTCGCAGCCCGGTGACCGGCCTCGGCCAGACCATGTTTCAGCGCGCCGACGATCAGGCCCCGCACCATGCCGGCGTCGCGAAACCGTACTTCAGTCTTTGCCGGATGCACATTGACGTCAACAAACCGCGGCGGAATTTCCAAGAACAACGCCAACAGCGGATGCCGATCCGATGCCAGGAATTCGCGGTACGCGCCACGCACCGCCCCCAACAACAAGCGGTCATGCACAGGGCGTCCGTTGACGAACAAAAACTGCATCGCTGCGTTACCGCGATTGAACGTCGGCACACCGGCGTATCCGGTGAGCCGTAGGTCTTCCCGCTCGGCATCGACCAAAAACGCATTGTCGCGAAAATCCCGGCCCATGATCGCGGACAGCCGCTCAAGACGGGCATCAAACAAATCACCGTTCGCTGCGATCAACTTCAACAGATCACGGTTGCCGTCGTTCAAGGTGAAACCGATTTCCGGATGCGCCATGGCGAGGCGTTGCATCGCTTCGACCACCCGGCCCTGTTCGGTCCGGGGCGTTTTCAAAAATTTCAGCCGCGCCGGGGTCGCATAAAACAGATCTCGCACCTCGATGCGCGTGCCGCCGCTGAGGGCAGCCGGTTCGGGCGGGCCAACACGACCGCCCTCGATGCGCACACTCCAAGCGCCCTCGGCATCAGCGGGACGGCTGGTCAGTGTCATGCGGCTGACGGCACCGATCGACGGCAGCGCTTCACCGCGAAACCCCAAGGTATTGATAACGCTGAGGTCTTCATCCGGCAATTTTGAGGTTGCATGGCGTTCGACCGCCAATAGCAGTTCAGCGGCCGTCATACCACAGCCGTCATCGGTGACGCTGAGCGCTGTTTGGCCGCCGTCACGAATGGTCACATCAATCCGCGTCGCCCCGGCGTCGATGGCGTTTTCGACCAGTTCCTTGACGGCCGATGCCGGACGCTCAACCACTTCACCGGCCGCGATGCGGTTGATGAGCGTTTCCGGCAGGCGGCGAATGTGCATTACTGCGGCGCCTTCATGCGCGATGCGGCCGCCAAGATCGGCGCCAAGGACGCCGACGCAGGGGCTTCGCCACTGAGCATTTTTTCAATACCGCCGCTGAGCTTTTTTCCAAGTTCGACCCCCCATTGATCGAAGGAATTGACGCCCCAGACGGCGCCGGCGACGGCGGTTTTATGCTCATATAGGGCGATCAATTTGCCGAGCATATACGGCGTCAGGTCGTCATACATCAAAATGCTGGAAGGCCGGTTGCCTGGGTAATGGCGGTGCGGATCATCGGTATTGGCTTGGCCGAATGCCAAGGCATCCGCCTGCGCCAAAGCGTTCGAGGCTAGCATCTTATAAAGTTTCGCATCCCCCGTTGGCGGCGTCGCCGGCAATAAGATATCGACCGGTGCCGAGATCACACCCTGATGCAATTGTTGAAAAAATGCGTGCTGCACATTTGTGCCCACGCCGCCAAAAACGGCGGGCTGAGTCGCATAGTCGACGGCTTCACCATCGCGCGTGACCCGCTTGCCGTTACTTTCCATTTCGAGCTGCTGAAGGTGCGATACCAACAATGCCAAGCGTGTGTCATAAGGCACGCAAGCTTCGGCGCCGTAACCCAAGAAGCTTGCATTCCAGACTGTGAACAGTCCCATCAGCACCGGCATATTTTCAGACAGCCGTGCGTTCAACGCATGGGCATCCATATCACGGGCCCCGTTACGGAGTTGGCTGAACGCGTCCCAGCCGAATGCGAGCGCAATCGGCAAACCGACAGCAGACCACAACGAATAGCGCCCCCCGACCCAATCCCACATCGGGAACACACGTTCATCGGCAACACCAAAACTGCCTGTCGCTTCAAGGTTTGCACTGACCACCGCAAAATGATCGGCCCAGCCGTCACCGACGGCCGCCTGCATCAAAGCCTTAGCGCGTTGGGCATTGGCCGCAGTTTCTTGTGTGGTGTAGGACTTCGAAACCACGATCACCAGGGTTTCAGCCAGGTCCAGCCCGGCGAAGGCGCGCGCAAATGCGATGCCGTCGATGTTGCCGCAAATCCGCACATCCATCAGGCTGCCCTGATCTTTCAACGCATCAATCACCAATGCCGGCCCAAGCTCGGAGCCGCCGATACCAATGGCGACGACCGAGGTAAACCTGCCGCCACTGAGCGTCTTGATGCTGCCGTCATGCACGCCATCGACAAAGGTTTTCAGCGATGCATCCGCAGCGGCCACAGCGTCGTTGATCGCAGGATCTACGGCCTGCGTGCCCCGGCACGCGGTGTGCAGCACGGCACGCCCTTCGGTGTTGTTAAGTTCTGCCCCGGCCATCATGTTTTGTAAAAACCCCCTGACGTCGGCTTGCTCGGCAAGCGCCAGCAGGCCGGCCCGAACATCCGGTGTCAGGCGCTGGCGCGCGTAATCCAAATACAGGTCGCCGAGATCAAGACTGAACTCGGCAGAACGACCGCCGTCCGCATCAAACAATGCAGAGAGCGGGTGAACGTCGATATGATCCCGCAAAGTCTGCAGGTTGCGCCACGCGGGTGTTTTTGAAATTAAAGGCATGGGTAGTTTTAGCAAACGGCGGTGCCGGGCACCACCGGGTAAATACGCAAATTATTCGGTCGGCAGACCTTCCGGCTCACCGGCGATAAAGAACCTAAGCTTATCAGGTTGGTACAGAGACTTGGCGACGCGCTTAGCGTCTTCAAAGGTGACCGCTTCAATAAAGGCATTTCGCTTGTCGATATAGTCGATGCCGAGGCCGTCTTCCTGCATTGCCACCAATGTCGCAGCAATCGACGACGATGACGTGAAGCGGAGCGGGAACGCACCGGTCAGGTACGTTTTGGCATCGGTCAATTCAGACACGGTCGGCCCTTTGGCGGCAAACTTAGCCCAGACGTCACGGATCGTGGCCACGGTCTCGCCAGCGCGTGCGTTGGCGGTTCCAGACCCACCCATAATCGCCGCGCCCGCGTCCATCGGCATCAAGTAGCTATAGATCGAATACGCCAAGCCGCGTTTTTCACGCACTTCGTCATACAGCCTTGAGACAAACGTGCCGCCGCCGACGATGTAGTTCAGCACATAGGCGGTATAAAAATCCGGGTCATCGCGCGAGATACCCGGCTGCGCGAATTGGATCGCGCTTTGGCCGACTTTCATCGGCGTGATATCGACGCCGGCGCTAAGGTCCGGTTTAATTTTCGCGACCTCCCAAGGTGCCGCTTTTGCCGGCAAGCCCGAGAACGCCGCGTCCAATAGGCCTTTGAGTTCATCCGCTTGGATATCGCCGACAACGCCGATCAAAAGATTATCGCGGGCAAAGCGCCGCGCCACGAACCCTTTAAGGTCGTCGCGGGTAATTTGCGCTACGCTTTCAAGGGTGCCGCTGGACGAGCGCGCGTAGGGATGCCCTTTAAACGCAGTTTCCATCGCCTTACGGCGCGCCTGATAGCCCGGGTCTTCCTGATCTTGTTCGATCTTTGACAATATCTGAGCACGAATACGGGCCACCGGATCAGCATCGAAGCGCGGCTCGGTCAGCGCCAAGCGCAGCATATCGAATGCTTTGTCGCGGTTCTTATTGAGGGTGCGGAGCGTGCCCTGGAACGTATCTAGGCCGGCATCAAAACTGATTGAGATAGAACGCGCATCCAAGGTCTGCTGGAAGGTGTTGCTGTCCATATCCCCAGCACCCTCATCGATGGTCGACGCCGCCAAATCGGCGAGCCCTTCCTTGCCGACAGGGTCTAACGCGGCACCGCCACGGAAGGTAAATTTCATCGTCGTGATCGGGTTCGAATGGTCGCGGATCAACCAGGCTTCGATACCACCTTTGCTGACCACACGTTCAACCTGCACGGCAAACGCCGGCGTCGTGGCGATCAGAATGAAGGCGCACATCGCACCGATGACAAAGGTCGTCAAACGAAGGGTAAAGCGTTGGGTGGAAATCATCAGCTTTGCGGCTTATTCAAAAGTTCGGCAGTCACGTGATGGGTGCCTTTCAAGACATACTCGCCCGCCGCTTTGACGGCAGCGGCATCGACCGCACCGATACGGTCCAACCAGCCTTCAACAAATTCAACGGTGCTGCCACTGGTTAGTGCCGAACCAAAAACCCGAGACGCAGTGCCAAAATTATCGCGGGCAAACACGGCAGTGTCGCGCATCCGCTCGATCGCTTGGGCCACTTCGGCGTCGGTCACGCCGTCATTCAACACGCGGGTTACTTCGTTCATCGCAGCCGCTTCGATCGACGTCATATCGACGCCGGGCTTCGGCGAGACATAGAAGCCGAATACTGACGGCCCCAAATCATCCGGCCCATAGAACGCACCGGCAGCGAGCGCAATTTTATCTTCGAGGACCAATTTCGTATGCAATCGACTGGACGGTCCGCCACCGAGGATTTCGGCCAACACCTGCAGTGCAGGTGTGATCTCAGATTTGCCGTAGTGATCGCTCGGCGCCAGGTAGCGGCGGCTCCAACTCGATTGTGTGACGCGTTCGTGGGCCAGCACGACACGGCGGTCCGCGCGGGCTGGCGGCTCGGTGGTGCGTGCGCGTTCAATATCCGGACCGCGTGGGATCGCGCCGTAGTATTTTTCGGCAAGCGGTCGCAGTTCGTCCACCGTGACATCCCCCTCGACTACCAAGATCGCATTGTTCGGCGCATAGTATTTTTTATAGAACGCCAGGATACGGTCCACATCGAGCGCGCGTATCTCGTGCTCCCAGCCGATGATCGGACGCCGGTAAGGATAGTTTAGATACATCGCCGCGCCGACTTGTTCGGACAATTGCGCGCCGGGTTCGTTATCGACCCGCGAACGACGCTCTTCCAAAACAACATCCCTCTCAGGTGCCACTTGGTCAGCATTGATCAGCAAATTGGTCATGCGATCGGCTTCCATCCGCATCACCATTTCAAGACGATCTTTGGCAATGGTTTGGAAATACGCCGTGTAATCGAAAGATGTGAAGGCATTTTCACGCCCGCCGTTCCGCGCGACTGCGCCGGAAAATTCACCGGGGCCGAAGTTTTTGGTGCCCTTAAACATCAAATGTTCCAGCAGATGCGCGATGCCGCTCTCGCCCGGCGCTTCATCGGCAGAGCCGACTTTGTACCACACCATGTGTTGCACGACCGGGGCGCGATGATTGCTGATGACAACGACCTGCATGCCGTTTTTCAGGGTGAAGGTCTCTGGATTAAAGATTTGCGCAGCCGCTGGCGCGCTCGACAAAACGAAGAGCGCAAGGACGGCGAGCCAAACAAAACGTTTCGGAGCAAATATGTTCATGTATCGGATATGGCCGAGTGCGCCGTCAATATCAACGCTAAAGCCAAGAATGAATTATTAAATCACTGAAAGGTAAAGCGGCGACGGCAATGCGCGCACGTCGCCTAGAACTCAAAAATACCTTTGCTGCCGCGCTTTTTCTTCACCTGTGGAGTCTCGCCTTCAGTAATCGGTTGGCCGAGCGCCTGGTTTTCACGGATCCGCTGCTGTTCTTTTTCTGCGTCGACCACAGTGCCTTCGAACGGCTTGTCATCGACCCAGAAGATCATTTTATCGGCCAAACGCTGGTCTTCTTTAGACAACAGCGTGGTTTCGGCGTTCACGACTTCGCGGATCGACGGATCAGCCTGGGCAGCACCGGTTTTTTGCATCAACGCATTGAGGCCATCGGACAACGTTGGGTCCGATACGGGCTTGGTGTTAACGCTGGCTTGGCGTTGCAACAAAGCAGCGCGCGCTTGGTCCGTCGGCGTGATCGACTGAGAGCGCCCCGAACCGGGAGCCGGAGGACGCAGGGCGAATTCCGGCGGCAGACTTAACGGCGGACGCTCATAAACGGTGAATTCGTCAGGGGCATTCTTTTTGTTGCCGACGATCTGTTTCGCCGACTCGCACGCACTCAGCACCCCCACGAGGGCGGTCAGAACAAAAACACTGATAAGGCGTCGCATCATGATGACATTCCGTCAGCTTGTTCGCGTAACTTGATTCACCCGAGTCTAGGCCTTTTCACTGGGCCGAAACAAGGATTCCAATATCAGGATCGCTGCGCCGACGCAAATAGCACTGTCGGCCACGTTAAACGCCGGCCAATGATAACCGAATGCGTGCACGTCCAAAAAGTCAACAACGGCGCCGAATCGCACACGATCTATGACGTTTCCGACAGCCCCACCGATCACGAGGCCGAGTGCACAAGCCACCCATTTCGTGTCTGCGCGCCACAACCAAATACAAAGCGCGATCACGATCACAATCGCCAAACCCGTCAAAAGTAAAGGCCCATACGTAGAGTCTGTATTGAACATGCCGAAGCTGATGCCTTTATTCCAGGCCAGCACCAAATTGAAGAACGGCGTCACCTCAATAACACGAGGCGGCGCCATGACGCTGTACAAAATCCAGAACTTACTGACCTGATCCAACACCACGGCGATGGCAGAAATCAATAAGCCAATGCGATACCACTGCTGACCGCCTTGCGCCTTCGTCATCGCCGACTCACGCGGCGGCCGCATTGCTGTGACGGACGGCATCAGCGCAACGGTGACAAAGGGTTTCGTGCTCGCTGTCTGTGCCGATCTCGTCCAAAACTTTCCAACAGCGCTCGCATTTTTCACCGGATGCTTTTTCAATGATGACAGCAACCCCGGCGACATCCTCTAAGCGATAGGCATCGGCAGGCGCATCACTATCGGCAAATGT
>JAFMCK010000255.1 GCA_017857825.1 Rhodospirillales bacterium
GCGCCCGACCATCATTGATCCGCGCCCAGGCCTTTTCGCTAACACTCACAAGGCCCAGTCCCGGCGGGCACATCAGCGCTTTTTGCGATGCAGTCACCAGCACATCGACACCCCAATCATCCTGGCGCATCTCCATCCCGCCGAGCCCGCTGACGGTATCGACAATTAAAACAGCATCGGTTTCAGCGACAGCCGCACCAATTTCACGCAAGTCTGCGGCGGTGCCGGTTGAACTTTCGTTGTGAACAGCCACCACCGCGGCGTAATCCGTTTCTGCCAATTTTGCCTTAAGGACATCTTCGGCAATCGCCTCGCCCCAGGTCACCTTGATCTCGTCCAGGCCGTCTGCAAGGCCCAGCGCCTTTGCGATGCCGATAAAACGCTCACCCCACTGCCCATTGTTGAGCACCAATATTTTGTCGCCCGGCACAACGATATTGGCGAGGCTGGCTTCCATAACCCCGGTGCCGGAACTCGCAAACGTCATCACATCGTTTTTCGTGCCCATCACCGGACGCACCAAATCGGATACATCCGAGAGCAACGCCGCAAATTCAGAGCCCCGATGATTATAAATCGGTCGTGCTGTGGCCATGCGCACACGTTCCGGCACTTCGGTCGGGCCCGGCAGGCGCAGGCGATACGGCTTCGATGTTTCGGTTGTCATTTAATATGGATCTCCCATCGGGCAGTCGGCACATACCGCGCCAAAGATTACGTTCCTAATATATAAGGGCGATGAGGATGACGACAAACGCATACCGTCAGAAATCATGAAATGTTGCCGTCAAAAACGTTTTCGCCCCGGTCGACAGCGAAAAATGCAAAAAACATTCGGTGTGACGGATTGTTTTCTAAGAAGATCGACGGGCAGCAGCCAGAACGAGAACAAGCTAAGTAGGCTCATCGTCCCAGGTTTTTTCCGGCATCGGCAGGCCTGCAAAATCTTCTGCCGTGAGCGGTTGGTCAGGCTGAATGTTGAAGTCTTCTTCCAGCAGCATCATGATCTGCCGCACGTGTTGCCCGGAATGCCAGCAGGTGCGCTCCAAAACTTCATACATCTGCCGGTCACCGTAGTAGGTTTTGACGATGGTTTCGGTGCATTCGACATCGGGGTTTTTCAGCCACCAATCCTTGACCCGTTGGCGGATATCATCGCCAAACTTGGCGATATCATCGCCTGTCTTCATCCAAGGATCTTGGCCCTTGGCAAGAAAGTCATAGGACAATTCTCCACCCTGTGCCGCAGACAAGAAACCTTCGGGAATGCGGAAGATGTGATTCGCCAAATGACCGAGCGTGCGATCACGGTTGCGCACGTTTTTGTCGAGCTCAGCGGTCGGCAACTGGCGGATAAACCGCTGAGCGCCGGCCAAAATCATATCCAGCTTCTCGACAAGCTCAGGCCCCGACAAGATACCACTGGTCGGCGGCTCGATATCCAAAAAGTCGGAAACGTCTGTAAGGATTTGCGCGTAGGTCCATTGATCGCCGCGCGAGACAACAGGGATCGATTCGGCGCCAAGCTTCTTAAGCTCAGACCAAGCTTCGGGCTGCTGTTGGATGTCTATGGAAACAAAGTCAATCTCACGGACCGACAGGAACTCTTTCGTTCGCAGACAACTCGTTCAGCCAGGGCGCCAAAACACCTTGATTGGTTCAGTATTCATTTGAGCACTATGAAGGTCTGCCGATAGCGTTGTCAAAAAGATTTCTGATTGGTGGAGAAAGCAGATGCAATTTTAAACGCGTATTTCTCCAATTGTCATTCTCGCGAAGGCGAGAATCCATTTCTAAAGTGGGCCCCCACTTTCGCGACGGTGACGCATAAAATTAATTTCTGCATCAAGATAACATTGGCGGAAGAAGTGTCCGCTATTATATTGTTTCATAATATCCGAAGATTTTTATTTTATTCAATAATAACATATATTTTTGTCCAGCTTCGTCCAGGATGATGTGCTATAATCCGATATAATTGGGGGGCTATTTGGGGGTCTTCTATTTTTGATTGGACCGGCATGGCAATTCACAGACTCAACCCGCGCAAAGTAGCCACGGCAACCACTGGCAAGTATGAGGATGGTGGCGGGCTTCGACTGGTTGTATCCAACACCGGCGCAAAAAAATGGATATTTCGCTTCACCATTCGCGGCAAGCGACGAGAGATGGGCCTGGGCAGCTATCCAGATGTTGAGCTGGGAGAAGCGCGGGCAAAAGCGGCGGAGTTTCGGCGGTTAGCGAAGGAAGGTGTCGACCCGATTGAGAACAGGAGAGCCGCGCCTGAGGCTATTCCTACCTTCACAAGCTGCGCCGCTCGCTATGTCCGTGCGCATCGGCGTGGCTGGAAGAATGCGAAGCATGCTCGTCAATGGGTCAGCACCCTTAAGACCTATGTACGCCCCGTGATTGGACAGCGACCGGTAGACAGCATTCAAACCGAAGATGTCCTCAAGGTGCTGTCGCCGATCTGGACCTCAAAGACAGAGACTGCGAAACGGGTTCAGGGGCGTATCGAGAGCATTCTAGATTTTGCATCCGCTCATAAATATCGCAATCCATCCAATCCGGCACGGTGGCGTGGGCATTTAGACAAGCTTTTAGCAAAGCCTGCCCGCATCAAGACGGTTCGCCATCACCCAGCAATGCCTTATGAGGAATTACCGGCGTTTCTGCGGAAATTGTCGGCAAATGAAAGCACATCCTCTAAAGCGCTTCAGTTGCTGATCCTTACAGCGACTAGGACAAGCGAGGTCTTGAAGACTGAATGGTCTGAGATCGATTTTAAGACGCGCATATGGACCGTGCCGGCTTCCCGAATGAAGACGAGACGAGAACACCGGATACCGCTGCAGAATGTAGCGCTCGGTCTTCTCGAAGGTATGCCGAAGGTTGAGGGCAACCCTTTCGTATTCGCGGGTGCCCGTTATGCTCGGCCACTCTCAAATATGGCTTTGCTGCAGTTGATGCGCGGCATGGGGTTTGGCGTAGATGGCACCCGTGGCAATTATGTACCCCATGGCTTTCGGTCGAGTTTCCGCGATTGGTCCGGTGAAGTCTCTAGTTTTCCGAGAGATGTCGCAGAAATGGCTCTGGCTCATACGATTGAGAATAAAGTCGAGGCGGCCTATCGGCGAGGTGATCTGTTTGAGAAACGTCGCAAGATGATGGATGCATGGGCGAACTATCTTCAACGACCGGCGGACAGCGACAATGTGGTTGGAATTAGCCGTCGTTAACAAATAAAGTAGAGAGATTGGATGTCTGACCCGCTCCCCCGTTACATCGGGTTTTTGTCGATTTTCACGCTTGAAATAGCCTTGCCTTGGTCGGCCACGGACATCTGGCCGTAACTGCTCAATGTCGTATCGATTGAATCGTGACCGAGGTTCTGTCTGACGGCATTGAGAAATGCGGGGCTTTGATGCTCTGCATAACGTGTAAGTGTTTTTCTGAAGTTGTGAGGCTTGATGTAAGGATAACCCGCAGACCCGAACGCATTCCTAAAAACCTCGCGTATTGCCGAATCAGAACGTATCTCTGCTACCTGCATTTTCTGCTCCAGCAGGTTCGACTTACCAAACCTGCTATCAATTTTGGGGAACAATGGGTCTGTGTCCTTGAAACCCAAGGCTATAAGGTGATCTCTCCAGTCGATAACGTTTGCGACGATATCAGGTGGCAAAGGAATAAAGTGAACGTACCGCGTCTTCGAGAACTTCACGCTCATGTGCTTGGGACTGACGTAAACGAAATACGAGCCATTTTCCTCAATTAAGCTGCGCAGCTTTATCGTCCTTAATTCGTTGATTCTCAGGGTACAGAGCGCCTGCAGCGAGATAATGGCACGGTCTCGTCGCTCCTTGTCGGTGACATTTGGCATCTGCCGGATCGTGCCGATGATCTGATCGAAGGTGTACGCTTTTTGATAATCTGGCGCTTTTGCCGCGTTGCGCTGATTGCGCACCTGTTGGCATTCCGGGCAACATGTGCGGCAGATTATGATGCTGCTCGAAGAAGATTTTCATATCCAGCCCAACCAGCCGCTGACGGCAGAAGACTTTTCCGGACTGCCGATGCCGGAAAAAACCTGGGACGACGAAGCATCTTAAAGTAGGCGTGGGTTAAATCTTGTCACCAGCCACCGAACGCCCTAGTCGCCTAGAGTACACAAATAGCTGAAATGGCCGCCTGATCCGGTATATTTGAATGCTATTGACTTGGACAAAATGTGTATTCGTTTAGATGCTTATGGAGCTAAAACGCCCCAAGACAGAATCCCTGTCAACGCCGGAGCAAAAACACACCATTGGCCGGAGTAAAAATACACCACTTA
>JAFMCK010000256.1 GCA_017857825.1 Rhodospirillales bacterium
TGCAATCCATGGCACGGCAAGCCAAGTCGCAAAAGCCGGGTCGCAGATCAAAACTGCTGATGATAGGTGTTTTGATCGCGGCGGCAAGCATGCCAGCGCTCATGCAGACGCTGAACCTTGGCGCACCACGGCTATTTTCTGATGCGCTCAATCTCTACCAAGCGGGGGATGTGGTTGCGGCCTTGCCGTTATTACAAAGCGATGCCCGCGCAGGCGATGTACAGGCAGCACTGGCGCTCGGCGCGCTGTATCTTAATGGCGATGGGGTCGAACGGAACCCGTCAATGGCCGCAGGCTGGTTCCAACGTGCGGCCGACGCCGGCGATGCCATGGGGGCCTATCGATTGGGCGATTCATATCGCCTCGGTCTCGGCATGCAGCAAGATATTGCGCAAGCGCGGCAATGGTATGAGCGCGCCGCCGACGCCGGCGCCCCCGAAGCCGCCTTTGCCTTGGCCAGGATGTACCGGCTGGGCGATGGGGTTCGGCGCGACTACACCCAAGCGATCCACTGGCTAAATCGTGCTGCCGCGGCGGGTTTCGCACCGGCGGAACACGACCTCGGGCAACTCTATCACGACGGGATCGCGGTGCCGCGGGACCCGCAAACCGCCGCCAACTGGTATTTGAAAGCAGCCGAACGCGGCCATGTTCCTGCACGCTACGACCTCGCCCGCCTGCTATTGGACGGGGGACCGGATTCGCGCAAACGTGGCCTGGAACTCTTACGCACGGCCGCAGAAGCCGGTTATGCCCCGGCGCAGCGGCGTTGGGCCTTAAGCATCAATCATGGGCTCGGTGTGCCGCGCGACCCGATTGAGGCCTATAAATGGATGTCTTTGGCGGAACGCAGCTGGCCGGCCGCAACCCGCGCCGACCTGGTCCGCGAAAAAGCACGCATCGCCGCGCATCTGGACGCCGCCACCCTCGACGAAGCGAAGGCGCGCATCCGCGCTTGGAGCCCTAAGGGGCGTTGAGGTTTCAACATACGCAGGCGAAGGGTCTGATGTGACGACCCCACGCTAAGGCTCCAGATCACTGCGCGTCGAAGAGACCGCATGAAGTTATTGTTCCCCGTCATTCCCGCGCAGGCGGGGATCCACCACGACCATAGGCCCCCGCCTACGCGGGGGTGACGCGTCACTATTGAGGCTATACTAAAGCGGGTGCGATCAAACCCTTTCAGCGACACCCTCTGGCATGCTAAGACCCGCGCTATGCTGAGGATTCAAGACCTAACTTATCGAATTGGCGGACGCGTGCTGTTGGACGGTGCGTCGTTGACCATTGAACGCGGCCAAAAGCTGGGGCTCGTCGGGCGCAACGGCACCGGCAAGTCGACGTTGTTCAAACTGATCAACGGCACCCTACAAATGGACGGCGGCTTCATCCAGATGCAGCGCGGCATTCGTATGGGTGAAGTCGCCCAGGAAGCCCCTGCCGGCCCGGAAAGCCTGATCGAAACCGTGCTCGCCGCCGACCTTGAGCGCGCGGAACTTTTGGCGAAAGCCGAGGTCGTCACCGATCCTGCCGACATCGCCGATGTGCACAACCGCTTGGCCGACATTGATGCCGAGCGCGCACCGGCACGCGCGGCGCGCATTCTGGCCGGTCTCGGCTTTGATGAAGCCGCCCAGCAGCGGCCATGTTCGGATTACTCCGGCGGTTGGCGGATGCGGGTTGCGCTGGCAGCCGCACTGTTTGCGCGCCCGGATTTCTTGTTGCTGGACGAGCCGACCAACCACCTAGACTTGGAAGCCGCGCTGTGGCTGGAAAACTATCTGCAAAATTGGAACGGCACCCTGCTGGTGATCTCGCACGACCGTCGTTTCTTGAACGAAGTGATCGAAGGCATCGTGCATCTGGCCGACCTGTCTTTGACCCGCTACGCTGGCAACTATGATCGCTTTGAGCGCACGCGCCGCGAACGGCTTGAGCACGAAGGCAAGATGCGCGAAAAGCAGGAAGCCGAGCGTGCCCATATCCAAAGCTTCGTCGACCGCTTCCGCGCCAAGGCAAGCAAGGCCCGCCAAGCGCAAAGCCGTGTCAAAATGCTGGAAAAGATGGAGCCCATCGTCGCCGTGATGGAAGACAAGTCCATTGCCTTCCAATTCCCGGAAATCGCACCACCGCCCCCGCCGCTGCTGGCGATCCAAGACGTCAATGTCGGCTACACGCCGGGCAAATCGATTTTGCGGCACCTTAACTTGCGCGTAGACCCGGACGACCGAATCGCGCTCGTCGGCTCGAACGGCAACGGAAAATCTACGCTGGTGAAGATGCTGAGTGAACGGCTCGGCATTGAAGAAGGCACCATCGTCAAGGCACCGAAACTCGAAGTCGGCTATTTCGCGCAGCACCAAAGCGACGAGCTGCACATGGACGAAACCCCGTTCCAGCATGTGCAGCGCATGCTTCCCGAAGATAAAGAAAGTCGGGTTCGCGGGCACCTTGGACGATTCGGCTTTTCCGGCGACCGCGGCAACACCTTGGTTTCCAACCTATCCGGTGGTGAAAAAGCGCGATTGCTGTTTGCGTTGATGAGTTGCGGCAAGCCGAACATTCTTTTGCTCGACGAACCGACCAACCACCTGGATGTAGATGCCCGCGAAGCCTTGGTGCATGCGCTGAATGCCTTCGAAGGTGCGGTGATCTTGGTCAGCCATGATGCCCACTTGATCGAACTGGTCGCTGATCGATTGTGGCTGGTTGCCGACGGCACCTGCGCACCTTATGACGGCACGCTCGCTGACTATGCAGCAGAGTTACAGACGACACGCCGGAAAGCGCGGCAGTCCGACAAGCCGGCAAACAATGGCGACGCGCCGCGCGACACCAAAAAGCAAGCCCGCAAGGACCGTGCGGAGCAGCGCCAGCTGACCGCCAAATTGCGTAAAACCGTCAAAGAAAGCGAAGCCGAAATGGCGAAACTGGCCAGCAAATGTGCGACCATCGAAGCAAAGCTCGCCGACCCGTCAATTTATGACGGACCAACCAGCGATTTGATGGATCTGCAGCTCAAACACGCCGAAGCCAAAGACGCCTTGGCAGCGGTCGAGAGCGCTTGGATGGAAGCACAAGAGGCACTAGAGGGCGCGGCGTGAATTCCAGGGCCGGCGCGGGGGTCGATGCCTTAGGCACGGCACACGCACCAGCACCGAACGCGCGAATCCTGTCTCTTGTCCCCAGCCTGACCGAGTTGGTGTTCGATCTCGGCCTAGGCGACAAGCTGGTCGGACGGACCCATTACTGCATTTACCCAAAAGACCAAATCAGCGCCATTCCCTCGGTCGGTGGAACGAAGAAAATCAAAATGGACCGGGTACGCGAAATCGCGCCCACACATGCCTTGGTCAACATCGACGAAAACCCGCGCGAGCTGGCCGATGACCTCGCGAATGCCGGTATTAACGTGATTGTGACGCATCCCATGCGACCCGATGATAATCTTGATCTTTTTCAGCTTATGGATGCAATCTTTAGTACACCTGCCGCAGCAAATCTGTATGATGATTTTATCAAGGCGCGGGATCGGATAGGCAAAGTCGCTTATTGGCCGATCCGGCGTGCCCAGTATCTGATTTGGAAAGACCCGTGGATGGCGGTTTCGCAAGATACGTACATTGCAGCTACGCTGGGTCTCGTAAACTGGCACATCGCTGCGGGTACGGATCGCTACCCCGAGATCACGCTGGACGATGCGACACTATCCGAGGTTGATCTGGTGCTGTTTTCAAGCGAACCCTATGCGTTTACCGATGCGCACATTGCCGCGTTTCAAACAGCACATCCGACGCATGCGCATAAAGCGCACCTGATCGACGGCGAAATGACATCTTGGTATGGATCCCGCGCCATTCCCGGCCTCAACTATTTGAATGATTTTGCGCGGCGACTCTCCGAATGAGCAACGCGGTTCGCCTGTCGGCATTGTATGGCGGCATGTTCCTGGTGATCGGCATCATGATGCCGTTCTGGCCGGTATGGCTTGATGCCAAGGGATTGAGCGCCGCTGAAATCGGTCTCGTGTTCGCTGCCGGTAGCACTGTGCGTGTGCTCACCGGGCCGCTTGCAGCGCGAATCGCGGATCGTACCGGCGAGCGTAAACGCCCGATCATTTTCATGACCATATCTGCATTCGTACTGTTTCTCCCCTTTGCAATTGCCGACAGTTTCTGGACGATCTTCATCATTCAAGCCTGCCTATTCGGCGCGCTTGGCCCGCTGATGCCGATGAGTGAAAGCCTGACAATGCTGGGCGCCAAATCGCACGGCTTGGATTACGGCCGCATCCGGCTTTGGGGGTCTGTTGCATTTATCG
>JAFMCK010000257.1 GCA_017857825.1 Rhodospirillales bacterium
GTGGTCGGCACCAGTTGGATCGCATGTTCGGGCAGGCCCGCCTTGGTAAGGCCTTCGGTCATGCTGTCCATGATCGCATGTGACGAGTGATAGCTTTCGGAACCGCCGCGCAAGATTGCCGCGTTGCCGGCCTTCAGGCACAGCCCGCCCGCGTCTGCCGTCACATTGGGGCGGCTTTCATAAATCACGCCGATCACCCCCAACGGCACCCGCACCCTGGAAATATTGAGCCCGTTCGGCCGGTCCCACGCACTGTCGACGGTACCGACGGGATCCGGCAATTCAGCAATGGCTTCGAGGCCCGCCGCCATACCTTCAATCCGCTCGGACGTCAGCTTAAGTCGATCCAGCATCGCCGCCGTCAGCCCTTTGGCGTCCCCGGCGGCCATATCTTTGGCATTTTCCGACAGAATGTCGTTGGCCTGACGGCGCAGGCTCGCGGCCATCTCGCGCAGCGCAAGATTCTTCGCGTCGCTCGTCGCGACGGCAAGCTCGACAGCAGCGGCGCGTGCCTGCTGGCCGATGCTGCGCATCAACGTCGGAATATTTACCTGCGCGTCCATCACCCGTTCCCTACAACAGCACAAGATCATCGCGATGAATAATTTCGTCACGACCACGATAACCCAACAGCGCTTCAATTTCACTGGTCTTGTGGCCGATGATCAACGCCGCGTCCGTCGCTGCATAGGCAACCAGCCCGCGTGCAATTTCACGCCCATCAGGATCAACCACAGCGACCGCATCACCGCGCTCAAAATCACCCTCAATCGTGCGCACGCCGGCGGGCAGCAAGCTTTTGCCGCTTTTCAGCGCCCCCAGCGCCCCCGCATCGACGGTCACGCGACCGGCGGGTTTCAGCGATCCGGCGATCCATTCCTTGCGCGCTTGGCGCGGGTTGCCGTTGGGGATGAACAACGTTGTCCGCGCACCGTCTGCAATGCGTTTCAAAGGATGCATATCTTTGCCGCGCGCAATCATCGCCGCCGACCCGGCACCCATGGCGATCCGTGCTGCGGCAAGTTTGGTGACCATGCCGCCCCGAGAGTCCCCAGAAAGCTGGGCACCGGCCATAGCCTCAATCTCAGGGGTGATGACGCCGTGCACTTCGGGCACGAACGTGGCATCCGGATCAAGCTGTGGGTTCGCCGTGTACAAGCCATCAATATCAGACAGCACGATCAACAGGTCTGCCGAAATCATTGCGGCGACACGGGCGGCAAGGCGGTCGTTGTCGCCGAAGCGGATCTCATCGGTAGCCACGGTATCGTTTTCATTGATCAGCGGCACCGCACCCAGACGTAATAACTCGGTCAGAGTATTGCGGGCATTGATATAGCGGCGCCGGTCTTCGGAGTCGTCCAGCGTCAGCAGCACCTGCGCGACGGTCAGTCCATGAGGATCGAGCACATCTTGATATGCATGCGCCAAGCGCTGCATCCCGGTCGCTGCAGCGGCCTGTTGTTCTTGCAGTTTCAGCTTACCGTTGGTCAGCCCCAGGTGCCGACGTCCGACGGCGATCGCCCCCGACGACACCACGCAAATCTCTTTGCCCGCCGCCCGCAACGCGGCGATATCGGCGGCCAACGTTTCCAGCCAGCGACGGTGCACGGCACCGGTGTCAGGGTCTACCAACAATTGTGAGCCGATTTTGACGACAACGCGATGCGCACGCTCTAGGGCCGCGGCGCTCACGGCTGGTATCCTTCGTCCTCAGCGCCCTCCGCTTCGGTGCGCTCAACGGCTCGGGCGTCGGTAATATAGCGGTCGATTTCGTAAGTCATCTCGCGCACACCCATGCCGGCGATCCCGGAAATCGTGTGCACGTCATGCCCGCACGCAGCCGCAAGTTCGGCCCTTCGAATGCCTAGGGTTTCCGCATCCAATGCATCGATTTTATTGAGCGCCACGATTTCAGGCTTGTCGGCAAGCATGTCACCATAGGCCACCAGTTCATGCCGCACCGTGCGGTAGGCCTCGGCGACGTTTTCTTGTGTGCCGTCAACCAGATGCAACAATACACCGCAGCGTTCCACATGGCCTAAAAAGCGTGTGCCCAAGCCCGCACCTTCACTGGCACCTTCGATCAAACCGGGAATATCAGCCAAAATAAACGTGCGTTCATCAACCGAGACCACTCCCAAATTCGGATGTAGCGTGGTGAACGGGTAATCGGCAATTTTCGGGTGCGCGCGCGAACAGGCAGCCAAAAATGTCGATTTTCCGGCGTTCGGCAGGCCGATGAGCCCCGCATCCGCAATCAGTTTCAAACGCAACCAGACCCAGCATTCTTGACCGGCCAAACCTGGATTCGAGCGACGCGGCGCCTGATTGGTTGCCGACTTGAAGCGCGTATTTCCCCACCCGCCGTTGCCACCCTTGAGAAACACCAGGGTGTCACCAGGGTTGGTTAGGTCGGCAAGCACGGTTTCTTTATCTTCGTCCATGATCTGCGTGCCGGGGGGCACTTTCACAATCAGCGCATCACCGCCATGACCCGTGCGATTTCGGCCCATACCGTCAATGCCGCGGGCAGCTTTGAAATGCTGTTTATAGCGAAAGTCGATGAGCGTGTTCAGGCCTTCGGCGCATTCGAAAATGACGTCGCCGCCACGTCCGCCGTCACCGCCGTCGGGGCCGCCGAACTCGACGTATTTCTCTCGGCGGAAGCTGATGGCACCGTTACCGCCATCACCGCTTTTCAGAAATACTTTTGCCTCGTCGAGGAACTTCATCGAATCGCCTTCAGTTCAACGCGCACCCGCGATGCGGACATAAAAAACGGGGGAATGGATGGCCATTCCCCCGCAACAACCTCGTGCTGGCTGGCAGGGCTTAGCCTGCCGACGGCACCACAGAAACGAACGTCTTGCCGCCCGATTTCTTATTGAATTCAACGTTGCCATCGACAACGGCGAAGATCGTATGATCTTTGCCAAGGCCGACGCCTTCGCCCGGGTTCCATTTCGTGCCGCGCTGGCGAACAATAATGTTGCCAGAGGTCACGGTCTGACCCCCATATTTCTTTACGCCCAAACGACGGCCGGCTGAATCGCGTCCGTTGCGGGAACTACCACCTGCTTTTTTGTGTGCCATAAGGTGTTACTCCTCAGTTTTCTTCTTCGCGGCCGGCTTTTTGGCGGCAGGCTTTTTAGCTGCGGGCTTTTTAGCCGCTGCCTTCTTTGCCGGCGCCTCAGCTTTGGCCTCAGACTTAGGGGCCGCTTTGGTTTCGGTTTTCGCTTCGACCGATGCGTCGTCGGCTTTTTTGGCCGGCGCTTTAGCGGTCGCAGCCTTCGGCTTGGTGCCGGTCGGGCTGATCTCGATCACCTTGACGGTGGTCTCGAACTGGCGATGACCTTTTTTGCGGCGGTGATTCTGACGACGCTGCTTTTTAAAGACGATGATCTTATCGCCTTTGCCCTGCTCGATCACTTCAGCGAACACGGCAGCTTTGTCAACGAGCGGCGTGCCGACGGTCGGCGCCTTCCCGTCTTCGCCCAGCATCAGCACATCGCCCAATTGGACAACGTCACCGACTTCGGCGATCAATTTCTCGACAATAAGCTTGTCGTCTTTGGCAACCCGGTATTGCTTTCCACCGGTTTTAACAACTGCGAACATGATCGCCTCTGCATTCGATAATGGCTTAAACACATAAGGACTGCACCCAAAGCGGCTTACCGCGGGGCGCTATCCCTGAAGAGCGCGCAATATACGCGGGAAGACAGCGATGTCAACGGCGGAAACGCAGGTTTTCTTTAACAATTCGCATCATAGCCGCATGACGTATATATAGTATAGCTATAGCGCAGCGAAAATGCTCAGAAAAGGCAATGATCACGGCTTGCTCCGCGCCAGTCAATTGGCTATGTTCCGCGCTCCCCGATGCGGCGTTTGTCGTATCCACCCGTGCGGAGAGATGCCAGAGTGGTCGATTGGGGCGGTCTCGAAAACCGTTGTGCGCTTGCGTACCCAGGGTTCGAATCCCTGTCTCTCCGCCATCCACCCCCTAAGTCCCAGCTATGCGTCTTAAGTGCCGCAAAAGCCCCGCGTTCTTGGGGACTTAGCTCTCGTGCATCAGAACAGAGACACTCACATCTAACCATTTGGTCGCACTATCTCCGATCGTCTCAGTTCGCCATTTGAGACGGTTCCCTTAGCGGGTTTTCCCTGAACAACAGGGAATTTACAGGGAAATAGCTTTATTTTGGCTTATTTGAGGCTGATTTTAGCCGAATCCAGCGCTAATCACACTGTGATTTCAGTGCATTAACGGGCCTTTCCCTGTTCTTTTAAAAACAGGGAATTCAT
>JAFMCK010000258.1 GCA_017857825.1 Rhodospirillales bacterium
AGACGTCGAGATCTCGTTGATTTGTTCGATTGTCGAAGTCACATGCTTCATCGCTTCGACGGAGGCAGACGTGGATTCCTGGACACCCAGGATCTGCGTGCTGATTTCGTCCGTTGCCTTCGCCGTTTGATTGGCCAGGTCTTTTACCTCGGCAGCAACAACAGCGAAGCCTTTGCCGGCTTCTCCGGCGCGGGCCGCTTCAATGGTTGCGTTCAGGGCCAAGAGGTTGGTCTGCGAAGCAATATCGCTGATTAGTTTGACCACATCGCCAATCCGTTGTGCGGATTCCGACAGTGAGCCGATGGCCTTGTTGCTGGCTTCGGTTTGCTGTACGGCGCTTTGCGCGACGCTCGTTGAGCGCGACACTTGACTGCTGATCTCGCGGATAGATGCCGACATTTCTTCAGCGGCTGCCGCCATTGCCTGCACGTTGCCGGACGTTTGCGTGGCTGCCGATGCTGCCGTGGTCACCAGATCCGTAATTGTGGAGACTTCACTGGTGATGCTGATCAAATCAGTGTCAATGCTTTGGATAATGGCATCTTTGTCGCGTTTTTTGACTTCTTCGGTAATGTCGGTCGCGAATTTCACGACTTTGGCCGGCTCACCGTTGAGGTCGAGGATCGGGTTGTATGAAGCTTGGATCCAGACTTCCTTGCCGCCTTTGCCAATACGCTTGTATTCAGCCGCCTGGAACTCGCCACGATTCAAAGCCTCCCAAAACTCTTTGTACTCTGGGCTGCTGGCGAATTCGGGCTCGGCGAACATGGAGTGATGCTTGCCTTGGATTTCGTCTAGCGAATAGCCCATAACGCCGCAGAAGAGATCGTTTGCGGTAATGATGGTACCGTCCATTTTGAACTCAATCACCGCTTGCGACTTGTGGATCGCTGCAATCTGCCCTTCGAAGTCGGCATTAATAAGCTTTTGGGCCGTGACGTCGGTCGCGAATTTGATGACCTTGCTCACATTGCCGGCCGCATCAAAGATCGGGTTGTAGGTGGCTTGAATCCAGATTTCCTTGCCGCCCTTGCCGATGCGTTTGTATTCGTCGGCCTGGAATTCACCGTTGCCCAGGTCTTCCCAAAATTTCTTGTATTCGGCGCTGTTGCCATAACTCGGTTCAACGAACATCGAGTGATGTTTGCCTTTGATTTCGTCGAGTGTGTAGCCGACTGCGCCTAGGAAGTTTTCATTGGCGGTGACGATGGTGCCGTCCGGGGTGAATTCAATGACCGCTTGTGAGCGATTTAAGGCGTCAACGGTGCCCTTCAATGCTGCGAGGTCTTGGTTGACTGCCTCTGCAACTGGCATGGACTTCATGGCGTCGTCGATGGCGGCATTGGGGGTCTGTTCGTTCATTTTCTGCCTCCTGGAGGTAATCCTTATTGTGGGTCATCTAATTGATGCCCAGCTTTGCAGTTTCGTATCGTCGATCTTTTCGCCTGCCCCACCCCGACATAAGGAGGGGGTGAGCCCAAGGTCATGTATCTCTAAAAACCGATATGAAATTGCACCTTTTTAATTTCGCGCTCAACATTTAAAGGGTCTTTGGTTGAACCTAATGGGTGGCGGGTTTCGCCTAATC
Source organism: Rhodospirillales bacterium (assembly GCA_017857825.1). GTDB lineage: Bacteria > Pseudomonadota > Alphaproteobacteria > Rhodospirillales > Casp-alpha2 > UBA4479. Next base: position 1,589 of record JAFMCK010000258.1, read on the forward strand.
AAGTCTTCTGCGAAGGTAGATTTTTTTATTAAGTATATAGCGATCAATGATTTATTGTATTTCGCATCAATGTGATGATGCTTTTTTGACAACGAATATCGGTCTGTTCTTTTTTAAATAAGTATAAAATTTGAACGCATTGGCAGCGACGGGTCGGCGCAGCGATGTTGTATTTCGGGTATGCATGCCTCGGCTAAACCTTTAATGCACGGCCTTGAGCCTATCTCGGCATCGAAAATGCCGGTACTCAAATCAGGCGGTCGAACATGATACCTTTTCGGATTTTATGTACGTGCTGCGGTTTATGGCCGGGTGACGGCCACCACGACCTCATTTTTGCGCAAGAACGGCACAGAAAACGGCGGATTATAAAACATCGCCCTGGGGGTGCCGATGGGGCGCCAGCCTGCCGTTTGTAGGCGTTCAAGCAGCTTTTGTTTCATGGCATCCGCTTTTTCATCCGACTGGCTGCCGCTGTAGATCAAGGCGGCTTCGGTGGCGGCGGGCAGGGTGCCAATACGGACCGACGAATGGGTCGGTTTTGGTGCCGAATTTTCATCGAAAGTGGATGGCAAAAAGAACCGCATCACATATTGGTCATCTGATGACGTGGTTGCCACAGGGACCGTCATTTCGATTTTCGTGCCTGGATTTTCGGTGGCCACAGGGACCGTCATATCGATCTTGGTCTCACCCTCATTCGCGCCGGCGATATAGTTGAACAACAGACGGAAGGCCTCGGTGCGTGGCGTGTCATTACTGGTGGGGTCGACCAAGGGGACACGGCTTTCGGCATATGTGCGGGGCGTATAGTCACGAATTTCAATATCCGCGCCAAGGGTCTCGCGCACCTTATAGGTGGGCTCTTCAAGTCCAGCGGTAACGCCGACCATGACGCAGCCGCTCAACACCACGATGGTAATAAGCCCTGCAGAAATCCAACTCCACTTCTTCCATCGTCGCGTCATGAAAACTCCTGTCTACGTTTTAGCGTCGCCATTGACTGCCATCCACTCTATATACGTAAGCATGGAAGATTTCGATTTTTATACTTGGGGACTTTTTATCCTCGCGAACTTCGCCGCAGCGACATCCGGGGCCGTGTTTACCCCTGGTGCCTGGTATGAAGGCCTGAACAAGCCTGCGTGGCGGCCGCCAAATTGGTTGTTCCCGCCGGTGTGGCTTGTGTTGTACGTCGTTATTGGGACGTCCGGTTATCTGGTGTGGCGCGATGCTGAACCGGGCACGCGTATGTTGCCGATGACAATTTACTTTGTGCACCTCGCGCTCAACTTTTTTTGGTCGCTGATCTTTTTTGGCCTTAAGCGGCCGGGTTGGGCGTTTTGCGAAATTCTTTTGCTGTGGTCGACATTGGTTGCAACGATCATCATATTTTATCCGATCAACCAGACCGCTGCGTTGATATTGTTGCCATATTTGCTTTGGTCAAGCTTCGCAGGATGTCTGAATTTCGCGATGTGGCGATTGAATAAAGCGCCCCTTTCTAACCCGGTTTAAGAACGCTATCGTTTGATCAGGCGTGCATCGGTTTGAGGTATTGAACTCAAACAGGTGACGCGCTGGTTTTATGTGCGTGCCTAACCGGAGCAGAAATATCCATGCGAGCAGTTTTTCCGTTTTCCGCCATCGTCGGCCAAGAAGAAATGAAAATGGCCCTGATGATCGCGGCCGCCGATCCCGGTATCGGCGGTGTGTTGGTGTTTGGTGACCGAGGTACGGGCAAGTCGACGGCGGTACGCGCGTTGGCGGCGCTTTTGCCGGATATGCCGATTGTCCCTGGATGCCGCTATAATTGCGCGCCCGAGCGCAGCGTCGAAGCCTGTCCACAATCATGCGAATTTCATGGCCTAAAGCCGGCCAAACTACCGGCAGCGAAAAAAATGCAGGTGCCTGTCGTCGATCTGCCGTTGGGGGCGACTGAAGACCGGGTCATGGGGGCTTTGGATATTGAGCGCGCCCTCAGTCGCGGCGAAAAAGCCTTCGAGCCCGGTCTGCTAGCCCGTGCCAACCGCGGCTTTTTATATATCGACGAAGTTAATCTGCTTGAAGACCATTTGGTCGACGTGTTGCTGGATGTGGCGGCCAGCGGCGAGAACGTGGTCGAGCGTGAAGGCCTCTCTATCCGCCACCCGGCGCGCTTTGTGCTGATCGGCAGCGGCAACCCTGAAGAGGGCGAGTTGCGCCCGCAGTTATTAGATCGGTTCGGTCTTTCTGTTGATGTCGGCACGCCCGGTGATGTGAAAAGCCGGATTGAGGTGATTCGTCGCCGCGATGAATTTGAGCGTAATCCCGAAGCCTTTGTAAAAAAGTGGTCCCGGAAAGATGCCGCGTTGCGCCGACAGATCGTCAAAGCGCGTGACGCCTTGGGCGATATCGATGTCCCCGACGAGGTCCTGGAAAAAGCGTCCGAGCTTTGTTTAGCGCTGGGCACCGATGGTTTGCGCGGTGAGTTGACGATTATTCGCACGTCGCGAGCCGCAGCAGCCCTTGCCGGTGACAAAACCGTGACACTTAAACATTTGAAGTCCACCGCCGCCCCGGCGCTACGCCACCGGCTGCGCCGCAATCCATTGGATGATGCGGGCTCGGGGGTTCGTGTCGACCGCGCCATGGCGGAGGTGCTGGGGTGACAGAAGACGCTGTCCCAGCTCCGACACGGTTTGAGGACGCGGTCCTTGCCGCCGCGCTGTTTGCCAT
>JAFMCK010000029.1 GCA_017857825.1 Rhodospirillales bacterium
CGTTGGACTCGAGCAGGATGCTGACGGCCAGGTTGCCGGGGTTGCCGGTGCCGGTGGGCGAGCCCGCGATTAATCCGGGGCCGCGCGGGATCATCACCGATGCGCTGACCGCTGTTGCCGAAGAACTAGACGGGGCGCCCGACGCCTGTGTGACGATCTCCATTCCCGGCGGTGAAGAGATTGCGCTCAAAACCATGAATCCGCGACTCGGTATCAAGGGCGGGCTTAGCGTGCTGGGGACGACCGGCGTGGTTATACCTTATTCGTGCGCGTCCTGGATCAATTCCATCCATCGCGGCGTTGATGTCGCCAAGCATCAAAACATCCGCCACATTATTGCTGCAACCGGCTCCACCTCAGAAGCGGCCGCCATGAAAGCGTTTCCGGATTTGCCTGAACAAGCGTTCATCGACATGGGCGATTTTGCCGGCGGTTTGTTGAAATACTTGCGACGTGCGCCTGTCGAAAAACTCACTTTGGTGGGGGGCGTTGCGAAACTCAGCAAGCTGGCACAAGGGCATTTGGACCTGCATTCAAAACGCTCCAGCGTTGATATGGCTGGACTTGCTGCTTTGGCGCAGGGTGTGGGGGCGGACGAAAAAACCAGCCAAGAAATCATCGCCGCCAATACGGCTATGCAGGCGTGGCAGATTTGCGCCGATGCTGGTGTGCCGCTCGCCGATGCGATTGCACGCGGCGCGCGGGAGACCGCAATGGCGGCGGTCCCGGGGGGTGTTGAGATCGCGGTCCGGGTTTATGATCGCAAGGGTGTCGAGGTGGGGCGTACGGACAATGCCTAAGCGAACGATCATGATCCTCGGTGGGACCACCGAAGCACGCGCTTTGGCAGATCAACTGGTCGAGACCCACGGCGACGCGCTCCGGGTCATCACGTCGTTGGCTGGGCGCACTACAGCGCCGAAGCTGCCTAAGGGCGAGGTGCGCGAAGGCGGGTTCGGAGGGGCAGATGGTTTGGCGGCGTATATGCGTGACACCGGCATAGATATGTTGGTGGACGCAACGCATCCGTTTGCTGCACAGATTTCTAAACACGCTGCCGAGGCCGCAGCGGTCACCGGCACACTCCGCCTGATGCTTGTGCGTCCGGCTTGGGTTGAAGAGCCCGGTGACCGATGGATTCATGTCGCCGATATGGACGCCGCTGCGGCGCAGATTTCCAGGCGCTCTGATGCGTGTTTGATCACGACCGGTGTCCAAGATTTGGACGCGTTTATCCCGATCGTGACGACGAAATTATTCGTGCGTTTGATCGAAAAGCCGAGCAAGCCACTGGTGCTGCAAAACGCAGAAATCATCATCGGTTCCCCGCCGTATAGAAAAGATGACGAGGTTGCGTTGCTGCAAATGATGGGGATCGATCTTATGGTCACCAAAAATGCTGGCGGGGCGGCGACCTACGCAAAGATCGAAGCGGCGCGTCAGTTGGGTGTTGAAGTGATCATGATCGACCGTCCGGCCTTACCTGAAGGTGCGCGCGTCGATAACGTTGCTGGCGTGCTGGAAGCCGTAAAACGCGTGCTCGCTATTTCATAACGCGCTCTTATGCCGGGTGCTGAGATCGGTCGATGGGCAGGGTTTGTTCGTTCAGCATATAGGTGAGCACGGCGTCTCGCGCTTGTTCTAACGATAAACCATGGTCTTCAAGCGTTGCAGCTTGCGCGGCAATCACCGCATCGACGTCTTGCATGAGCTTCAAGCGTTTAAAGATATCCTCGCGGTGTAAGCCCATGCTGGTGCCGATGACATCCATATAATTGACGATCTCGAACGGCCATGCCGCATCGTGGGAGACCAATTCTCGGTGGTCGGCATGGAACATGCTGCACAGCATATCGACCCCGGCATTCTCTGCCGCGACAAATAACTCGGTAAGGGTCTTCTGGGCGTAACCGGGCACCGTGCTCAAAGATGAAAGCTGATAACCCGCACGTTCTAGGCGCAAATCGACGAGTTCAAGTTCGGGGATGGTTTGTAGTAGCGACGTCACGGCCTCGGTCACGCCGCGTGCGCCGGGGAATTCCATCAGCGCGACCTTTTTCGGCACGGGGGTTTGCATCAACGGGCGCAACGCGTCGAGTTGGCGCGCCAAATAGACCGGGAACATGTTCATGGCAAAACCCGGCGACGCGGCGCCGGCCATGCCGGGCATCGCGACTTCGTTGAATTGGATATTACAGGTCGGGCACCACGCCAGCACTTCATCGGCGCCGGTCTGGTTAAAGCGATCCATGGTGGTCATGATCTGGCGCCCGGCATTTTCTGTGTCGCCTGGGCGAAATTGCAGGACGCCGCAGCAGTTACCGGGTCCGCCGTAAACTTCGTAGCGGATTCCCAGTTTATCTAACACGCCTAGGCACAACAGGCCGATGTGTGGGGTCTTCAAAAGATTGCAGCCCGTGTAAAAGACCACGTCCGGCGGTGTGTTTGGTGTGTTGCGATTTGATGGCGGGTTGATCTGTGCCAATAGCGCCTGCGGCAATTGCAGGCGCGACAACATCCGCACACCTTGCGACATCGTCTTAAAGTCGTCGCGACCGTTTTGTTTGGCAGTTGGGTTCGTTGCGTTCAAGGCGCGTCGTGCCATGGTCAACATGAAGCGCGGATTGATGCCTTCGGGGCAAACGTCCAGGCAATGCCTGGTGCCGCAGCATGCCCGCGCCCAATCTGCACCGGCACCGTCATCAATGCGCCCGGCCAGGATGTCAACGACGCCTTGTGTGATCTTCTCTGAGGTTTGATTTTCTATGCCGATAAGCGCCGGGGTTGGACAGACATCGGCGCATTTGCCACACGCCGTACAGGCGTCAACAATTTCCAACGTGCGTTGGTCTAATGTCCGGATAAACGTCTCGGCGTTCGCGCCCATAATTACACCTCGATTTTCACAAGGCTAACGCGGGTCTGTTACACCGACAACAATCAGATTGTTATGGGTGCATTCGCACCGCTGGCGCTACGCCTTGGCGCGCGGGCGCAGAACGTGATGATGATCGGCGGCATACAGACGAGAATCATCGAACGTTTCCGTACTTAGCACGCGGCCGACCATAATCAGGGCGGTACGCGTGATGCCGGCCGCTTTTACCTTTTCACGAATGTCGGCGAGTGTCCCCTTGATAAACAATTCATCCGGCCACGTTACCCGGTAGGCAACGACGACTGGGCAATCTTCGCCGTAGTGCGGGATCAGCGTGCGCTGCACATGTGCCAAATTGTTGACGGAAAGATGGATCGCCAAAGTCGCGCCGGTCGCGCCCAAGGTTTCTAAGTCTTCGCCGGGCGGCATGGACGATGAACGCACGGCGGTCCGGGTCAAAATCACGGTTTGTGCGACGTCTGGTAACGTCAGTTCGCGCTTCAGTGCTGCAGACGCCGCTGCATACGCTGAAACCCCTGGCGTCACGTCATACTCAATGTCGAGCGCATCAAGCTTGCGCATTTGCTCGGCGACCGCGCCATACAGGGATGGATCGCCGGAATGAACCCGCGCCACGTCGAGCCCCGCGTCATCGGCGCGCTTCATCTCGTCGATGATTTCGTCCAGGTGCATTGGTGCGGTGTCCAGCACACGGGCATCCGCTGGCGCCTCGGCGATGACCGCTTCGGGTACCAACGAACCTGCATACAAGACCACTGGGGCGGCTTGAATAAGCTTGAGACCCCGAACTGTAATAAGGTCCGGGGCACCCGGACCTGCACCAATAAAATGAACCGTCATTGATTTATCAACACACCTTCGATGACATCCAAGATCATATTCGTACCTTTTTCAATCAACAGAATATCGCTGTCGATGGCAACGCGTTCAACGTTGTCCGGCAACGGTGGAAGTTTGCTTTCGAGCGCCGGCGGCAAGTCGCTTTTCATGAGACCATGCGGGAGCCGATTGCCACGTTTGGCAAGGCCCGGTGGCAGTTGATCGTGCTTGGCTAGCCCCGGTGGCAAACCGTGGCCACGTCCGTTGCCTTCAGCTTTTTTATGTTTTTTGTCTTTGTGCTTATCTTTGTCGCTTCGCTCATACTTGCCGTCGTCGTCGTCTTTTTTGTCATCGTCATCGCGTTTCGTGCCTGGCACCTTTTCGTAATATTCCTCAATGGCGCGGCGCTCAGCCTCTTTAAAGACGATATCCGCAATATCGCCCAATACGGTGCCGGTCGTGCTTTGGGTCGGGGGCGTTGACTGTGCAAATGCAGGAGTTCCGGCAAGCATGATTGTCATTGCTAAAATTGCGGGGCGCATGGGAAACATCCTTTATTTATGCGTTATGATTTTATTGGCGCATCGACTTTGGCGGCATAGCCACGCGGCGTGTAAACCCATTCATTCATGCCACGGCGAATGTGTCGGGTGGCCGAAGAGCCGACCAGAACCAGCGTCAACATATCCACCATATTGACTTCAAGGTCCGTCAGCGTGATCACGCGCACGTCTTCTTCATCACGCCCTAAGTTGCGGGCTAGCACAACCGGTGTTTCGCCCGGGCGATGTTGCAGCAAAATCTCGCGTGCTCGGGCAAGCTGAGTACGGCGACGCTTAGAGACCGGATTATAAAAGGCGACCGTGAAATCGCCCTGGGCTACAGCCTCGATCCGCCGCTCAATGACGTCCCAAGGTGTCAACAGATCAGACAACGAAACTAAGGCGAAATCATGGCCGAGGGGCGCGCCGATCCGTGCCGCAGCCGCCTGCACCGCCGAAATACCCGGGCTGACGCGAATTTCGACTTTGTTCAATGCGCCGTCGTTGTCCCGGTCCAAGACTTCAAAGGCGAGCGCAGCCATGGCGTAAATCCCCGCATCGCCAGAGCTGACGAGCGCCACGTCGCGGCCTTCGGCGGCGAGCTCCAAAGATCTGCGCACGCGGGCTTCTTCTTCCGATAGCTCGGACATATGGCGATTTTTGCCGACGATCAGATCTCCTAAAAGGTCCAAATACAGACCGTAGCCGACGACGTCGCTGACGCCGGCAAGCCAAGCGGTCACCTCGGGCGTGCGCCAACTCGCTTGACCGGGGCCAATGCCGACGATCGACAGGCGACCGCGTCGTTGACCTGTTTGCGCCGGTGGAATCGGCGCAGGCGCACGTGCGACAGCGCATGTTGCACGGGCGGATTTCTGTTTGTTGATGATGAGCGCGCCGTCTGGGCCTGCGGCGGCGAGGGCAGCGCCTTCGGCAACGCCATGACAGCCGACTTCGGCGAACACCACATCGGAGGGCGTGGCTAGGCGGGGCGACTCTGCTTCCAACGTGGCCGCGTCAAAAAACCGCGCTGGCACCCGATATGCATCGGCCAGCGCGCGCACAGCGGGTTCGTCAGATTTCAGATCAAGCGAGACGATGCAGGCAACGGCACCCGGGGCAAGATTTGCGCTAGCCAAGGTGTCGCGGACCAGCGCTACGAGTTCTTCTGCCGTGCATCCCCGCTCACAGCCGACGCCGATGGCCAAAATGCGCGGATTCAACACCAGCGCCTGAGAATCGGATGATGCTTGATCGGTGATTTGAACCGTCAACGTTGCCGTATCATCGGCATTGATGTCGAGCCAATCGGGAGATGCCAAATGTGTATCACAGGCGATCCGTACCTTTTGACCGGCGAGCAGTGCCGCACTTAAGGCCTTTGCCGGTGTCGTATCTTTGACCGTCCAACCGTCGGGCGGATCGTCCAGCGCAAAGCCGATGCCGATATCACCGGCGGTGGTGATCGCAGGTGTCACGTCCAACACGTCGGCGATCTGCCGCGCTAATTTGTTGCCGCCATGGTGGCCGCCTAAGATCGGCACCACCTGTGATCCGTCCTCGGCAACCGCAATCACCGGTGGTTCCGTGCGTTTGTCGCTGAGATTGTCGGCGACAGCCCTGACAAGAATGCCGGCAGCACAAATGCCGATGATGGCGCGACCGTCTTGGAACAAGGCTTTGATGTGTGCCATCGTTTCGGTGAAAGGTACGTCGGGCGCAGTCGTGCGCGATTGCAGGCCATGCACTTCGGTATTCGGCAATGTGGACGCGATCCTGCGCGCCAAGGTTTCGCCGTTCTTGGTCAGCGCAATCAAGGCGGGGCGTGGCGTTGGCATGCTCATGCGTCGACCGCCTCTGGCGTGCGTACCAATATCATCGAGAAATAAGGCGCCGTTGCGTCTTCGACATCAGCCAACGGCATGACGCGCTCATCGGCCAATGTTGCACGTTCAATATACACCGCGCCTGTAAGGCGACCGATATCTTTCAGCACGCGGCGTACTTTGGCTAGATGTCTCCCGACCTTCATAATCGCGACCGCGTCCGCCGCTTGGATTCGCTGGCGCAGTTCATCTTCATCCAAGGGGGCGGGTAAAATTGACATCACTTGGTTGCGTGATACCAACGGCTGACCCGCGCGCGCCGCGCAGGCGACGATGGACGACACCCCCGGCACCACGTCGGTTTCGAACGTGGCCGACAAGCGAGAATAAAGATACATAAACGAGCCGTACAAAAACGGATCCCCCTCGCACAAGACTGCGACATCTCGGCCGGCGCTCAGATGCTCGGCAATTTCGGCGGCATAGCGGTCATAGACGGTGTCTGCCGGAAAATTCCCTGGAATCATTGGCGTTTCAATGACGATTTCGATCTTCCCTGGCGGGATGTGTGGGGCGGCGATGGCCCGCGCCATGCTGTCGGTGCCATCTGCAGGGGCAGGGTAGGCAAGGACTGGGGATTCCGCGATCAGGCGCACGGCTTTCAGTGTCAGCAGTTCCGGATCGCCTGGGCCGACGCCCAAGCCGAAAAGTTTTCCGCGCGTTTCCATCAGACCGTTACTCGCCATTGTAAAACATCGATAGATGACTTCATCGCCCGCAAAGGACCGACCGCGTCGGCTCGGGCAATGGCAATACGCACCAACTCACCGCCGTGCGCGGCGTGTGCCGCCATCAACCGCGCCTGCGCTTCCAATGTTACAGCGTTGGCGACAATGCGCCCGCCGGGTTTCAGTGTTTTCAGGCATGACTCAATCAAGGCATCACCCGTAGCCAAACCGCCGCCGATGAAGATCGCGTCCGGTCGGGGCTCAATCCCATCGTGGCTGAGGGGGAAATGCTCGGGGATGACCTGCAAAGCAGGGACGCCGAGCGCTAAGGCATTGGCGCAAATCCGGTCCGCGCGCACCGAATTTTTTTCGAATGCGAGCGCGTGGGCGCGACGTTCAACGCGAAGCCATTCAATCGCAATGGTGCCGTTGCCGGCACCGATATCCCAAAGCATGTCGCCCGGAAGCGGCGCCAATGCCGCCAGGGTGATCGCACGGACTTCGCGTTTGGTGATGGTGCCGTCGTGCGCGAAGGCGTCGTCGGGTAGACCCGGACTATGGCTGAGCGGCTGAAGGTCCGCATTGGCTACGCACTGCACGGCGACCGTATTCAGATTTTGAAAGGCGTCGCCTATGTCATCTTTGGCGACAGTATCCGTTCGTTTTTCACGGTCACCATCCATGCATTCAAGAATGCTCATTGGGCTGTCGTTGTAGCCCATCGTGCACAGCATTTTGGCGATCTGCGCTGGCGACTCGTTGTCACGACTCAAGACAAGCAATTTGACGCCTGGTTGGATATGCAGGGCTAAACTTTGCAGCGGTAGTCCGTGGATGCTGACGCACGACAGCATCGGGTCGCTGAGCGGCCAGCCCATGCGCGCGGCGGCCAGTGAAAATGCGCTCGCGTTCGGCAGCACCAAAACATTGTCTGCGCCGAAGTGGCCCAGCAAGCGGTTACCGATGCCATACATCAGCGGGTCGCCCGATGCTAAAACGACGACTTGCTCAGACTGGATGCGGGGTGCAAACGTTTCGATGTCAGCGCCCAGGTCTTTGCTCCAGATAATGTGTGTACGGCTGTTGTGCGTCGGCAGCATCGCCAGATGCCGGGGGCTACCGACGATCAATTCGGCATCCGCTAAGTGGGCGCGGGCACGCGCGGACAGGCCATCTATGCCGTCATCGCCGATGCCGATCACGGTCAGGCTCATGGCTGACCCACGATTTGGGTCGGAGCGAGGGCATTCACCGCCGCCGCCGCGATAGCACTTCCACCGATCCGCCCTTTGAGGGTGATGAAATCGAGCCCGTGTTGGTCGGCAGCCAGTAATTCCTTAGACTCTGCCGCACCGACAAAGCCGACGGGAAAGCCCAGTACGATGGCCGGTTTAGGGGCGCCGTCGGCAATCAGCTCCAACAAGCGGAACAGCGCCGTCGGTGCATTGCCGATGGCAACCACAGCACCCGCCAGCCGTGGCGTCCAACGCGAGATCGCGGCGGCAGAGCGCGTCGTCTTTTCGGCCTTTGCGTCGTCGGCGACGCCTGGGTCATTCAAGGTGCAGATAACTTCGCTACACTTCAGCTTGTTACGGATGATGCCGGCGCCGACCATAGTGGCGTCGACAAAAATGGGTGCGCCTTCGTTCAATGCTTGGCGTGCCCGCGAGACAGCGTTTTCAGTATACGCAATGTCGGCGGCAATTTCCGGCATACCACACGCGTGAATCAGACGTACGACGACGTTTGCCAGATCTTCGGGAAAGCGTTTGAGATCAGCCTCGGCCCGCACCGTTGCAAAGGACTGCGCATAGATCGCTGCCGGGTCACGAAGATAGTCAGTCATGGGAGTGATCGTGTGTATGCCCATGGTGATGATGATGATGGTCATGACTATGCTCATGGGTCGGCGCTTCCAAGCCGAGCACTTGTTCGCGGTAGGTGCAGAGCTGGCAGTTCATGGCATTGGCATTGCCACCTTCAAGCGCTTCGGCAATTCGTTCGATCAGCACCGCTATTACTTCGGGGTGTGCTCCCAACGGGTCTGCTTGGGTGAATTTTAGGTTTGGATACTGCGCGCGGGCCGATGAAACGGCTGCATTAATTTTTTCCAAATGCGCGCCGGCAGACAATAGGTAGGGCAGAATGACGATATGTTGATAATCGAGCCGCATCGCCGTTTCCAACCCTTTGGCAACATTCGGAAACGCCGTGTCGGCGTAGCTGACTTCGGCCCAGGCAAAGCCCAAGCCTTCCCAAATCATGCGTGTCATTTTGGCAATACCGGCATTGGCTTCGGATTCGAAGGCGCCGGGGCCGACGACCATCAAGACGGCATTGACGGCGTCTTCTTCGAGCGTTGGAAGCGCCGCTTTTAAGCGCGCTTCGGCGGCCCGCAACATGCGCGGGTCGATGCCGGGGTCGCGGCCCAAAATGACCTCGATATCCGGATGCTTGTCGGCGAATGTTCTGATTTCGATGGGGAGTGCCGTTTTCATGGCGTCTGCCAGAAACGGTGTCACCGGTAGGCAGATGATCTGCTCGGCGCCATCAGCGGCTAACGTCGCAAGGCCGTCGGTGATGGCGGGGGAGCCGCCGATGCTGGCGGCGAAAACGCTGCCGGTGGCCGGATGGCCTGAAAGCTGGGACGCGAACGCATTTAGCGCAGCAACCTGAGCAGCATCCGTGCCGTCCGAACCACAAAGTAAAATGGCTGAGCTTTGGGTCATCGCTTGGTCATCGCCTCCGAGCATTGCGGGCTGGTCATTGCCTCCGGCCCAAATTTTGCCGGACTATGCCAGTTTTGACGCGGCCCCGAAAGGCTGGATTGCGGAAAATTTAGGCAGCACTCTCGGTGCGGCTGGGCGGCAAAGACGCGGCGCGGTCTTCAAATTCCTTGGCTTCTTCGGTTCTGCCGAGTGAGCGCAACACCGACGCGTAATTTTTTAAACCGGTGACCAGCGACGGGTGACCCGGGTCGAATGTTCGTTCCTTAGTCGATAACGCACGCTTCAATAGCGGCTCTGCCGCATCCAGGTTGCCCTGTTTTTTGTGTAAAAGTGCCAAATTATTAAGGTCGGTGGCGACGCCTGGGTGATCGTAGCCAAGCACACGTTCATCAATCATCAGTGCGCGGCGATACAGCGGCTCTGCCTGATCATAGCGGCCTTTCGAATAATGGATCAGCGCCAAATTGTTGAGCGAGGTTGCGACATCCGGATGGTCGGTACCGATGGTTTTTTCAAGTAATCTGAGGCCACGTGTGAAGGCGCGAACTGCGGCGTCGTGATCACCGCACTGATAGCAGGCGGTGCCAAGCTTGTTCAGCACTTCGGCACGGCGCTCGTCGGCGGTCGCAGGGAGCTCTTCGATGGCTTGTTCATAAAGGACGCGGGCGTTTTCCGGCGCGATCAGCACCATGTATAAATCGGCGGCAATGACCCGGGCTGCTGCAGACGCCGCCAATAACTTGACAGAGCGTTCCCGCAGCGCATGACCTTCGCTGCCTTCATCTTTGCCCAGGCCCTCGGTCAGCTTAATGGCGTCTTCAAATTCGCCGGCTTCTAGGGCGGCTAGCGCGCGAACGGCGACATCGGTACGTGCTTCGCCGATCGGCCTTAGGTCACGCAGCTTGCGGTGAATGATCGCGAATTCGCCGGCAAAATCACGTAGCCGGGTGTCTTGCTCTTTGGCGCTGATACCTTTAGCACGCAGCACTTCTTGGAGTTGGCGAAACGCCGGGTTTTCACGGCTGAGCGGCGCATTCGCAGGGGCGTCTAATTGTGGGTCGATGCCCCCCTCTGCCTTGCTGACCCCTCGGTTGTGTGCAAACAGGACGCCGATCAGGCCGCCGACCAAAGCCGCAATGCCTGCGGCGACGGCAATACCGACCCATTGCGGCAAATCGGCGACGCTTGCTTCCACGCGATGATCCCTCAAATCTGCTCGGGTCGTTCCTGCCCGATACCCCAGTCTTCCCCGTTGCGCAAGGTTCGGCTAAATATGCCGCAATATCAACTGTTTCCGAGCAATTTTTCGGTGTTGTCATTGACGGCGAGGGGTCCATGTCGTCAACTTGGATCATGGTAACCCTTGGTCTCGCTGGCGCCGAAGCGCGCTTTGATCCGCTGATCCTGCTGTTGCTGGCGTTGGCCATCGAGGGCTATGTCGGCGAGGCGGCGTTTATTTTTCGTCGGGTCAAACATCCGATCGCCATCATCGGTGCGTTGATTGGTTTTTTCGACGATAAACTTAATCGCGACAAACGTCCGGAATTAGATCGTGCTATTCGTGGTGCGATGGTGGTTTTGATCATGGTCAGCTTGGCGACCGCACTTGGTGTCGGTGTGATTTGGCTGACGTTGCATGCCAGTTACGGCTGGATTGTCGAGTTGGCGCTGCTGGTGACGATGTTGGCCGGGCGCGGACTTTATGACGCAGTGGCACGAGTCGCCGCAGGACTTGAGACCGGCGGCTTGGAGGGCGGACGGGACGCGGTGCGGCATATCGTCGGACGGGACCCGAACAGCTTGGATGCGCCAGCGGTCGGTCGTGCGGCGATTGAAAGTCTGGCCGAGAATTTTTCCGACGCTGTGGTGGCGCCTGTGTTTTGGTATGTGCTGTTGGGTGCCCCCGGTATCTTGGTCTATAAAACCGTCAACACCATGGACAGTATGATCGGGCATAAAACGCCCCGCCACCGTGCGTTCGGTTTTACCGCTGCGCGTTTAGATGATGCATTGAACGCGATTCCGGCCAGATTGTCTGCGGTATTCATCGCGCTGGCGGCATTGTTTGTGCCCAGCACAAATCCGAAAGCGGCTCTTCGCACCGCTTGGCGCGATGCCGGTAAACATCGCTCGTTTAATGCCGGCTGGCCCGAAGCTGCCATGGCCGGTGCGCTCGGCTTAGCGCTGGCCGGGCCGCGCACGTATTTGGGCGGTGTGGTCGATGATCACTGGATGGGCGACGGCCGTGCGCGGGTCAACGACCGCGATATTCGCCGCGCCCTTTATGTATATGGCGTCGCATGCCTGATCGTGGCCGGCACCGTGGGCGCGATTGCAGCGGTTCGACTGCAACTGTGACCTCAGCGGGCAAGCTTTAACAGTGCATCCAGATCGATGTGTTTTTCCATATGCTGGGCGAGGCCATCCAAGGCGGCGTCTATTCGACGCTCATAATCGACGTCGCCACTGCGCCCGGATTTAAGACGATCTAAGAATGCGCGTCGGAATTCGTCAGACGCGAATATGCCGTGCATGTAGCCGGCCATCACGCGCCCATCTGCGGAGATTGCGCCATCGCTGAGACCGTCTGATTTTTGCAACCAAGGCCGGGATGTGTCCGGTCCCGTCGTTCGGCCCATATGCATTTCATAGCCGACCACGGATGTGTTGGTGAGGGTTTCCGTGGCACGCACTTCGATTAGCGACTTGTTGCCGCCAATCACGGTTTCCACGTTCAACAAGCTGAGCCCTTCGACGTCTGCGGGCGCACCCTCAATGCCGTCCGGGTCGGCGACGCGCGTGCCCAACATTTGATAGCCCCCGCATAGGCCGACGACGAGACCGCCTCGGCGATGGTGCGCTTTGATGTCGATGTCCCAGCCGAACGCTTTGAACTGCGCAAGGTCCGCCAACGTCGCTTTGGAGCCCGGCAACAGCACCACGTCTGCATGCGCCGGGATCGGGGCGCCGTGCTCAACAATCTCGACCCGCACATCGGGTTCAGCCATCAGGGGATCTAGGTCATCGAAGTTGGCGATGCGCGGCAGGCGCGGTACGGCGATGATGATGTCACCTTCGCTTGGCGGGGCATCCGGATTGTCGAGGCCCATGGCGTCTTCTTTGGGGAGCATGTACGCGTCTTCGAAATACGGCACCAGACCAAGGCCTGTTAAGCCGGTGGTGTCTTCGATGATCTTCATGCCGTCTGCAAAAAGACTTGGGTCACCGCGAAACTTGTTGACGATAAAACCCACCAAATGCGCCCGGTCCGCGTTCGAAATTACTGCGTGCGTGCCGACAATCTGTGCGATCACGCCGCCCCGGTCGATGTCGCCGATCAGCACAACCGGCACCTCCGCGGCTTCGGCAAAACCCATGTTGGCGATATCGGCAGCCCGCAAGTTAACTTCGGCGGGACTACCTGCGCCTTCTACCAAAATCAGATCGGCGCCGTCGCCAATGGTTTGGAAACTCTCCAACACTTTTTCCAAAAGCCGGGGCTTCCATTCGTAGTATTCCCGCGCCTTGGCGGCGCCGATGACCTTGCCCTGGACCACAACTTGCGCGCCGGTCTCGGATTGCGGCTTAAGGAGCACCGGGTTCATGTGTACGCTGAGCGGTACGCCCGCGGCACGGGCTTGCAGGGCTTGGGCGCGACCGATCTCGCCGCCGTCCGACGTCACGGCGGCATTGTTGGACATGTTTTGCGGCTTGAACGGGCGCACCCGAAGGCCACGGTTGGCGAACGCCCGACAAAGCCCCGCCACCAGCAAAGACTTGCCGACGTCAGAACCGGTGCCCTGAAACATCAAGGCCGGCGGACGGATGCTTTCAGGTGTATCAGTTGCCAAGGGCGTTCTTAAGACGCTCGGCCCGCGCCATTTGTGCTGACGGGTCAGAGACGATTTTGTCTGGGGTCATTCCGACGCCATAAATCGCTTCGTTGAGGTCCTGGCGCCGCGCAATGATCGCCCCCTCGACGCTGGCCCCGATGTAGCCGCCGAGTTTTGAATTCGCGAAGGCCAGCACATCGACGCCTAGGTTGGTGGTCGTCGATGCCTCGGCACCTACCCCGTATATACCCGCCGTGACTCCGGCGTCGGCGCCAATCTTGGCTTGGTCCTTCAGCGCGGCTGCCAGCGCGCCTTGGTTGCGAATGATCAAGATGATTTCTGTGTCCTGTGCGCCGATCTGTAAGCCGAAGCTGCCGGCACCCATGGTATAGAATGCAGGCGCGCTCCAACCTCCATTTGCGGTTCTGGCCAATAGCACTCCGTTGCCGGCCTCGCCGCCAAAGAACAAACCCGCTTTGATGACGCTTGGAAAGATCATTACGGCGGTAGCGTCAGGCACGAACTGCACAAACTTTTGCAGGCCCTCGATGGTTTTAAAGCGTTCGACAGTGGCGACGGCGCTATCGACCAAATGCTCACCCTTAAGGGTCGGTGAAGATTCCATCTGTGTGCATCCGCCCAGCCCGATCAGGGCAAGCGCCGCAAACGAGAGACTTAGGAACCGGCGTCGCATTGTCATGGTGTCGCTCCTTAAAATTCGATGCCGACCTGCGCTTTGACGCCGGATCGGAAGGGGTGTTTGATCTGTGTCATATCGGTCACCAGATCGGCAATATCGATCAATTCGTCTTTTGCGTTGCGCCCCGTCACAACCACATGAAGCATTTCCGGCTTCGCCTGCAAGGTCGCGATGACCTCGTCTAAGGGCAGATTTTCGTAGCGCAGCACAATGTTCAACTCATCTAAGATGATCACCTTATACGACGGGTCGTTAATCATTTCTTTCGCCGCTTCCCAAGCCTGCCGGGCGGCTTCAATATCGCGGGCTCGATCCTGGGTTTCCCAGGAAAAGCCTTCGCCCATGGCTTTCATCACGCAAAGGTCGGGAAAATGCTCTAAAACCTTGCGCTCGCCCGTTTCCCATTTGCCTTTGACGAACTGCACCATGCCGACCTTCATGCCGTTGCCGATGGCGCGCACGGCCAAACCCATGGCGGCGGTGGATTTTCCTTTGCCTTTGCCAGTATGCACGATGACCAAGCCCTTTTCGATGGTCTTGGTGGCCAAAATCTTGTCTCGGGCGGCCTTTTTCTTGGCCATTTTTTCGGCATGGCGCTCGTTCAACTCTTCTTCGGTCATATCTTCTTTTTTGGCCATCTGATTACCCCCAATGTATTTTGTTGACCAAGTATACGCGACCCATGTTCAACGTCCCAACTGTTCCAGCATTTCGCGCGTTGTGTTGCGGCGTGGCTGCCAAAGACCGCGGTCTTGGGCTTCCAAAAGCCGGGTGGCGATGTCGTGCAGGGCGTCCGGATTTTCGCGCTCCAAAAAGTCGCGCACGGTGTCGTCTTCTAAGTACGCCTGAAAGACCATGTCGAAGTGATGATCTTTGACGCACTTGGCGGTGGCGGCAAAGGCAAACAGGTAATCTACGGTCGCCGCCATCTCGAACGCCCCTTTGTAGCCGTGCCGCATCACGCCTTCGATCCATTTCGGATTGACGACGCGGCCACGGACGATGCGCGCGATCTCGTCATCCAGCGCGCGCACGACCGGGCGTTCCGGGCGGGAATGGTCGTTATGATAAACGCTGGGCTGGTTGCCCGATTGCACGCGGACAGCAGCGGTCAGCCCGCCCTCGAATTGATAATAATCGTCCGAATCCAACAGATCGTGTTCGCGGTTGTCTTGGTTGTGGATGACGGCTTGCACCGCGCCCAACCGCGATCTGAACAAGTCTTGTTCGGCATCTCCTTCGGCCCCCGCCCCATAGGCATAGCCGCCCCAGGTGACGTAGGCATTCGCTAAATCTGCATCGCTGTCCCAGCCCTTTTCGTCGATCAAAGCCTGTAGGCCGGCGCCATACGCCCCTGGTTTTGAGCCGAAGACGCGAAAGCCGGCACGGCGGTGCGCTTCTGCTTCAGGCATCCCGGCGTTGATCATATCTTCGGCGTCCCGCGCAGTTTTCGCGGCGAGCGGGTTCATGTCGGCGGGCTCGTCCAGCTTGGCAACGGCGCGGGTCGCGCTGTCGACCAAATCGATCAAGGCTGGGAAGGCATCGCGAAAAAAGCCCGAAATCCGCAGCGTCACGTCGACACGGGGGCGATCCAAGATATCCAGCGGCAGCACTTCAAAGCCGGTGACGCGCCGGGATGCACTATCCCATGTCGGGCGCACGCCCATCAGCGCTAGTGCCTGCGCGATGTCGTCACCACCCGTGCGCATATTCGACGTGCCCCAGGCTGAAAGTGCCATCGCACTCGGCCATTCGCCATGGTCTTGGCGGTAGCGCTCCACCAACAAGCCGGCGGAATGCCAGCCAAGCTTCCATGCCGCAGATGTTGGCACGGTGCGGGTGTCGACGGAATAAAAGTTGCGTCCGGTCGGCAGCACATCAGGCCGCCCTCGGGTCGGCGCGCCTGAGGGGCCAGGGGCGACGAAGCAGCCATCCAGTGCGGTCAGGATGCCGGCGAGTTCCGCCGGCCTGATGCTTCGACATTTGCCGCTAAGGTATCGGTGAGCCACGTCATTACGGCTTTGCTGGCAGACCAGCTGTCGTCGGGTTGCTGCGCGCCTGAAACCAGTGCGCTTGCCAACATCTCAAGCCGCTCCACCGTATCACCATAGCTGCGCCATGGGCTATCATCGACTGCAGCCAATGCATCCGGGCGCGGGCCGTCCCATGCCATCGCCATGTCGCAATCCAAAGGATCGAAATTGAGGCTCATATCCGCAGAAAGTGCGCGGTGAAGTGAGGCATCACCGCCTTTGCCGTCGCCTCGGGGGACACGGACAAGTGCGACAAGTAGATCTTCCAGCAAGCGCCCGGTAGGGCTTTCGCCGAATACATGTAGGCCGTCGCGGATTTGCAGTTCTTTCAGCTCACATAGATAGCCGTCCAACTTTGCCAGCGCGTCGTCACTGTTTTCGTTGACGGCGATGCCGATGTCTTCATCCAGACCGGTGGCCCGGCACAGCGATAGGATGTCTTCGGTGAGCACGCGTATGCGGCGCGGGTCGACGCCGGCGGCTTCGTAATACTCGTCGACCAGTTGTTCTAGGTCTTTCAGCGGGCCATAGCTTTCAGCTCGGGTCAGCGGCGGCGTCAGATGATCGATGATCACCGCGGCGGCGCGGCGTTTGGCCTGTGTGCCCTCGCCCGGATCATTGACGATGAACGGATAAATATTTGGCATTGCGCCAAGGGCGGCTTCCGGAAAACAGTCTTCGGACAATGCCAGCGCTTTACCCGGCAACCATTCCAAGTTGCCGTGCTTGCCCATGTGGCAGACCGCATGTGCACCGAATGAAATCTGCAGCCAGGCATAGAACGCCAAGTAGCCGTGTGGCGGCACCAAAGCCGGGTCGTGATAGCTTTGCACTGGATCGATGTTGTAGCCACGTGCCGGCTGCAAGCCGATGGCGACGTTGCCGACGCGATAGGCGGAGATCGCAAAACGCCCGCAATCGAGTTCACCTGCCAGATAAAATGGGTCGTCTTCGGGTGCCCCCCAGCGGTTGCGGACATCACTTTGAACCGTTTCCGGCAGGCTCCCGAACCAGATTTGATAATCTGCAAGTGAGAGGCTCTCCGAAATTTCGCGTCCGGCCAGCGCCTTAAAATCGTTGGTCGGCCCGGCTTTGAGGCGGCGGATAACCTCGGCTCCATCTTGGGGCATGTTGTCGATCCGGTATTCGGCTTCTGCCAACGCCTGCAACACTTTGACTGTGCCCGCAGGCGTATCCAAGCCGACACCGTTGCCGAGCCGCGCATCCTTGTTGGGATAGTTCGCCAGGATCAAGCCGACGCGGCGATCGTATACAGGAGAGTTGCGCAACGCCGCCCAGTTGGCGGCCAGCTTGGCGGTAAAGGCGAGCCGATCTGCGACGGGTGTATAGGTGACAATGTCGCTTTGCGTTGCGTCGTCGCGACGTGCCCGGTCTTTGAACGACACCGCGCGGGTAAAGATACGCCCATCGACTTCCGGCAGGGCGACATTCATGGCGATATCGCGGGCGGACAGACCACGCGTACCGTCCCGCCATCCTTCGACATTGCCACCGGAAAAGACCACCTGAAGGACCGGGCAATCTGCGCCGTCAAATGGGGTCGGGGTGCGGTCACGCCCCGGTGCGGACACGGCGAAGCCGGTCGCGTTCAAAATTACGGCAGGCGACGTGTCGGCGAAAAGCTCGATGACGGTTTCAGCGGATACCGGGTCTTTAAGGCTCTGCGTGAAGATCGGCAGCGGGTTCAGCCCGGCCTGGATCAGTGCGTCAATCATGCCGTCGACGGCGCGCAGATTGCCGGCCTGCACCAGGGCCCGATAAAATGTCAGCGCAGCAGTCGGTTGATCCGGTTTCCAGTGCGCGCGAACATCATTCAGAGTCGGTTGCTCTATGTCGGGCCAATATAGCCCGGCTCGAACCAATGGTGCGGGTTCGCGCCAGTCGTCAGGCGCATCGGCTCCGCCAATCAGTGAGGTCATGTATAAAAGCAGATTGCGGCTGTTCACCGGGCCGCCGTGCACGCCGTATTGCCATAGCCGATGTTGTGCTTCTGGCGGCAACGTTGCATAGCCAGCCAAGTCCGGGTCCGGCTGATCGTCACCCGGTAGCAGCGCCAGCTTGGCGCCGGTGCGGCGGCACGTCTCGGCAATCTGTTCGATGCCATAGGGCCAATAGCCGGCACCGCCTAAAATCCGCACCACCACCAGCTTGGCTTCGGCGATCACCGATTCAACATACAAATCAACCGACATATTGTGGCCAAGTTGCATCAGGTTCGCGAGCCGCAGCGATGGCAGTTGTCGACCCTCGGCGGCCAGCGCATCCCGCGCGTCGGCCAGCAGTGCAAGCTCGGTATCGGCGGCTGACACATACACCATATCGCCGGCACTTTGGCCGAGATCGACGGCTTCTTCGCCATCGGTAACCGCGCCCGGCTGTGCGGCAAGTAGGTGCATTAGAAAATAGTCCTCGTTCGGCGCGTCATCAGCCTTGCAAAGCGCGCGCGATGGCGGCGCGATCAAGTCCAGTCTCGCCGATCACGACAAGTCGGCTGAGCCGTGCTTCGCCGTCTTGCCACG
Organism: Rhodospirillales bacterium; assembly: GCA_017857825.1. Lineage (GTDB taxonomy): Bacteria > Pseudomonadota > Alphaproteobacteria > Rhodospirillales > Casp-alpha2 > UBA4479. The sequence goes on from JAFMCK010000029.1 coordinate 18,650, forward strand.
CACGATCGAAATAACGATCCACGCGCGGGCCGACCGCCTGCACCACATGGCGCATCGGCTTGCCCGGTACATTGACGAACCCCTTCACCCGTAAAATATCGTGCGCCACAGTTGCGGCTTTGATGCGGTCTTCGAGGGCAACTGGATCATCCACGTCGCCCAAGGTCACCGAAAAGCTCTCGAAATCATCGTGGTCGTGGTCGTCGTCCCCATCGTGATGCGAAGGGCGGGCATCCAGGTCGTCTTCAACGGCCGCGCTCATGGCCAGCAACACGTTTAGGTCAATATTGCTGTTGGTGGTCTCGACGACCTTCACACCTGGGCGGATCTCACGCTGGATGGTTGCGCTCAAGCTCGCTTTGTCGGCGTCGGCGACCAGATCCGCTTTGTTCAGCAAAACGAGGTCTGCACACAGCAGTTGGTCTTCAAACACTTCTTCAAGCGGCGAATGGTGATCGATGTTGTCATCGGCTTCGCGGGCCTGTTGAACTTTGTTCGGATCATCCGCAAAGCGACCGGCGGCGACCGCAGGGCCGTCGACCACGGCAACGACTCCGTCGACGGTGACCTTGGCGCGGATTTCCGGCCAGTTGAAGGCTTTCACCAAAGGTTTCGGCAGCGCCAGGCCGGAGGTTTCGATGATGATGTGCTCGGGCGGCTCGGCACGGTTCAGCAGCTTTTCCATGGTCGGCAGAAAATCGTCTGCGACGGTGCAGCAAATGCAGCCGTTGGCCAGTTCCATTACGTCGTCTTCGTCGCAGCCTTCAAAGCCGCAGCCGTTTACGACATCCCGGTCGACGCCCATGTCACCGAACTCGTTGATGATCAGCGCAATGCGCCGCCCATTGGCGTTGGCCAAAATGTGGCGGATCAACGTTGTTTTTCCGGCGCCCAAAAAGCCGGTAATGACGGTGGCGGGAATCTTCATATCAGTCTTCATCCTTCATCATCATGGGCAGGCCGGCGGCCACGAATACGACCCGATTGGCGACGCGTGCGATTTCCTGGTGCAAGATACCGGCGTAATCGCGAAATTGCCGCGCCATGGCGTTTTCCGGCACGATGCCCAAACCGACCTCGTTGGAGACGAAAACCACCCGGGCGTCAAGGCTTGGTAGGGCGGCGCATAGCATGGAAATCTCGCGCGCCACATCATGATCGTTCATCATCAAATTGGACACCCAAAGCGTCAGACAATCCACCAGCACCGCCTGGCCTTTGCAGGCCGGCGAGGTAAGGGCCCCCAATAGATCGGTCGGCGCTTCGATGGTTCGCCATATCTCACCACGGCGTTCACGGTGCTTGCCGATTCGGTCCGTCATTTCGCTGTCGAGGGCTTGGGCTGTGGCAATGTAAATTCCGCCGCCTTCGGCTTCGATCAAGCTTTCCGCATAACGGCTTTTGCCCGAGCGTGCGCCGCCCAGCACCAGCGTTGCTTTCGCTAAGGGTTTTGTCGCCGCCATCAGTGATCTTCGCGGGCCGGACGGTTGACGTTCAAGATCCGCCATCCGGCACCTTTGCCGCGCAACAATCCACCTGGTACGTGTTCCATCACCGTCACCGACAGCGTGTGCACGGTCAGCGCCATGCCGGCCGCCGGATCAAGATTGAGCGCATGCGACACGGCGGCCCGTACGGTGCCGCCATGTGACACGCAGACGATATCCCGGCCTGCATGCTTTGCTGTGTAATGCTCGATCGCTTCTCCGACACGCTGAATTTGGTCGGCGAAACTCTCTCCATTGGGGGTGCGATTACGCACCGGGTCTTCCCAGAACTTGTCATAGACGACCGGATTCACGTCACGCATTTGATCCCAGGTGCTGCCTTGCCAGTCGCCGAAGGATTGCTCGCCGAAGCGTTCATCAATAATCGGGTCTGGCGTCTTAAGGCCCGCATCACGAATCGTTTTCGCCGTCAGCTTGGCGCGGCTGAGGTGCGACGTATACCATTCGGCATCACCCGGCAGTCGCCGTGCCAATGCCTGAAAAGAGGTTAGGTCGGACAGGTCGCATTGCACGTCGTCGGCGCCGTAAATAATGCCTTCGACGCCGACCACGGGGGCATGGCGGACCAGCCACCAGCGCGTTGTTTCAGTGCTCATGGATAACTCAAGCTCCATCCTGCGGCGCCGATCAGCACCGCGATTTCAGTCATTTGTTGAAGCGCGCCCAAGACGTCGCCGGTTTGGCCGCCCAGTCTGCGCACCGCCCATAACAAAACAAGGGTGATCAGCGGCGCGCCGATTAAGATCGCGGCGAACGCGGCTTGCAGCGGCAGACAGACAAATAAGGCGATAAAGCCAATCCCCAGTGCGATGCAAGAGATTCGCTTTGAAGGTCGACCGGCGCCATGGGAAAGGCCATCGGTCCGCGCCGGTGCAATCATCGTCATCACCAGCGGCAACACTCCGCGTGATGCCGCAGCGGCCGCCAACATCGTGGCCCACGCCATACCGGGTCCGGGCACGCTGGCCAGTGCAGCACTTCTGATCGCGATGCTAAAGACGAGCGCCAGCACGCCGTAACTGCCGATCCGCGAATCTCGCATGATCTCGAGAATCCGGCTTTGCGCGAGGGCGCCGAAGCCATCTGCAACATCTGCCAAACCGTCTTCGTGCAACGCCCCAGTGATTAAGGCCTGCAACGACAGCGCGATCAGCGCGCAAAGCAGAGTGTGCAGGCTTTGACCTGCCGCCAGATACAACACGCCGCCACTAATTCCACCGACCAAAAGACCGACGACGGGAAACGCCCAGGCCGCGCGCGTCAGGTCGCCGGCGTGCATACTTTCAATCCAGCCGGTCGGGATTCGCGTCAAGAACGACACAGCGACGCGGAAATCACGAACCGGGGTGAAACGGGGTGCGGTGTCTGACATGGCGGATTTCTAGCGTGCACGGCCGTGTCTGTCACTGAATTCCGCCATCCTTGGCAAGCGCTGGAATTAAGCTTTCAGCACGTCATCATGCCACTTATGATCCGGCCCATGATCCAAGCACCCCATGATTTGAATGCGATGTACGCGATCCTGAAGGACCTGCCGGGCCCAGCTGAGACGGCGCGTGCCGCGACGCAGGCCCGCGAAAGCACGTTGACCAAGCCGCCGGGCGCGCTGGGTCGACTGGAAGATATCGCAGCATGGCTATCGGCTTGGCAGGATCGCGCCCCACCCGCTGTGCGTACCCCGGCTGTGCTGGTGTTTGCAGGTAATCATGGTGTCGCTGCACAAGGGGTCTCGGCATTTCCGCCCGAAGTAACGATGCAGATGGTGGCGAATTTCAATGCCGGCGGGGCCGCAGTCAATCAATTGAGCCTGGATGCCGGGGCGACCTTTCGTGTGGTGCCGCTCGATCTGGATCAACCGACGGCTGATTTCTCGCAAGAACCCGCGATGAGTGAAGACGCTTTTATGGCGGCATTCAACGTTGGTTGGACGGCGTTGCCCGACGGGTGTGACCTATTGGCGGTCGGCGAGATGGGGATTGCAAATACGACTGCCGCTGCCGCCCTCAGCCACGCCTTGTTTGGCGGTTTGGCGCAGGATTGGACGGGACCAGGTACCGGCGTCGCCGGCGCGGCACTTACGCTGAAAGCCGAGGTCGTAGAGCGCGCTGTGACATTGCATGGGCCAAAAGCGACCGGCCCAATGGATATGTTGCGGCGCCTGGGCGGACGTGAACTTGTCGCTATGGCGGGGGCGATTGTCGCGGCCCGGATGCGGCGTGTGCCAGTGTT
>JAFMCK010000259.1 GCA_017857825.1 Rhodospirillales bacterium
TGGCCGGTCCAGCGGCTTCTGCATCGACCCGATCGAGAAAAAGCCCCTGAACCATTTTCTGCCGGGCACGTCGGTGCTGAGTTTCGGCACGGCGGGCTGCAATCTGACGTGCACGTTTTGCCAAAATCACGACATTTCGAAATCGCGGGAATTCGATAAGCTGCAGGCCCAGGCAACGCCCGAGATGATTGCCGAGGCGGCGGTGAAAAGCGGCGCGCGGTCGGTGGCCTATACCTACAACGATCCGGTGATCTTTTTGGAGTACGCGGTCGATGTGGCCCAGGCCTGTCGCGCGCGCGAGGTGAAGAACGTGGCGGTGTCGGCGGGCTATATCTGTGCCGAGCCCCGGGTCGAATTCTTCAAATACATGGATGCGGCGAACATCGATTTAAAAGCGTTCACCCAGGAATTTTACCGCAAGCTGTGTTCGGCGGATTTGGCGGCGGTGCAGGAAACGCTGGTGTATCTGAAGCACGAAACCGACGTGTGGTTCGAAATCACCGATCTGCTGATCCCCGGTGAAAACGATTCCGAGCATGAGATTGAGGAAATGACGCAATGGATCGTCGAAAACCTCGGCCCCGATGTGCCGTTGCATTTTTCCGCCTTTCATCCTGATTGGAAAATGCTCGACAAAGAACGCACGCCGCCGGCGACGCTGATCCGGGCGCGTGACATCGCCATGAAGAACGGCGTGCGTTATGCGTATACCGGCAATGTTCATGACAAGCCGACGCAAAGCACCTACTGCCATCACTGCGGCGAGATGCTGATCGGGCGCGATTGGTACGAATTGTCCGACTGGGGGTTGCAGTTCGGTGGCAACCATTTGGCGGACTGCAAAAATTGCGGCACGCAGCTGGCGGGGGTGTTCGAGGAAACCCGAGGCGATTGGGGCCGCAAGCGTGCGCCGTTGCATTTCAAGCGTCCGACAGCGTGACATTCTAAGGCCGACCTGCTAAACGCCATCCCATAATCACAGTGAAACAATATCGAAGCAGTCCATCGGTTCATGACGAAAAAACACATCCTGATCGTGCTCAAGATCGTCGTGTCGGTGGGCTTGATTTATTTTTTATTCAGCGACATCGATTTGGGCGCCGAGCGCGACCGAATAATGTCTGCCGATATCGGCTTGGCGCTGGTGGCCCTGGCCATGATGTATGTGCAGATGGCGCTGGCCGGGGCGCGCTGGTGGGCGACGCTTAGGGCCTTCGAAAAGCCATTGCCACTGATCGAAATGACCCGCCTGTTTTATATCGGCGTGTTTTTCAGCCAAGCGTTGCCGTCCTCGGTAGGTGGCGACCCGATTCGGATTTACATGGCGTATAAAGGCGGTCTGCCGCTGTCAAAATCAATCAACAGTGTGATGCTGGAACGCGGCGTCGCGATCATCGGTTTGGTGTTATTGGTGGCGGTGTTGTCTCCGATTATTGCCGACAAACTGACCGCCGAGATACAAACCTTGGCGCTGTCTGCGCTCGGGTTGTTGGCGACCGGCATTGTCTGCGGCCTCGTGTTCATTATGTTTTTGGATCGTGTGCCGGCGCGCTTTCAACATTTTCGGCTGGTGATGGCGCTCGCGCATTTGGCGTCTGATACACGGCGCCTGTTTCTGTCACCGGCGAACGCGTCGCACGTCATCTTTTGGGGCGTGGTCGCGCACGCGAATATGGCGCTTTGCGTCTACTTTCTGGCGGCCGCGTTGGATCTGCCGGTGACTTGGATCGACTGCATGGTGCTGACGCCGCCGGTTCTGTTGATGACGACATTACCGATTTCCATCGGCGGCTGGGGGGTGCGTGAATACGCCATGCAATGGGCGTTCGGATTGGTCGGGGTGTCGGCGGGTGGTGCGGTGGCGCTGTCGGTGTGCCTCGGCGTGATGGCCATCGTGATGGCGGCACCTGCCGGTATCTTGTGGCTTGTGGGTCGTAAAAAAGGCGAGGTGTTCTCCGCTGCGGAAGCCGAAGCCGCCGTCGAAGAAGAACTCTCGCACAGCGGCGAGACGCCGAAATAAATCTAAGCGCCGCGTGACAATTTCGACGGTGCCGACAACGCTCCCTTGAACGTTTGCGCGCGCGGGATACACTTGGATCAACATTCACATTTTTCAAACAGAGGTTCTTCATGAAAATTAGCTTTGCCAACCCGGCCGCCCCCACCAAAGGAACGGCCGTCGTGCTATGCAGCGAAGGCGGCAAGTGGTCGAAGACCGCCGCAACCCTTGATGCCAAGCTTAAAGGCGCGCTCAAGCGTGCAGCCAAAGCATCAGGCTTCGAAGGCAAGAAGAACCAAACCATGATCGTGCTGGCACCTGGCGGCTCGTCGTTAGATCGGGTGTTGTGCCTGGGTCTCGGCAAGCCCGCCGAGATCACGCCGGAAAGCGTGGTCGAGGCCGGCGGCACCATGTTTGCCGCCATCGGTACCGTCGCGGGCCCGGTCACCGTGCACGCGGACGACATCGATAAAAGCAATCTTAAAGCCGCCGATATTGCGGCAAACCTTGGCTACGGCGCGACGCTGCGGTCGTACGTGTTTGAAAAATATAAAACGAAAAAGGCCGACGACAAGAAAACGCCCCTGGATGCGCTCGCGATTGTGTGCGACGGCGCGGCGGCGGCGCGAACCTCGTTTGGGCACCTTTCCAAGATTGCAGACGGCGTGAAGTTCACCCGCGATCTGGTGTCGGAGCCTGCGAACGTCCTGTACCCCAAAGAATTTGCGCAGCGTCTGAAAAAAGATCTTACCAAAGTCGGCGTCAAAGTGACGATCTTGGGCGAAAAAGAAATGCGCAAGCTCGGCATGGGCTCGTTGCTGTCGGTCGGTAATGGCTCGTCGCACGAAAGCCAGATGGTGGTTATGGAGTGGAACGGCCTGCCGGCATCGAAAAAGAAAAACTCCAAGCCGATTTCGTTCATCGGCAAGGGCGTGTGCTTTGATACCGGCGGGATTTCGTTGAAGCCGGCGGCGAGCATGGAAGACATGAAATGGGATATGGGCGGCGCCGGTGTGGTGTCGGGGCTGATGAAGGCGTTGGCCGGGCGTAAAGCCAAGTGCCATGTGGTCAGCGCAGTCGGTCTGGTCGAAAACATGCCGGACGGCAACGCAACGCGGCCCGGCGACATCGTCAAATCAATGTCCGGTCAAACCATCGAAATCCTCAATACCGATGCCGAAGGCCGCTTGGTGCTGTGCGATGTGCTGCACTATGTGAACACCAAATATAAGCCGGACTTTATGGTCGACCTGGCGACGCTAACCGGTGCCATCATTGTCGCGTTGGGCAATGAACGAGCAGGTCTTTTCGCCAATGACGATAAATTGGCCGAACGTATCCATGCTGTCGGTGAGACTATCGGCGAGCGTGTCTGGCGCCTGCCGCTAGGCGAGGAATACAACAAAGACCTAAACACCGATGCGGCCGATATGAAAAACATCGGTAGCGGGCGTGGCGCCGGTTCGATCACCGCTGCGCAATTCCTGCAACGCTTCGTCGGCGATACGCCTTGGGTGCACTTGGACATCGCCGGTGTGACGTGGTCGAAGAAAGACACAACGCTTGTGCCGCGCGGCGGTACCGCGTTCGGTGTGCGCTTGCTTGAGCGTTTTGTCGCCGATCACTACGGCTGAGGATACCGCCCTTCGGATGACCGAAATCGGCTTCTATCACCTGACCCGCTCGGGACTTGAACAGGTCCTGCCGCAGCTTTTGCAAAAGACATTGGCGGCGGGTAAGCGGGCCTTGGTGGTACTGGGCTCGGATGATCGTGTCCGCGATATGGACAGCCATTTGTGGTCGTTCGAGCCTGCATCTTGGTTGCCGCACGGCACGCCCCGCGACAAAGACCCCGAAGAACAGCCGGTGTGGCTGTCGACCGAGGACACCAATCTCAACGCCGCCACGTTTTTGTTTTTAGCTGACGGTGCCGTTTCGGAAAAAACCGACAGCTTCGAGCGCTGTTTCGATATCTTCGATGGCCACAACGAAGATGCCGTCGCGGCCGCGCGTGCAAGCTGGAAAACCCTCAAAGACGCCAATCACACGCTGACCTACTGGCAGCAAAGCGACCGCGGCTGGGAACAGAAAGCGTAGCAAGACTCATTCAATTCAGTTCAGACAATATAATCCAACAAACAACACCGGGAGAACATCATGACGAAACGCTGGGTGAACCGGCCGGAAGGCTCGACGTGGGGCGATTGGGGCGATGATGACCAACTCGGTCGCGTGAATCTTTTGACTGCCGACAGAATCAAGGCGGCG
>JAFMCK010000260.1 GCA_017857825.1 Rhodospirillales bacterium
TGGTTCGCACCAACAACGACACACCCTCAAGCGCAAAAAACTCACACTGCAACGGCACCAACACCGCCTGCGAGGCGACCAAAGCGTTGATCGTCAAAAGTCCCAGCGCGGGTGGGCAGTCGATCAAGATGTAATCGTAATCCGCTTGTGCCAGCATCAACGCTTCGCGGAGGCAGAACTCGCGACGGTCGACGTCGACCAGTTCAATTTCGGCACCGGACAAATCGATACCAGACGGGACGATATCCAGGTTCGGAATATCCGTCTGCAATACCGCTTCATGGAGAGCGATCTCGCGGATGAGGACGTGGTAGGTATTTTTACCGCGCGCGGCCTGCGAAATCCCGAGCCCGGTCGAGGCATTGCCCTGAGGGTCCAGATCAATCACCAAGACGCGTTGTTTGATCGCTGCAAGCGCCGTCGCCAGATTGATGGCGGTTGTCGTTTTACCAACACCGCCTTTTTGATTGGCGATGGCGATAATCCGCGTACGGCGGGGATTTTGGAGGGGCTCAGCCGACATTGATGGGCGCCAATTTTGTGAGTGTGAGGACACGGCCTGATGCATCTGACAAACTGTCATTTTGCATCACAGACATACTCCATTGTTTGCGCGCGTGCGTCAATTCCTCATCGACTCCGGCACCCTTAAGAATTACGGCGCGGCCGTCTGGTGCCAGATGCCGGTAGACCCACGGTAAAAGCCTTTGCAACGGCGCCAAGGCGCGCGCCGTCACGACACTTGCACCCAGTGGCGGCACGGTTTCAGCCCGTGCGGCATGTACGGTCACAGACGCATCCGTCAACCGCGCGGCTTCGCGTAGGAATGTCGCTTTGCGTTGATCGCTCTCGACCAATTCTGTCTTGCAGCCGGTCATGATTGCCACAATCAGACCAGGCAATCCGGCACCGCTCCCAAGATCGGCAATGGTATCATCGGCGCGCATGTATGCCGCGAGTTGTGCGCTGTCCAATATATGCCGGCGCCAGGGGTCTTGAAGGGTTTTTACGCTGACCAGATTGATCGCGCCCTGCCACTTGGTCAGCACAGTCAAATACGTACCGAGACGTTCCATCGTCGACGCATCAACGCCACCCAAGGCCGCCGCACAGGCAGTGGGAGAGAGAGGGGTCTGATCAGACACGGAATAGACCCTGTTTCACGTGAAACATCGGTTAGGCCGACAAGCGGTGATTGCCGCGCTTCACATAGGCCAGCAGCGCCGTAATCGCCGCAGGTGTCACGCCGGAAATCCGTGCTGCCTGACCCAACGTTTCCGGTCGGACTTTGCTGAGCTTGTCGCAGACTTCATTGGACAAACTCGGAATACCGAAATAATTGAGGTTGTCCGGCAACCGTAACGCTTCATCCCGCCGCATGGCTTTGACGTCGGCGTCTTGGCGTTCGAGGTAGTTCGCGTACGCCGCTTCGATCTCAAGCTGCTCGACGACATCCACGCGCTGGCCGAGTAGGTCAGGCCAAATCATCGCCAACCGTGCCATGTCAATGCCGGGGTATGCCAACAAATCCATACCGTTTCGACGCACGCCGTCTTGGTTTATTTCCAACCCCTCAGCGCGGAGCGCGGTAGGGGAGGCATCGATTTCCAGCAATTGATCTCGGGCTGAGTTCAGTGCGGCTTTCCGTGCCGACACAGCCAATCTCAATACCCCGTTCGGTGAGCCGCAAATCCGCATTGTCAGCCCGTAGCATCAAACGGTATTCGGCTCGGGACGTGAACATACGATAGGGCTCTTTCGTGCCTAACGTCACCAGATCATCGATCATGACGCCGATGTAGGCCTCGGCACGATCCAACTCAAACCGGTCGTTGCTTCCGCTTGCCGAGAGCGCGGCGTTGATACCCGCCATCAAACCCTGAGCTGCGGCTTCTTCATACCCCGTTGTACCATTGATCTGACCGGCCAAGTAGATACCGGCGACAGCATGTGTTTCCAACCGGCGGGTGAGGGCGCGCGGGTCGACAAAATCATACTCGATGGCATATCCCGGTTGCAGCATCACTGCATTTTCGAGACCGGGAATGGTTTTCAACATTTCCAGCTGCACGCTTTTCGGCAGCGAGGTGGAAATACCGTTTGGATATATCGTCGGATCATCTAAGCCCTCAGGCTCCAGGAAGATTTGATGGCGCGGCTTATCGGCGAAACGCACCACCTTGTCTTCAACCGACGGACAATACCGTGGCCCGATCCCCTCGATCTGTCCCGAATACATCGCCGACAGACCGATGTTATCCGTAATCACCTGATGCGTAGCTGCAGTCGTGTACGTGATATGACAAGGTATCTGGGGCACCGTGATCTTGTCGGTCAGGTACGAAAACGGCACCGGCGGATCATCTGCCGGCTGCGCATCCAAGCCCGACCAATCGATGGTGCGTCCATCCAAACGCGGCGGCGTGCCGGTCTTCAAACGGCCAAGCGGCAATCCCAATCGTTTAATGGTGTAAGCCAACCCGATCGCCGGCTTATCGCCGACCCGACCTGCGGGAATCTTTTTATCTCCGACGTGGATCAAACCGCGCAGAAATGTCCCGGTCGTAATCACAACCGACGGCGCCAAAATGTCCCGGTTCGAACCGGTACGCACGCCGAGCACGCGGGCGCCATCCTCAGACAAAAGCAAGTCTTCGACGGGGTCGGCAATGATCTCCACGTTCGGTATTTCAGCGAGCAGAGACTGAATAGCGTGGCGATAGAGCTTTCGGTCCGCCTGTGCCCGGGGTCCACGCACCGCCGGGCCTTTCGACCGGTTGAGCATGCGGAACTGAATACCGGCCCGGTCAATGGCTCGGCCCATCAACCCATCCAAAGCATCAACCTCACGCACCAACTGGCCTTTGGCCAACCCGCCGATGGCAGGATTGCACGACATCTCGCCAATGGTCTCCACCCGATGTGTCACCAACGCCGTGCGCGCACCCACTCGGGCCGCCGCCGCAGCAGCTTCGGCGCCAGCGTGACCACCACCGACGACGATTACATCAAATTTTAAAGACACATTTGGCATAGCTTGATCCCGAGGAAGCCTGTGGCGCGGAACATAGGGACACACTGTATGCGAGTCAATCGTTCCCGCTTAAATGTTTCACGTGAAACGCTTTGTTAACCGTGTTCTTTCGGGCACTTTTCACGCGCGCGAACACTCCCTCGCAAAGATCTTGTTTCACGTGAAACAACGGTTCCTTTCGAGGCTTATTTCCCGATACAGAAGTCCCGGAATATTTTATCCAATAGTTCCTCGACGTCGACCCGCCCGGTAATACGCCCAAGCGCCTGTGCCGCCAACCGCAAGTCTTCCGCGACCATCTCCACGTCGGCACCCGCCTCGGCGCCGGCCAAAACCCGGTCCAACGCATCCGCACACGCCTCAAGCGCATGGCGATGCCGGGCCCGCGTCAGCGGCGGCGTTGCCGTGGCGCGTGATCCCGCAAGCTTTCGAATGCGCGCCGTCATCGCCGAAATAAAATCTTGCAGACCCGCACCGGACTTGACCGAAAGCCCCAACACATTGACCCCGTCAACCCAAGCCGGGGCAGGGGCCTCATCAATCTTATTGACCGCAATGATCTCCATCGGACCTATCGACGGCGCGTCTGAGAGATGCTGGACCTCCGACGCATCCAATAAAACAATCCGCACATCCGCCGCCGCGGCATGGGCGCGGGCACGACGAACGCCTTCCTGTTCGATTTCGTCATCGCTATCGCGCAGCCCCGCCGTGTCGATCAAAATAGCGGGAAAGCCGCCCAAATCCAAAGGCACCTCAATCGCGTCACGGGTCGTCCCGGCCGTAGACGAAACAATCGCCACATCACGCTTCGCCAGCGCGTTCATTAAACTCGATTTGCCGACATTCGGCGCACCGGTGAGGGCAATACGGAATCCATCACGGATCCGCTCTCCGACGTTCTGATCATTTAGGTGCGCACGAAGTTCCTGCGCCACGGTGCCGATGGCCTCTAAGCTTTGTCTTACCAGATCATCGGGAATGTCTTCTTCTGCGAAATCTATGCTCGCCTCGGTGAACGCCATCGCCCCGACCAGCCGCCGCCGCCAATCATCATACAGTGCCGCCAAGCCACCGCCCATTTGCGCCAAAGCCTGACGTCGCTGCGCGGTGGTTTCAGCATCCACCAAATCGGCGATGGCTTCAGCCGCCGTCAAATCCATCTTGCCATGCTCAAACGCGCGCCGGGTGAATTCCCCCGGGTTCGCCGG
>JAFMCK010000261.1 GCA_017857825.1 Rhodospirillales bacterium
AGAATAACACGGCGATGACAACCGTCGGAGACAGGCGTTAGGCCGCCTCATACACTACGGGATGGGACACTATCACGCCAAAATACCGCTGAAGTTATTGACCGAGTTATTTGCCCCAAGGCTTACCTTGATCACTTTTACGGTCTTGCCAGAGATTGTATTCCAAAGTTGATCAAGCTGTGGGGCGACGTTGAATGTCGCTAGGCCGCCCGTGACAACACGAAAGTCGGGATTTGGTCGGGACAAATCTTCGGGTTTCGCACCACTGCATGCCAGGTTGTGCACTTCATCAATACCCGGAAGATTGGCCGCATAAATCGACGCGTTTTGAGACTTATGACAAAAATACGGGTCCGTCTGATTTTCAGCCACGAAAATATCCGAAGGCGGCGTGCTGGCGTAATCCGCCGCACCATCACCACTGATAAAATTCTCTGCACCTTCGCCACTGATGAAGCTATCGCCCATCGCAATGGCAAGCCTGGGGCCTGTGTGATTGCATGCCGACACCAACCCCACGACCACGGTCAATGCGACAAATGCCCAAGGAAATGGAAACCTTTTTACCTCTTTCATGACGCATCTCTCCAATGTTTCTATTATAAATAGAAACATTAAACATGTTCATCAGAAATATCCATCCCTCTGTTATTCTCAAAAATCGGTCATGAGTCGTTATCGAGGATGTGACATCGCATCAACAGTGCCTTCACCTTCGCCGCCGAACTTCGTGCACAGATAGCCGATCAGCAGTCCGACGACGGCACCTTCAAAAACACCCCAATAGGGCGTCGACAACATACTGTCCGGCCCAAATACGGCGTTCATCAACCCCTGCATTTCCGACCAGGCAATCAGAATCAGCAACAGGTTCATCCACGCCCCGATCAGAGGCGCCCTGAACCACCACGGCAACGGCAGTTTCAGCACCGGATGCCAAGTGACGACACCGAAGGCCGCAATCATGGCGCCGACGGTCGCATACCAAAACAGAAATCCAACCCGCAAATGCATGCTGACCTCGGGCCAGAAAAACGGCAGCAAGAAGAACCCAATAATACCAAGCACGAGACCGACCAGCTTGCCGATAACAAGCCGCGTAAACATCGAAGGATTGCCGAAAAACATAGAAGCCTCCCCTGTCAGAGCCTCCTTAGTATGTAGCCCCCACCATATCGGGCATTGATTAAGATCAATCGCGCTTTCTCGCGGCAATATATGTTATCCTGTGCGTCCATCTTCAGGAGGTTGCTATGCGCTATCTTATGGTTGCCCTATGTGCCGTCGTGCTGCTGTCGTTTGCGCCCCCCCGTGCTCAGGCAGACGACCCTGCCATGTGCCTGAAAGCCTGCATCGACCAAAACGGCGCCGATCAGAAGAAATCCTGTGCCGTCCAGTGCGGCTACGCCAGCGGTGCCAGCGGGGCCGGCGTCGGCTATGGCGGCCAGAAAAAGGTGGATTGCGGCATCCAATACAAAACCTGCCTAGCCGCCTGCCCCCCCGACAACAAAGACTGCCGCAAACAATGCCGCGAGCAGCGGACGGGTTGTATTTAGCAACACCCTCTGCCCCCTTGCCCCTTTCCAAAATCGCGACAATCCAGTATCAGAATGCATGACTGACATCACCGCCCATCATGACCGTATTCTGATCGTCGATTTCGGCAGCCAAGTGACGCAATTAATCGCGCGCAGGGTCCGGGAATCCGGCGTTTATTGTGAAATTCACCCGTTCAATGCCGTCACCGAGGAAACCCTCAAGGCCTATGCGCCAAAAGGTGTGATCCTGTCGGGCGGACCGGCCAGCGTGCACGAGGCGACCACACCCCGCGCGCCGGAAGCGGTGTTCGAGCTTGGCGTGCCGGTGTTCGGCATTTGCTATGGTGAGCAGACCATGGTGCAACAAATGGGCGGTCAGGTGCAGGCGTCGACGCACCGGGAATTCGGGCGCGCATTTGTCGAAATCCAAAAAGACTGCTGCCTGTTTGAAGGCATCTGGCAGCCCGGCGAAAAGCACCAAGTGTGGATGAGCCACGGCGACCGCATCGACGCGATCCCGGACGGGTTCAGCGTTGTCGGCACCTCCGACGGCTCGCCGTTTGCCATCATCGCCGACGAGGCGCGCAAGTTCTACGGCGTGCAGTTCCACCCAGAAGTGATGCACACCCCTGACGGCGCCAAGCTGTTAAAGAACTTCACGCATCAGATTTGCGGCGCCAAGAGCGACTGGACCATGGCGTCCTTCAAAGACGAAGCGATTCAGAAAGTGCGTGACCAAGTCGGCAGCGGCCGTGTGATTTGCGGCCTGTCCGGCGGCGTCGACAGCTCAGTCGTCGCCGTGTTACTGCACGAAGCCATCGGCGACCAGCTGACCTGTGTGTTCGTTGACCACGGCCTGATGCGTGCCAACGAAGCCGACGAGGTCGTCAAACTGTTCCGCGATCACTACAATATTCCGCTGGTGCACCGGAACGCCGAAGAGCTGTTCTTGGGCGCGCTCGACGGTGTCACCGACCCCGAAACAAAGCGCAAGACCATCGGCAAACTGTTCATCGACGTGTTCGATGAAGAAGCTAAAAACGTTGGCGGCGCAGACTTTTTGGCGCAAGGCACGCTATATCCGGACGTCATCGAATCCGTATCGTTCACTGGCGGGCCCAGCGTCACCATCAAATCGCACCACAACGTCGGGGGTCTGCCAGAACGCATGAACATGCAACTGGTCGAGCCGTTGCGCGAATTGTTCAAAGACGAAGTCCGCGCCCTGGGCCGTGAACTCGGCCTGCCGGACAGCTTCGTCGGTCGCCACCCGTTCCCGGGCCCCGGCCTCGCCATTCGCATTCCGGGCGCGATCACCAAGGAGCGCCTGGATATCCTGCGCGCCGCCGATGTGATCTACTTGCAAGAAATTCGCAACGCAGGGCTATACGACACCATCTGGCAAGCCTTCGCCGTGCTGCTGCCGGTGCAGACCGTCGGCGTGATGGGCGATGCCCGGACCTATGATTTCGTCTGCGCGCTGCGCGCCGTGACCTCGACCGACGGCATGACCGCCGACTACTTCCCGTTCGATCATGAATTCCTGGGCCGGGTTTCCAGCCGGATCGTCAACGAAGTCAAAGGCATCAACCGCGTCGTCTACGACGTCACCTCAAAACCACCCGGCACCATCGAGTGGGAGTAAAATAATGGCCTTAAGTCATTGATATTAAACAATACTATGACTTAGACATTACCTAGACAAGCTCCCCTAACCCATTGACTTCATTAACATCAGCTTTTAGCTTTTAGACAAGAACTTGGACATCTTGTGCACTATTGTTGTTCATAGTGCACAGCTAATCAAAAGTTTGAGTTAGAGGGCTATGGCGAAGAAGCGATATTTCAGCGAAGACGAAGTTCCAATCTTTGAAAATAGGAATGGAGCTGTTGTCTACAAGCGAGGGGAATATTGGCAGTTCCGTGTGTGGCTGACTGCAGACAACAAATATGTGCAAAAGAGCCTCAATACCAAAATCAGAGAGACAGCGATTGAACGAGGGCAAGCTATGTATTTGGAGTTGCATGCTCACATTGAGACTGGCGTAAAATACTTCACTGTCACCCTAAAAGAAGCTGTCCAAATATATACAGATTACAGAGCGACTGAGGTTAGAGACAACCCAAGCCAACAAGGCATTGTGGCTGGACGCTTGGAAACGATTAAAACCCACCTTACTCACTTCTTGGATTTCGCTGGCAGAGAAACAAAGCTAAGCGAGTTAGATGAAGCACAGCTACTTGCATATCCACAGTGGTGCAGAAACACGAGAAAGAAGATTGCTGACACCACTGTGAACAATGAGATGAGCACCATCAACGCATGCTTAGCTTACTTGTATGACGAAAAGAAAATGGGGAAGTTCCGTCACTTCCATCTACCCAAATACAAAAAGCCCACTGTGGATGTTGAAAAAGTAAGGCGACAGACATTTACGGCTGAGGAATACATGGCATTTGTCACTGCCATGCGTAGCTATGTGAGAGAGGAAGTTGATGACGAGGAGCTGTATTACAGACAGCTTGCACGGCACTATTTCCTCGTAGCGGCAAACAGTGGCATGAGAAGTGGTGAGCTTGCACAGCTGACATGGGAAAACTTGGCGATAGAGACGATTGCTGAAAAGAGTATCGCCAAAGTGTCTGTTCAAGCAGCCACGTCAAAAGTGGGGAAATTTCGTGTCTTCATGCACAGAGGTGGTG
>JAFMCK010000030.1 GCA_017857825.1 Rhodospirillales bacterium
AACGCCCCAGTGCCACGATCAACGGCACGCCCTTCGGCGTATACAGACTTTCGCGCGGGATCGGCTCGGCCTCTTGCTCAAGCACAAAGTTTGGCAGGTAGTGCGCACGCTCTTTATCCCAGCCGTGTTCGACCAGATAATCAACGATATCGCGGGTGTTGCCGACCAGGTGCTTGCAGTTGCGATAGTACTTGAGGTCGTAGTACCCGCCGAGCCTAGCCGCATGCACATAATCACCGGGCGGGCACATCGCGGTGGCGCGGTTCATCCAACTCAACACGACATCGGGCTTAAAGCTCGCGATCTCGCGTTTCAACGCGCGGCCGGTGGCGAAGTCAAAACGACCGCCAAACGGCAACTCAATCGGCTCGACCCCGCCGTCACGCAACATCTGCGCACGCGCCGGATTGGCACGGATCACGACCCGCTGTTCGATATCGGTGCGGCCCAATGCGATGGCGAGGCGCACGAAAAACGCTTCGGCACCACCAAACTCCGCACCGGCCATGGCTTGTAGAACTTTCATCAGACTGGGATCAATTCCTCAAACGCGGCGGCGGCCTCGGGCCAGCGCCACTGACGTTGGGTTTTCAGGGCTTGGGCATGCTGCGCTGCCCAAAGCGCATCATCCGTGAGCACACGCCTGGCCGCAAGGGCGAAGGCGTCATCGTCATCTGCCAAAAACCCGGTCTTGCCGTCGATCACACGTTCGGGCATGGAGCCGATCGGCTTTAAGACGGCGGGCACGCCCATCGCCTGGGCCTCAGCGACCGCCAAACAATAGGTCTCGTTGATGTCGCCTTGATACAGCATCACGCGGCTTAGACGCAGTTCTTCCACCAGCTTGGCTTTATCGACCGGGTCACGAAGCCGCACACCTTGCGACGCCAACGCCTGCGCCTTTGCCAGCACTTGGCCCATGGCGTCAGCTTTGCGGGCACCGGCAGCGCCATAGGTAGCTGCGCCCGAAAACACGTGCAATTCAGCGCCCGGGACCTGCGGCTCAATGTGTTCAGCCCAGATATCCAACAACCAATCCAGCCCGCGCAGTGGATTTGAGGTGAACACCGCACGCGGTCCAGGCGGTGCCTCAGCGGCTCCGGCACGACAAAAAATCTCCGGCAGGCCGTATGGGATCGTCCGTCTGCCACCATCCGGCACCCAAGCCGGCAACGTCGTCGCGTGATAGCTGCCGATGAACACGATCACCGGACGCCTGCGCCAAAGCTGCCACAGATAGCGGGCTTTGAGCATGTACCGGCAGGGGTTATGGGTCCAAAAAACCGTCTGCTTGGCGTCCCGGCACAGCTTCAACAGCTTGTCACCGCGGTTCGCGATATACAGATCGGCACGGTTCGGCACGCCGTCGGCAATCGGTCGCCAGTGGACACCCTTATGATGCAGGGCCGCCAGACAATTATTATAGACCGTGACCGTGTGGCCGTTCGCCGCCAATGTTTCCATCAATTGAATGACCGAGGATTCGACGCCCCCCAGCGGACGCGTCTCGGGCGTGCGCCCGTCGAATTCGATCCCATCGTCGGCAAGGATAATCGTCGCCATCTCAGACCGTGCGTTCGTCAGTTTGGGATGCTTCGGCCTCGGCATAGCGGGCCTTGATGTGCGACAACAGCGGAAACAAACCCGCGAATATCGCAATCAACAGCCCAAGCCCACCTTCGCGGTAACCTTTGCGTGCCACAAAGCACTTGATGAACCGGGAAAAAAATCGCCGCACATTGTTGGCGAGCGAACCGATGTCGCCGCTGTCCAACAAGTCCAAGGCGCGGGCCGATGAGTAGTTATCCAGCCGCTTAATCATATCCGAGATATCGCGGTCCACATAGTGTACCAAGCGATTTTGCAGCATCTCACCTTTGGCACCTGACCAATCAAGCGGCGGGTGCACGCGCTGCAGACCCCAATGCTTCACGCCTTTTTTAAACAAGCCCGGATACGCTGCCTTGCCGAAAGATGCTCCCCACCCCCAACGGACCAACCGGGTACCGACATAATTGTCGACGGGGATCTCATGCCAGTCTGCGGTGCTTGTTTGAACCGTTTTGAGGATTTCATCTTTGAGGGCATCCGGCACCCGCTCGTCCGCATCGATTTCGAAAATCCATGTGCCCCGACAAGCGTCGATGCCGGCGTTCCGCCTGGCCCCTTCAACGTCCCAGGCACCTTCGACGATGCGGTCCGTGTAGCGTTCGGCAATGGCTTTGGACTCGTCCGTGCATTTATCCAGCAACACGACGATTTCATCGGCGAAGCTGAGCGTGTCTAAGCACGCCGCCAGTTGATGTTGTTCGTTGTGCACGCTGATCACGGCAGAAAGGTTGGGCTCAGCGCTCACGCCGCAACATCCTTGGCGCGCGACCATAATTTCGCGGCTGCCTCTTCGACCTGATCAACGCTGAGGCTATCCATCAGGGTATCGGTCTTTCGATGGTCAAAATTCTCCGGAAAAATGTCATCAAAGCCGACACTGGTCTCCACATAATCACACATCGGACCATACGGGGCGTATTGCTCTGCCGGCGATGGGCCGAATAAGCCCAAGGTCGGCGTGCCGGTTGCCGCCGCCAAGTGCATCAAGCCGGAATCGTTGCCGATATAAAGAGCCGAGCGTTCCAAGCACGCCGCCACCGTCAACAGATCATAGCCGCCGACTAAATCCAACAAACGCTCATCCGGGACGCTTTCAATCAGCGGCAACGCCATCGGCCGTTCGTCGCTCCGCCCGAACACCGCAACGCGTGCACCGGGCAATATCCCGTCGGGCCCGGTCAACCGTTCCGCCAATTCAGCGAAACATTGCCCACGCCATTGCTTGCCGCGCCAGTTCGCCGTCGGACCGATGGCGAGCACCGGCCCGCCGTCCGGGATCAGATCGACGGCTGTCGCGCGCCGTGCGTCATCAATCCAGACTTTCGGCGCAGGTGGATTATCCTCGGCACCGATCACACGCGCCAGGCGAAGAAGGCGCAATCCCTCTTTACTTCGAGAACGGATCATCCGATAACGGGTGCGCCCGCCGATCAAATAAGTAATCGGGGCATTGCGCAGGTCGACCAAAATATCCCAGCGCCGCATCGCGGTCTGCCACCAAAGGTAAACCCAGTGCATCGACAAAACCATTTTATCGAGGACAATAATCCGCTCGATCCCCGGCACGGCTTCAAACAACGATGCGGCAGCCGGACCGCACGCAACGGTGACGCGGATGCCCGGATTCTGTTCCAAGAGGCGAGCGAGAATACCTATCGACAGGATCGCATCGCCCACCCGCGTTGATGTCACCAGTAATAGCCGCATGCCGTCCTTCCGCAGTGTTACGTCAATCGCTCGCCCCGTTGACGCTTGGCTTTGCCTTCTTATACGGGGGCTCCCGGGCGATGCAAGACTTTGGCCGTCTCCATACCCCGCACACCCCTTGCGCTGCCCCTTACGGATACCCCACATTAAGGAGACCGTAACGGAGGCATCGTAGCATGAAATCTATAAAACGCAGTGATCGCAGTGTCTTGTCACTGAGCGGCGAAGATCGGTTTAGTTTTCTGCAGGGTCTGGTCTCGAACGATGTCACCCACGCCGACGGCAGCCGCGCCGTATATGCGGCACTTTTGACGCCGCAAGGCAAGTTTTTGGCGGATTTCTTCATCGTCGGCGATGGCGAGCGCTTACTGCTGGATTGCCCGGCGGCGGACGCAGAGTCGCTGCTGAAAAAGCTTAACATGTTCAAACTGCGCGCCAAGGTAACCTTGGAAAACCTCGGCGACACGGTTCACGTGTTTGCGCTTTTCGGATCAGACGCGCTGTCGACGTTTGATTTAGGCCAAGGCCAGCAATTACTCAACGATGGCATCATCGTCTATGCCGACCCCCGCCTTGCCGAAGCCGGCGCGCGCGCCTTTGTGCCGGCCGCCGCCGACCCGAAAGCCCTTGATGGCGAAGAGGCCAGCGAAGAAGAATACCATCGCCATCGCATCGCGCTGGGATTGCCCGAAGCCCCCACGGATCTGATTGCCGACAAGTCCATTCTGCTGGAAAGCGGGTTTGACGAATTGCACGGCGTTGATTGGAAAAAAGGCTGCTACATGGGCCAAGAACTGACGGCACGGACCAAGTATCGCGGTCTGATCAAAAAGCGTCTGGTGCCGGTCAGCTTCGAAGGTGGACCGATTGCGCCGGGTGCGGCGATCACGTTGGACGGTAAAAATGTTGGCGAAGTGCGCTCGGTCAGCAACGCAGGCGGCATCGCGATGTTGCGCTTAGAAGCAATTCGCGCGGGCGCGCCGTTGGATATCGACGGCAACATTGCACATGCGCATGTGCCCGACTGGATGGTCATTCCGGACGTCGAAACGGCAGACTGACGGACGCTTGACCTCGCCAAGTCTGCATCGATGCGCTAGCGTCATCGCGTGACATTCAATATTTTCAAACGCGCCCCCAGACTACTGGCGCCCGTCGCCCGCCTTTACGGCCAACGGCTCGATCAATGCGGCGCCACCGCCAAAGGTGTATTCTGGCGTGGCGAGCACTGGCAGGTTCGCCGTTTCGAGCGCCTGTGCGAGATCATCAGTCCCGAAGACGCAGCAGATGGCGGCATCGTCATCAATGACCTGGGCTGCGGCTACGGTGCAATGTTCGATTATCTGCACCCGCTTTCGGTGATGAACGGCAGCCGCTACATCGGCTATGACATCACCCAAGAAATGATCGCCGCGTGCCGTGATCGTATCACCGATCCCCGCGCCAAATTCCTCCGCAAGATGATCGCCACCGAGCGCGCTGATTACAGCTTTGCATGCGGCACCTATAATATGCACGGCGGCGCCGACGAGACGGCTTGGCGGGATTACGTTGAAGATAACCTCAAGCAACTTTGGTCGATGACCGATAAGGGCTTGGCCTTCAACATGCTGCGGAAAGACGAAGAAGAAAAATTCCAAGGGCTATACTATATCGAACCCGCCGACATGCTGGCGTTTTGCCGCCGCGCACTATCCGCTGACACGGAAATGTTCGATGAACGCCCGCTGCCGGACGTCACCTATTTTATCAGACGGTAAATTTAGTGGCTGCCGCGTGCGAGGCTAAATTCCTGCATCGACCGCAGATCTTCACAAAGCTGATCAATGCGGGGACGCAGCGCGTAGACGTCGCGCCACACACCATGGTGACCCGACATTGAACATTCACCAAGAGTCGGCCAGTTGAAATAATCCAGAACGCCGGGGAAACTCCGCCCGATATCGGCTTCAACATCGTCGCCCAAGAAGACCACGGTTGAGATCACCGCGGGATTATGGTCGGCAAAGCTCTGCCAGTCTTTCGGCCAAAGCCCCTCAGTCTCAAGACCGGCCAACGTCAACGCCGACAAGATAAACGGATCGGCATGATCAGCGGGGCGGATGCCGGCACTAAACGCGCACACGCCCGGCAACGCCTGATCACGCAGCAAGGCTTCGGCAATCAACGAGTCGCGGGCATTGTCGGCGCACACGAACAGCACCCCGATATCGGGCACGCCGTTCCGCCAACTATTTTGTTTTAAAACGTTCATCGCCGACACCCCATACTCGCTTAAGGGGTATCGTATAGGCTAATGCTTACTGAATCATGACAGCATAGAAGATGCCTGAAATTCGGCTCATATCGGGGGCGAAAGCGCCCGCATCTATCGACGCCTCCACACATAGGAGAGCCATTGGTGAGATTATTCGTGTTTGGAGATGTCGTCTTGAAGGGCTTTTGCAGTTTTACCGATATCGTCCATGTTGCCTGGGACTTGCGGCCAATTCATCGTGAAGCCGTCATCGACGGCGCGCGGGATAACGTGGAAATGGATGTGAAATACCGATTGGCCGGCGCCGGCACCGTTCGCCTGAAGGATATTGATGCCTTCGGGGGCGATCACGCGGTCGACGGCGCGCGACACTTTGCCAACCGTCGTCATCACCTGGCCCAGGCTATCCGCGGGCGCTTCAAAAATATTCGCAGTGTGGAACTTTGGTATCACCAAGGTATGCCCTGGCGTCAACGGATTGATATCCATAAACGCCTTTGTCGCATCGTCTTCATAGATCGTGAAGGACGGAATCTCGCCCTTGATGATCATGCAAAAGATGCAGCCGTCTTGCAGCCGATCACTCATGCGGAAGTCTTCAGCGCTGACTGAGCAGCGGCCAGACGCGCAATTGGCACGCGGTAGGGCGAGCAAGATACATAATCCAATCCGGCGTCTTTGCAGAATTGGATTGAAGCCGGATCGCCGCCGTGCTCACCACAGATGCCGAGCTTGATGTCGGGCCGCGTCTTGCGACCGCGTTCGACGGCAAGCTTCACCAACTCGCCGACACCGTCGACGTCGATGGTCATGAAGGGGTCGGCCTCCATGATGCCCTTGCGATGATAGACATCCAAAAACGGCGCCGCATCGTCGCGCGAAAACCCGAACGTGGTCTGCGTCAGATCGTTGGTGCCGAAGCTGAAGAATTCTGCGGTCTCGGCAATGTCGCCAGCACGCAAACAGGCGCGCGGCAACTCAATCATGGTGCCGACCAAATACGGAAATTCCTTTCCAGATTCCTTCATCACGGCACTGGCCGTCGCGCGCACCACATCGGCCATGGCGTCCAATTCGGTGCGCATGCCGACCAGGGGAATCATCACTTCGGGGACCACGTCGATGCCGTCACCGATTACTTTGACCGCGGCTTCAAAGATCGCCCGGGCCTGCATTTCATAGACTTCCGGATAGGTGATCCCGAGCCGGCAGCCGCGGTGACCCAACATCGGGTTGGCTTCGTCCAACTGGTTCTTGCGGGCCTTGATATCTTTCAGCGTCACACCCGCGGCCTTCGCAACCTCGGCCAATTCTTCTTCGGAATGCGGCAGGAATTCGTTGAGCGGCGGATCCAACAGGCGGATCGTGATCGGATAGCCTTCCATAATCCGGAACAGGCTTTCGAAGTCGTCGCGCTGATACGGCAGCAGGTTTTTCAACGCCGCCCGACGCGCCTCTTCGCTGTTCGACATGATCATCTGTCGCATATGAATGATCCGGGCCGGTTCGAAGAACATATGCTCGGTCCGGCACAGGCCGATGCCCTCGGCCCCGAACTTGCGGGCGGTTTTCGAATCCGCCTCGGTCTCGGCATTGGCGCGGACACCCAACGTACGGAACTCGTCGACCCACGCCATCAGCTTGCCGAAATCGCCGGTCAGTTCAGGCAGGATCATGTTGACCGCACCTTCCATGATTTGCCCCGTCGTACCGTCCAGCGTGATCACGTCACCTTCGCCGAACGTGTGACCGAGGCAGGTCAACGACTTGTTAGCGGCATCGACGCGAATTTCACCGGCACCGGAAACGCACGGCTTGCCCATACCGCGTGCGACCACAGCCGCATGGCTGGTCATCCCGCCACGTGTTGTCAAAATACCTTGCGCCGAGTGCATGCCGCCAATGTCTTCGGGGCTGGTTTCGGTGCGCACCAGGATCACGCTTTCACCCTTGGCCGCAGCGGATTCCGCATCTTCGGCGGTAAACACGATACCGCCCGTTGCAGCGCCCGGCGAAGCCGGCAGGCCGCGTCCGATGACGACGCGGTCGGCGTCGGGGTCGAGCATCGGATGCAACAGTTGATCCAGTTGACCCGGCTCGATCCGCAGCACGGCTTCTTTTTTACTGATCACGCCTTCATCGACCATATCGCAGGCGATCTTCAACGCCGCTTTGGCGGTACGTTTGCCGGACCGGGTCTGTAGCATCCACAGACGGTTCTGCTGGATCGTGAATTCCATGTCCTGCATGTCTTTGTAGTGCGCTTCCAAGCGTGCGCGGATATCGCACAATTCCTGGAATGTTTCCGGCATGGCTTCTTCCATGGACGGCAGATCATTGCCGGCAGTTTCGCGCTCAAGCTTGGTCAGGTTCTGCGGCGTGCGGATGCCGGCGACCACGTCTTCGCCCTGGGCGTTGACCAGGTATTCGCCGTAAAATGCGTTTTCACCATTGGCCGGGTTGCGCGAGAAACACACGCCGGTCGCACAGTCGTCGCCCATATTGCCGAACACCATCGCCTGCACGTTCAGCGCCGTGCCCCAGCTCGCCGGAATCTCATGCAAACGACGATAGGTTTTTGCGCGGTTGTTCATCCACGACCCGAAAACAGCGCCAATGGCGCCCCAAAGCTGATCGTGCGGATCTTGCGGGAACGGCTTACCAAGCACATCACGGACGCGTTCTTTATACATCGGCACCAACAGCTTCCAGTCGTCGGCGCTGAGGTCGGTGTCGAGGCGCAAATCCCGGTCGGCCTTAAAGTTGTCGAGAATTTCTTCGAACTCGCCATGATCGACGCCCAGCACCACGTCGGAATACATGGTGATAAATCGCCGATAGCTATCAAAGGCAAAGCGCGCATCGCCGCTTTCTTCGGCCAACGCTTCGACGGTCTCGTCGTTGAGACCCAGGTTCAAGACCGTGTCCATCATGCCCGGCATCGACGCACGCGCACCCGAGCGCACGGATACCAGCAACGGCTTGTCGACGCTGCCGAAGTTGCGGCCCAAACCGTCTTCGACCTTTTTTAGCGCCGTGATGACTTGGTCTTTTAAATCATCCGGATAGGTTTCGTTATTGTCATAGAAATGGGTGCAGACTTCCGTGGTGACGGTGAAGCCCGGTGGCACCGGCAAACCAAGGTTGGCCATTTCGGCCAAGTTGGCGCCCTTACCCCCCAACAGGTTCTTCATGTCAGCGCTGCCTTCAGCAGCCCCGTCGCCGAACGCATAAACCCATTTCGCCATAACGCAATTCCACCTTTGTTTTTTGTTCGCCTAATCCCTCACCCTGTCTCTCTGCCCCGAAGATTGGGACAGGATGAGGGGATACTTATGCTATTACTACCTTGGAAAAATCTGCGTCAACGTCAAGGCCTATGCAAATTCTTCCAATATTTTCAATTGCCTAACACAGATAACGTTCTTCTCATTTAATCTCGTCAGCCCCGCGCCACCATGGATTCCCGCCTACGCGGGAATGACGGGGGTGCGGTCTCACGTCCTCAACACTCACCCCCATCGTCACCCCCGCGCAGGCGGGGGTCCATGGAGGGACTGCCAGCGTCAGGCCTTGCCGCCCTCGATCTTCGAGAAGTCAGCAATTTGGTCCATGGTGCGCCTGACATGCGCCAAGGTCTTTAATCTATTCTCGCGCACGGCTGGGTCGTCGGCATTCACGGTAACCTTTTCAAAGTATGCATCGACCGGTGCGCGAAATTCAGCCATGCGGGCCATCGCCGATTGGAACTGTTCGTCTCTAATCGCGTTCAGAATTATCGGCCCACGCGACGAGATCGCGTTGATAAGATCATGCTCTTCCTGCTCAACAGCCGCCAGAATCGACGATTCACCGGCGTACGCTTTGCCGTCTTTCTTCTCTTCGATTCGCAAAATGTTGGCGGCGCGTTTGTAGGCGGTCAACAAATTCGCGCCGTCGTCGGTATTCAGGAAACCCGCCAATGCATCGACTTTATCCATAAGCCGGAACAGATCATCTTCACCACCAAGCGCCATCACCGCGTCGATCAAATCGTGGCGCACGCCTTGTTCCCGCAAGTGCACTTTGAGGCGGTCGGCGAAGAAGGCCATCAGATCAACGGATGGCTCATCGCCCTTTTGCAACAACCCATGCGCATTTTTGAAAACATCCAAAAGCGGCAGCCGCAACCCATTTTCCAGCACCAAACGGATCACGCCCAGTGCCGCACGACGTAGCGCATAAGGGTCTTTGGACCCGGTCGGCTTTTCGTCGATGGCGAAGAAGCCGACCAACGTATCAATCTTATCGGCCAAGGCGACACAGACGCTGACAGGGGCGGTCGGACAGGTGTCGTTCGGGCCTTGCGGGGCATAGTGCTCGGCCACCGCATCGGCCACCGCAGCATCTTCGCCGTCATTGAGCGCATAGTAGCGGCCCATGATGCCTTGAAGTTCGGGGAACTCGCCGACCATGCCGGTCGACAGATCGGCTTTCGCGAGGCGTGCAGCGCGTTTGACGACCTTTGCATCGGCGCCGTCCACATACTGTGCAATCTCTGCGGCCAACGCTTCGACGCGCGCGACTTTTTCGAACAAGTTGCCGAGCTTGGCATGGAACACTCGATCATTAAGCGCCTCAACGCGGGTCTCGAGCTTCGTGGCGCGGTCTTGGTCCCAGAAGAATTTGGCGTCGGACAGGCGCGCACGCAGCACGCGTTCGTTGCCGGCAACGACTTGTGCGCCTTTGTCCTTGGTCGTGGTGTTGGCGACGACGATGAAGCGGTTGGCGAGCTTGCCGCCCTTGCCCAGCGTTGAAAAATATTTCTGGTGCGACCGCATCGACGTCGACAGCACCTCGTCGGGGAGGTCCATGTAATCGTCGTCTATCTGCCCCATATACACCACCGGCCATTCGACCAGCCCGGTGACCTCGTCGAGCAAACCCGGATCGTCTTTGAGCGACAGGCCTTCGGCGGCGCAAAGGGCCTTCGCGTCCGCTTCGATCTTGGCGCGCCGCTCAGCCGGGTCGAGTATGACTTTGGCTTTGAGGAGCTTGGATTTGTAGTCGGCGAAATCGGTGACGGTGATCAAGCCAGAAGATAAGAAACGATGACCAAGGGTTGCACGCGTTGCGCTTATCGCCCCAAGTTGTGCTGGCACCACGTTGCCATCAAATAAACAAATCAGCGAATGCACGGGGCGCACCCAGCGTTCTGTATACGCCGCCCAGCGCATCGATTTCGGCCAAGCCAAATTCGCCATCGCTTTCGAGATGACGGCGATCAAAACGTCTGCAGTCGCCGCCCCTTTAGTGTCAACTTGCGCAAACAAGAACACACCCTTCGGCGTTTCGCGTTCTTCGATCACGGCGCCTTCGGGGAGCGAGCCTTTGAAGCCGTTGATGGCTTGTTCGGGGGCGTTGACGTTGGGGCCGCGTTTTTCTTCGGACACGTCGGGCTGTTTTTCCGGCAGGCCGTCGATCACCAGCGCCAAGCGGCGCGGCGTGACATACGCGTCCGCGCTGGAAAACTCGAGACCGGCGGCTTTCAGGCCTTCCGTCACCAGACGTTTCAGATCATCCGCCGCCCGCGCCTGCATGCGCGCCGGAATTTCTTCCGACAGGATTTCGAGGAGGAGTTCAGGCATTGCAAAGCCCCCTCACATACCCGTCACCCCCGCGGCGGCGGGGGTCCATGGCACGAAGTGGATTCCCGCATGCGCGGGAATGACGAAGGAAGTATGAGGGGAAAGTCATTGGCCATCCCCCAACGCATTGTGCTGGCGCATCCAGGCTTCGGCGCAGCCTTTGGCCAGCGCGCGGACGCGGCCGATGTAGGCTTGACGTTCGGTGACCGAAATCACGCCCCGCGCATCCAACAAGTTGAACAGGTGCGAGGCCTTCAGGCATTGGTCATAGGCCGGCAGCACAAGGCGTTCGTGATCACCGGCGTCCAGCACGTGTTGGCATTCGGCTTCGGCGTCTTCGAAGTGTTTGCGCACCATGTCGGTGGTCGCGTGCTCAAAATTATAGGCGGAATATTCGCGCTCGGCCTGCAAGAACACGTCGCCGTAGGTCTTGCCGCCCTTGGCTTTGTCGATGCCGTCCCAATCCAGATCGTAGACGTTCTCGACGCCCTGCACATACATCGCCAAACGCTCCAGCCCATAGGTCAGCTCGACCGGGACCGGATTGCAGTCATAGCCGCCGACCTGCTGGAAGTACGTGAACTGTGTGACTTCCATACCATCGCACCAGACTTCCCAGCCGAGGCCCCAGGCGCCCAAGGTCGGGCTTTCCCAGTCGTCTTCGACGAAGCGGATATCGTGCATCGCCGGGTCGATACCCAGCACGCGCAAGCTTTCCAGATACAAATCCTGCACATCTGCCGGGCTCGGCTTCATCAGGACTTGGAATTGATAATAGTGCTGCAGTCGGTTGGGGTTTTCCCCGTAGCGGCCATCGGTGGGACGACGGGACGGCTGCACATACGCGCAGTTCCAAACGTCATCCGGGCGCCCCAAGGCGCGCAGCGTGGTCGCTGGGTGGAACGTGCCGGCGCCGACTTCCATATCCAACGGCTGCAAGATCACGCAGCCCTGATCGGCCCAGTAATTCTGCAGCTTCAAGATCAATCGTTGAAAGCAGGTATCTTTGTTCGGCGCGGGCACCATCAGCGGGGCTTTTCGTTCCGTTTTCGTTGCGCCGCAACATACGGGCCACGCGCCGAGGGATCAAGGCTAAGTCGGTGGTATTGGCCGCGCCTCAGCCCGGATAGGGGCAGTCTTTACGGCCACAGGACTTGGCGCCGGTGCCGGCGACGAAGGTATTGCAGACCTGGCAACGGGTCATGTCTTCAACCGGGTCGGCGGTGCCCTGGGTTTCGCGGCGAGATTCGCGGACGCGTTCGTTCTTTTTCGCGGCCTGCACCTCAGTGCGGCGCTGCAAATACTTAAAGCCCTGCCAGACGCCGATGATGATCAGCGCCAACAGAATAAGCTTGGGGAGTGAAAATCCGAACATGCCCTGTTTTACGGGTTGGGGTGGATCAGGGCAAGCGAGGGATACATGGTGTTGGCGAGATATTTAAGTGCGCCTCTGTCATTTCCAAACCCATCCCGTCATTCCCGCGCAGGCGGGAATCCATCAGCCGCAATGGACCCCCGCCTTCGCGGGGGTGACGGGAAGGTGAACGAGAGCCCCTAAGCCTCACCCGGCAAACTGGTGCCGCCGTCTTCGATGGACAGCAGCGAGGCGTTGCCGCCCGACGCCGTGGTATCGATGGACAGTGAGCGTTCGTGAACGAAACGTTCCACATAGTTCGGGCTGCCGGCCAACGGCTGGCCGGCGCCGGCATCCATCGCCGGGTCTTCGCGGAAATAGATCACCGGGCGGATCGCCGCGTCGGCAGCCGCCAACGTGCGGTTGATCTCGGCGGCAAAATTAAGCGGCCCGGCATAGGCCACAGCTTCGATTCCTGCAGCGCCGACCACATCCGCAAGCGTCGCATCGGTGCCGGTTTCGACCACCGCGATGGCGTTCTTATCGACGCCCGCCTTGATGAACAGCTTTGCCAACGCCTCGGCAACGCCCGGATCCGGATGAAACAGCACAGCGGCGTTGCCCGTCGCCAACGCGGCGCCGGCCTGGGCGGCCAACGCACAAATGCCATTGCCGCCGCCTGCCGCCAGGCACAACACCGGACCGCGTGGCACCATCGAAAGTTCATTGCGCTCACCGGTCGGACCGGGCAGCGACACCGGCTCACAGAAATGCGCATCCACGTGCGCTGCATACGCGCGCAGATAACTCGCCGATCTGGCCCCTTCAAAATCCGACAGGGCGGCGTCGCCGTCACCAGCATCCAAAGCATCCGCAACGTCTTCGATAATATCGGCGCGATCTTCGGCGGGCACATCCCACTTACCGCCGACACCGGTCACGGTTTTCATGGCCTTATCGATGCTCGCTTTGGCGGCGAGCTTGTCGTCCATAGTCAGCTCAGACCAGCCGCCGGGGCTGTCCACGGCAGGACCGGTTTCGGTGACGAAGCGATGCAGATACTGTGGGCCGCCGGCTTTGGGGCCGGTGCCCGAAAGCCCCTGCCCGCCGAACGGCTGCACGCCGACAATCGCGCCGATCTGGTTACGGTTCACATAGGTGTTGCCGCATTTGACGCCGTGGAACACCTTGCGCCAGGTCTCGTCAATGCGGGTGTGCACGCCGAATGTCAGGCCGTAGCCGGTGGCATTAATGGCGTCGATCACGTTGTCGAGCTTGCTGGCTTTATACCGCACCACGTGCAGCACCGGGCCGAACACTTCGCGTTGCAGCACGCCGATGTTGTCGATTTCAAATGCCGCAGGGGTCACGAAGCAGCCGTCTTCGGTGCCGGCACCAAGACGGGTGCGGTTGATCTCGTTGCCTTCACCCAACATGCGTTTGATGTGACCGTTCAGCATGTCTTGGGCTTCGGCGTCGATCACCGGGCCGACATCGGTCGAAAGGTACGCCGGGTCAGACACCCGAAGTTCATCCATCGCACCTGCCAGCATATGCATGGTGCGCTTGGCGACATCGTCTTGCACAAACAACACGCGGAGTGCCGAACAGCGCTGCCCGGCACTTTGGAACGACGACATCAACACGTCGCGGGTGACCTGTTCGGTCAACGCGGTGGAATCGACGATCATCGCGTTCTGGCCGCCGGTCTCGGCGATCAATGGCGGCAGCACGCCGTCCCGGGATGCCAGCGTGCGGTTGATGATCCGTGCCACTTCGGTCGAGCCGGTGAAGCACACACCGGTGACGCGCGGGTCTTTGACCAACTTGCCGCCGACCCTGGCGCCATCGCCCGGCAACAGGTGCAAGACCTCGCCCGGAATACCGGCGCGGTGCAGCAAGCGCACGGCTTCGGCGGCGATCAGCGGAGTTTGTTCGGCAGGTTTGGCGATCACCGCATTCCCCGCCGCCAGCGCGGCAGTCACCTGACCGGCAAAGATTGCGAACGGGAAGTTCCAAGGGCTGATGCAGGTATAGACGCCGCCGCCGCTGAGGGCGATCTCGCCGCCTTGACCGTCCGGCGCGCGCAAACGCACACCCCGCGCCAAATCATTGCGGGCACACAGCGCATAGTAGCGGCAGAAATCGATGGCTTCGCGAATTTCAGCGACCGAGTCCAACACCGTCTTGCCGGCTTCGGCAACGCACAATGCCATCAGGCATGACATCTCGGATTCCATCAGATCGGCGGCGCGCTCCAAACACGCAGCACGTTCTTCGGCGGACGTCGCCGCCCAATCTTTGCCGGCCTTGGCCGCCATGGTCAGCGCCTTGTCGATATCTGCGTCGGTGGCTTCGGATGCTTGCCCGAAGGTGCGCGACAAACGTTGCGGCGAGGTCACATCGCGGGCGTCTTGGCCGTCCAAATCTTGGCCGCCGACAATCGGGCCGGCGCGCCAGGATGTATCGAAGATTTTCGGCATGTCTTCGGCGAGTTGATTGAGCACAACCCGATCCGATAGATCGACGCCTTTGGCGTTCGGCCGCTCGGGTCCATAAATGTCTTTCGGCATCGGAATACGCGGATGCGGAATCCGGGTGTAGCAGGCAACCTGAGCAATCGGATCGGCGATGATTTCATCGACCGGCGTTGCCGCGTCTTGCAGCCGGTTGACGAACGACGAGTTAGCGCCATTTTCCAAAAGCCGGCGCACCAGATAGGCGAGCAGGTCTTCATGCTGACCGACCGGCGCATAGATGCGGCATCCGGTGCCGATCTTGTCGTGTTCAATCGCGTGCTCGTAAAGTTCTTCGCCCATGCCGTGAAGACGTTAGAATTCGAAGTCCCGTTTGTTGCCGGCAAATTCCAACACCGCCGAAATGGTATGTGCGTTGTGGGTGGCCAACTGCGGATAAAACGCATCGGTGTTGGCAAACAATTTACGCGCACAGGCCAAATACGAGACGTCGGTATTAGCTTTGCGGGTGAACACCGGATAGCCCTTGAGCCCGAGTTCCTGGGCGCGTTTGACTTCCATATCCCAGTACGCCCCTTTGACGAGACGCACCATGAACCGCCGCCCATGGCGCTTGCCCATGTCGGCGAGGTAATCGAGTACAAAGGGTGCACGCTTTTGATACGCCTGCACGACGACGCCGAAGCCCTGCCAGTCCTTGAGGTCCGGATCGCCGGAAATCGCTTCGATGCAATCCAGCGAGATATCCAGACGGTCGGCTTCTTCGGCATCGATGCTGAGGCCGATGTCGTATTTGGCGGCATCCATGCAGAGCGCGCGCAGGCGCGGCACCAATTCATCCATCACCCGGCCCACTTGGCCGAGTTCATAGCGTGGATGCAGCGCGGATAATTTGACCGAAATGCCGGGGCCATTATAGGGCCCACGCCCATCGGCGGTCTTGCCGATCGCCGCAATCGCGTCTTTGTAGGATTTGAAGTAGCGCTTGGCGTCTTCCATGGTCCGCGCCGCTTCGCCCAGCATATCGTAAGAATAGCTGTAGCCCCGGGCTTCCCAATCGCGGGCACGCTCCAACGCATCTTCGATGGTGCGGCCCATGACGAACTGTTTGCCCATGATCTTCATCGCTTGGTTGACGCTTTCGCGCACCACCGGCTCGCCCAGGCGCGCAACCAGACGTCGCACCTGCGCTTCCGGCGAGCGGCCCCGGATGTTGTGCATGTTGACGACTTTACCGGTCATCATCAAAGCCCAGGTCGACGCGTTAACGAACAACGAGCTGGAACGCCCGAGATGCTTTTCCCAATCTGCAGTGCCGAGCTTGTCGCGGATCAGCCGCTCGCGGGTGTCGTCGTCGGGCACGCGCAGCAGCGCTTCGGCGACGCACATCAACAGCACGCCTTCTTGGCTTGATAGGCCATATTCGTGCAAGAACGCGTCAATGCCGCCCTGATTCATGGTTTTCGCGCGCGCCGCTTCAACCAGCTTGGCAGCGTAATCATGAATATTGGCTTTCATCTGATCGCCGAGATCAAGCTCGCTCAGTAAGCGCTTGATGCAGTCGCTTTCATCGGCACGGTAGTGCGCATCAATCGCACTTTTCAGGTCATCGCGGGCGGCAGGCGGTTTCTTGAACACCATTGTGTCCGGCATTGAGCACTCTCCATCTATGCGCGTTTTGTCAGCGTAACAAATCAAAGACGAATCTGAAACCGCGACAACTAGAGATGCCTTAAAGTCGATAGCGATCCCAAATTAAGCGTTCTTCGACGGCACCCACAAGCTGCATCACTTCGGAATTGCCGAACCGTCTAGCCAGCCATCCTTGGCGGCGTTTAAAGACAGGCAGCTTGACCGTTTTGCCGTAGCGCTGGCGCATCAGACCGCGCAGGTCGCCGAATTGATCGACCAAGCCCAATGCCAAGGCCCGCTTGCCGGTCCAAAAGGCACCGGAGAATATTTCCGGATCATCCTTCAGCTTCGCACCGCGACGCTGGGTGACATATTCCTTGAAGCTTTGGTGCATGTCGGCCTGCACGTCTTTCAGGCGTTTTACGTCTTGCGCACGCTCGGGCAGGAACGGGTCCAGGAAGGATTTATTTTCACCGGCCGTATACAGGCGGCGTTCGATCCCAAGTTTTCCAATCGCTTCGGTGAAGCCAAAACTGGACGAAATCACCCCGATTGAGCCGACGATGGAATTTTCATCAACGACGATCTCGTCTGCGGCACACGCCAACCAATAGCCCCCGCTGGCCGCCACGTCTTCGCAGAATGCAATGACGCGGACGTTATTTTCTTCGGCAAGTTGGCGAATACGCTGGGCGATCATCGCCGACTGTACTGGCGAGCCGCCGGGAGAATTGATGATCAGGGCCACCGTCTCGGCCCGCTTGACCTTAAACGCACTGTCCAAGACCGGCGCCAACGCTTCCAAGGTCAGCCCTTGGCGCATCGGTCCCATGGACCCAATTACGCCGCGCAGCGGTATCACCGGCACCACCGGCGGCCGATCACCGGTGACGACACCTTTGATCCACGGCAACATCGTTTCGTCGACAAAACCCATCATTGAATCCTTAGTTGTTCTTACTCGGAGATGGGGGTGCAGGCGAGATCGCGCAAGATTGCCGATGCGGCGTCGGTAAATTCTCCGTCCGCGGTGTGCAACACCATGCGGAAACGCTGCACGTCTGCATGCGGTCGGCCCGCCGTCGCCTGCACGATGACGCGCTTGACCGGTCTGCCGTCATCCATCGACACCAGATCAAGAATTTTCACATCACCGCAGCGCAACGCCGCGATGTGCTGCAAAATCTCGTCGACGCGGTCATAGCGGTGCACGACGCTGAGCGTGCCGCCGTCGATCACATTGGCGGCCATGTATTTGATCCAGGTTGCCAGATCGGCGGTGCTTTCCAGCGTCGCGCGCGCACGCGCCGGGTCTTTCGGGCGCTGTCCACTGTGCTGATCCAGAAACGGCGGGTTCGACATGACATGATCATAAGGCGCCGACTGAAACGCGGCGGCATCTGCGATATCGACAACGTTAAATTGCGCGCGTTCACCGGCATCGTTGCGCCGCGCACTGAGGCGCGCCAAGTGTACGAGGTCGGCTTGAATATCGATCCCCGTGACCCAGATCCATGGTGTTCGGGCCAGTAACGCCAAGGCCGCCGCGCCGCTGCCGGTGCCAACATCCAATATTCTGTCGCCATTCCTGGCCGGGACGCTGGCGGCCAGCAACACCGGGTCGATGGCGGCGCGAAAACCCCGCGTCGGCTGCAACAAGGTAACCCGACCATTCAAGATGGTGTCTTCACTGACTCGGCCTTCGGCTTCGGCCAGCACCGCTTCGGCCAGACCCACATCTTCTTCAGCGACCATGACCCGGCCCAGCGCGGTCACATTCACGGATGACAGCGCGCTGGCGCCGAACGTGTCCAACAGCAACGCTTCAATTCCCTCTGCCGCCAACTCGGACGTCAGGTAGGATAGGAACACCGGATCGTTAGATCGGGTCAATTCGTACATTCAGGCCATCCTTCGCATCGGTCTTGCCCCTTGTCTTAGCCGTCCGTATGCTTCCAGCCAAGAACGGTGGTCATTCTGCCGTGTGACGATAATAGAGAGGGACGACCTGTGGGCGTAGTGGTTAATCTGGATGACGAGCGCGATCCGCGCCCATCCCTTGACGAGCTTCACGCGCTGATCAAAGACGATCTGGCCGCTGTGAACGAAGAAATCGTGACGCGGATGCACAGCCCGGTCGCGATGATCCCGCAATTGGCATCGCACATCGTGGCTGCCGGCGGCAAACGGCTTCGGCCGATGCTGACGCTGGCGTCTGCGCAACTGTGCGGCTATCAAGGCAGCCGCCATGTCACCTTGGCGGCGTGCGTTGAATTCATTCACACCGCGACCCTGCTGCACGACGACGTGGTCGACGAAAGCGCGCTCCGGCGCGGCATGGAATCTGCCAACGCGCTGTTCGGCAATTCGGCCAGCGTCTTGGTCGGCGATTTTCTGTTTTCGCGTTCGTTCGAGTTGATGGTCGAAGACGGCTCGTTGGACGTGCTGCGCATTCTCAGTCACGCATCGTCGGTGATCGCCGAAGGTGAAGTGTTGCAGTTGATGACCACCAACGACACCGAAACCGGCGAGACTCAATACCTTGAAGTGATTAAGTCCAAGACCGCGCAATTGTTCGCCGCCGCGTGCCGGATCGGCGCCGTGGTTGCCGAGCGTCCGCGTGTCGAAGAAGAAGCGCTGGAAACCTTCGGCATGAACCTGGGCATCGTTTTCCAGTTGATCGATGACGTGCTCGACTACCGCGCCGAACAGGCGACCCTGGGCAAGACCGTCGGCGACGATTTCCACGAAGGCAAAATCACCCTGCCGGTGATCTTAGCGTTCCGTCGCGGCAACGAAGAAGAACGCACATTCTGGCGCCGCACGCTGGAAGATCTGGAACAACAAGACGACGACCTTGATAAGGCAATCAAGCTGATGGACAAACACGGCGCGCTCAACGACAGCATCGAACGCGCCAAGCATTACGGCGCTATGTCACGCGACGCGCTGGGCATCTTCCGCGATTGCCCGGAAAAACGGGCGCTCATCGCGCTGATCCATTTCTGCATTCAGCGGGTGCACTGAGCACCGTTTAACTGGGACTCAGCAACCACATACCAACGTCACCGCCGCGAAGGCGGGGGTCCATCGTGTGGCATGGATTTCCGTCTGCGCGGGAATGACGGCATAAAAAGAATTAGCCTACGACCGCAGTTTTTCGACGGCGAATTGTTTCGCCATCGTAATCAAGCACCCCCTCATCGAGCGCGAAACACGCGAGCCGGACGGATTTCGGGATCGGCACACTTTTGCCCTCGCGCTCGCCTTTTTCATAGTACTGAATCATGCGTGGCTTTAGGCCCAGCAATTCAGCGGCCTTTTTTTGCGAGAGCTTGCGGCCCTTGCGCCATTTGCGGAACTGCTTGCCGTTCATTTCGTGCGCGCTCATGAAAGGTCGGCTCCCAATGTCTCGATAAACGTGACCAGCGGCGTCCATTCAGCTTGTAATATTTTTGCCGCTTTGTCACCGCGATCGAACAGCCCGAGGCCATCTTCGGCGAGTTCAGGATACAAAGTGCGGGCGCGCAAGGTGGCGACCGGCGGATAATCGAGATCGTCTAAAAATGCCATCAAGCGACGCCCGGCACGGGTGCCTGGGCGCACCATATTCGCGACCACGCCGAGCGGCTTGCGGTTTTTTCGGATCGGCTTCACGGATTCAATGTGGCTGATAAATCTGCCCGTCGCACCGCGATCAAATGCCGAGGGCAGCACCGGCAACAATACCGCATCGGCCATTTTCAGCAGCGTCTTGAACCGTGCAACGCCGATCGCCGCAGGGGCATCGATGATCAGACGGTCGGTGCCTTTCGGCACCTTGGCGATGCGCTTGCCCCAATCCAAAGCCCGTACGCGCGGCTTGTCGGCTGGGCGGCGTTCACACCACGCCAAGGCACTTTGCTGCGGGTCCGCATCCGCAAGCGCCACCTTAAAGCCCCCCACCGCATAGGCCGATGCAAGGGTCGTCGCCAACGTCGTCTTGCCGCAGCCGCCCTTTGCGTTGGACACTAAAATCGCCAACATCTTACGCCTGCCCCCAAAACACCGGCGCCGATTTCAGCGCTTTCCAATCGGCGAGGAGTTTATCTTCCAGATCATGCAGCCCGCGCGCGTGCCAGCCCATGACTTGGCCGGCGGCGGTCGCAGCGCGGCGACGTTCCGCAGGCGTCCCCCCTTTGACGGCGACCAAATGTGCCAGCAAATTCTCGGCGACGCTGACGTCGTTCAAATGGCCGAACTGATCTTGCATCCGCGCCAGCGCTTTGTTGAAACGGCGAACATCGGCATC
Organism: Rhodospirillales bacterium; assembly: GCA_017857825.1. GTDB lineage: Bacteria > Pseudomonadota > Alphaproteobacteria > Rhodospirillales > Casp-alpha2 > UBA4479. The sequence goes on from JAFMCK010000030.1 coordinate 20,957, forward strand.
CGGATAGAGCGCCTGCAAAAATTCAGACGTATAGCGGAATTTCTTCAGCGCGATCCGCACCCGATGCCGGTCGGCGACATCCATGTCCCGCAAGCCGCGTGCTTTTTTGCGAACCTTTTTATAGGCCGCCGACAAAATTTTACCGGCCACCGCATCGACGGGTGCACGCAAAAGCGCCGCATCGGCCTCAGCCGCCGGCATCCAAGCGTGGGTATCAATAAACTTGGCAAGGCCAATCACCAGTTTCGTGTAGCGTACAGAACCGATGGCCGCCGCCGATTCGCCATAGCCCGCTGTGCGCTCTGCCTCTGCCCGCTGCCGAAGCAGGGCAAGCCCTTCCATGTCGATGCCGACACCGCACACCGGCCCGAGGATTTCATCGACGAACACGTCCCAATCGCGCGCCGCGCCCAGACTGTCGGCAAGCCATTTCAATTCGTCGTTCAGCACCTGACAGCCAGAAGCGTCGATCATACTTTTGAACACAGCAAGAGCCGAGCGCATGCGCCGAAGCGAGACCCGCATTTGATGCACGCCCTCGGGATCGATGCCTGAGACCGCCGGCACCTCGTTCGCCAACACGTTGGCGAGTCCCGCTTGGAATATTTCGCCCAACGCCTCGGAAACGGTCATCGACGGGGTGAGGATAAATTTCTGCGCCCGCACCGGCTGCGCCGGCGCACCCGGACCATCCAACAACTGATAACCGCGCTGGGCTTTGGTCAGATTGCTGACACGGAGTCCACACGCCGCCAACGCCGTCGCCAAATCATAGATCGCCGATGAATTTCCGCGGACCAGTTCAATTTCAACTTCGGAGATCACATCCGTGGCGCGGCCCGCTTTGACCGTCCCCCTGTCCACTGCGACTTCGACCTCGGCAATGCCGATGTCGGGGCCGCCGTCGAGGATCAGATTGGCGCGTTTGCGCGAGACATCGACCGCAAATAGACGTTTTAATTCACCCGGTAACACCAGCCCCAAGCGCGTTCGCGCCGCCGACGGCAGCAACGCCGGATCGGGTGGGGCGCCGGCGATATCAACGTTCCATTCCGGACGATTTGCCAGCGCGCCTTCCGGCCCCTCAGCGGCA
>JAFMCK010000262.1 GCA_017857825.1 Rhodospirillales bacterium
CGGCGCCGTGCAGCGTGGTACCGAGCGTTCGTACATCGAGTCGGTGACCGATGCGAAAGTGAAACTGGTCAATTGCATGACCGTGAAAAACTCTCGCGGTGTGCAGATCGTCATGAGCCGTAATGCGGAAATGAGCCTGATCGACGAAAAAGGCCGTGACCGCGCAAAACACCGTATTCCATACGGTGCGCAGTTGATGGTCAAAGAAGGGGCCAAGGTGACACGTGGTGACAAGCTTGCCGAGTGGGATCCTTACACCTTGCCGGTGATCACCGAGCGTGAAGGTATCGCCAACTACGTTGACTTGCAGGAAGGCGTTTCGCTGACCGAACGGACCGACGAAGCGACCGGTATTTCGTACCGCGTGGTGACGGACTGGAAATCTCAGCCGAAAGGTTCGGATTTGCGGCCGCGTATCACGCTGCGTGACAAGAAGGGTGAAGTCCTCACTCTCGATAACGGTCACGAGGCACGCTACTTCTTGTCGGTGGACGCTATTTTGTCGGTCGAAAACGGCCAGCAAGTCCACGCCGGTGACGTGTTGGCACGTATTCCACGTGAAAGCGCCAAGACCCGGGATATCACCGGTGGTCTGCCGCGTGTGGCCGAATTGTTCGAAGCCCGTCGTCCGAAAGACCACGCGATCATCGCCGAAAGCGAAGGCCGCGTCGAATTCGGTAAGGACTACAAGAACAAACGCCGCGTCGTGGTGCAGCCGGTCGAAGAGGGCGAAGAGGCCACCGAATATTTGGTGCCGAAAGGTCGTCACCTCTCGGTCCAAGAAGGCGACTATGTGCAGGTCGGTGATGCGTTGATGGATGGCAACCCGGTGCCGCACGATATTCTGCGCGTGCTTGGGGTTGAGGCTTTGGCCCAATACCTGATCAACGAAATCCAAGATGTGTACCGTCTTCAGGGCGTGAAGATTAACGATAAGCACATCGAAGTGATCGTGCGTCAGATGTTGCAAAAGGTCGAGATCACCGGTGGTGGCGATACCACGCTGTTGGTCGGCGAACTGATCGACAAGATCGAGTTCGATAAGATCAATGCGAAGGCGGAAGCCAGCGGCGGTCGTCCTGCTACGGCGGATGCCGTGCTGCAGGGCATCACCAAAGCCAGCCTGCAGACGCAGTCGTTCATCTCGGCGGCATCGTTCCAAGAGACCACCCGCGTCCTCACCGAGGCTGCGGTGTCCGGCAAGATCGATGATCTGGTCGGCCTCAAGGAAAACGTTATCGTTGGTCGTCCGATCCCGGCCGGTACCGGCTCTGTCATGAATGCGTTCCGCGAAATTGCCGCGAAACGCGACAAGGCCGCTGCCAAAAAGATGCCGGCGCAAAACACCGACATGATCGAGCAGTCGTCAGAAGCGGTCGACGCCGACTAACCTCAGCCGCGATCTAAGCAATACTTCGGGCGCGTACCTTCGGGTGCGCGCCCTTTGTTTTGGAGGTAATGGTGGTGGTCCTTTGAGATGATGTCACAGCCTTTCATCTGGATGAGTGGGCGAATCCTCACAACCAGAAAAGCGCATGCTGAAGTCGGCGTTTTGGTGCCATCTCGACGCATCGTGCCACCAATTTCTTTCGTTAACAGATTCGCAAACCCGGTTATCTTGACGAATCAAGATGGTCCGGTCTCAAGATCAGGTGGTCTAGACCGCCTATAAGCTGAAAATAGCAACAGAATCGGGGCCTTCAGACCTTGGAATTAACCAAATTTGCCGCTGATTTCCGGGGGCATTCCAAGGCTTCCTGCATCCGGTGGTGCGATTGCGGTGTGCTAGGGGCTACATATAGGGGGTGGGGGGGCTATTCGCGCCAGATCGTGTCTAAAATGCTGATTCTGCGAAATATTTTTTCGCAAAATTGAGGTTGACGATGCATGGGGTCCCCTATATGTTCCGCCCCACTCAAGGGATTGGTGGTAGGCATTCACTGTCTAGACGCAGTCGATGACTTGGGTGGAGACGAAAATTTAGCGACACGCTCCAGACCCGAACCCGGTCTGGAGCTACTGTTTGAGCCAACGCCGAATGCTCGGGGCGCCCCGGGAACTCGCGCGGACGGATCAACTTATGTCGGAACGGCCCGTTGGGGCTTGGGTTCGAAGAAAGTGGATTGTACGTATGCCGACGATCAACCAATTGATCCGTAAGCCGCGCAAAAAGCCGGTAACCCGTAACAAGGTGCCTGCGCTCGAAGCGTGCCCGCAAAAACGCGGTGTTTGCACGCGCGTTTACACGACGACCCCGAAGAAGCCGAACTCGGCACTGCGGAAAGTTGCTCGCGTGCGCCTTACCAACGGTTTTGAAGTTACCAGCTACATCCCAGGCGAAGGCCACAACCTGCAGGAACACTCGGTCGTTATGATCCGCGGTGGCCGGGTTAAAGACCTTCCGGGCGTTCGTTATCACATCATTCGTGGTTCGCTTGACACACAAGGCGTCAGCGACCGCCGCCAGCGCCGTTCGAAGTACGGCGCTAAGCGTCCGAAATAAGGGAGACATCATATGTCCCGTCGTCACGCTGCCGAGAAACGTCAAGTCCTACCGGACGCGAAGTTCAAAGACCTGGTCGTTACCAAGTTTATGAATGCGCTCATGTATGACGGCAAGAAGTCGGCTGCCGAATCCATCGTTTACGGTGCATTCGACATCATCTCGTCGAAGGGCGGCCAGGACCCGGTTAAGGTGTTCCATGAGGCCCTCGATAACGTAAAGCCGATGGTTGAGGTTCGCTCACGTCGTGTGGGTGGTGCCACCTATCAGGTGCCCGTTGAAGTGCGCTCTGAGCGTCGCCAAGCGCTGGCCATCCGTTGGTTGGTCGATACCGCACGCAAGCGTTCCGAGAACACCATGAAAGAGCGCCTTTCGTCTGAATTGATGGATGCTGCAAACAACCGTGGCGCTGCTGTGAAGAAGCGCGAAGACACACACCGGATGGCAGAGGCTAACAAAGCCTTCTCGCACTATCGCTGGTAATAGAAGTTTCAGGAGCGATTTGAATGTCCCGCGTCACCCCACTTAATCGTTATCGCAACATCGGCATCATGGCCCACATTGATGCTGGCAAAACGACGACGACTGAGCGCGTTCTTTATTATACCGGCAAGTCCTACAAAATCGGCGAAGTCCACGACGGCAACGCAACGATGGACTGGATGGAGCAGGAACAAGAGCGCGGCATCACGATTACGTCCGCTGCGACCACCACGTTCTGGCGCGATCACCGCATTAACATCATCGACACGCCTGGCCACGTTGACTTCACGATTGAAGTTGAGCGTTCGCTGCGGGTTCTCGATGGCGCAGTCGCTGTGTTCGACTCGGTTGCCGGCGTTGAGCCGCAGTCCGAGACCGTTTGGCGCCAAGCCGATAAGTATCACGTGCCGCGTATGTGCTTCATCAACAAGATGGACCGCACCGGTGCTGACTTCTATCGCTGCGTCGACATGATCATTGATCGCCTGGGCGCTATTCCTTGCATCATTCAATTACCGATCGGTTCTGAAACCGAGTTCCTTGGTGTCATCGACCTGATCAAAATGCGCGCCGTCGTCTGGAAAGACGAAAGCCTCGGCGCTGAGTTTGTATACCAGGACATTCCTGCCGATCTCGCCGACAAGGCCGCTGAATATCGTGAAAAACTGATCGAGACCATTGTCGAAGTCGACGATGCGGCGATGGAAGCATATCTCGAAGGCAACGAGCCTGACGAAGCAACGATCATGGCCTGCATCCGTAAGGGCTGCATCGGCAACGTGTTCGTGCCGGTTCTGTGCGGCTCGGCATTCAAAAACAAAGGCGTGCAGCCGATGTTGGATGCGGTTGTCGATTTCTTGCCGTCGCCGGTTGAAGTGCCTGACATCAAAGGCGTCGACGTTGACGATCCTGAGAAGGCGATGGTCCGTAAAAGCTCCGACGATGAGCCGTTCTCGGCTTTGGCGTTCAAAATCATGAACGACCAGCACGTCGGTACGTTGACTTTCTGCCGCGTCTACTCCGGTAGCGTGAAGCAGGGTGCGCAAGTACAAAACACCGTTAAAGGCAAGCGCGAGCGCGTTGGCCGGATGCTGTTGATGCATGCCAACACCCGCGAGCAAATCGAAGAAGCAATGGCAGGCGATATCGTTGCTATTGCCGGCCTTAAGGATACCACGACCGGTGACACGCTTTGTGATACCGCGCATCCGGTGATCCTTGAGCGGATGGA
>JAFMCK010000263.1 GCA_017857825.1 Rhodospirillales bacterium
AGATGCCAATGCCGAGCGAGCGCGGAAATGCCTCACGGCTGACGGTATCTTGGATATCATACGCGGCCGCCAGCGCACGGGTCGGGCCGTCATCGCCATCAAAGCGGGCCAGCACGGCATCGCCGATCATTTTATCGACATCACCGCCGTGCCGGGTGACTGCGTTGACCTGCACCGACATAATTTTATTGAGAAACTCAACGACCACCTCGGGGGAATTTTGCTCGGCGTAGCCAGTAAAATCGCGAATATCTGAATAAAACAATGTGGTCTCGACTTTCCGCGACACGATAGCGCCCGCTTCGCCCGCGTCCCGTGCCGCACTGATCGCAGTCATCGATACGAATGACGCCAGGCGATCCTGCAGTCGTTTGAGCGCGTAGGTCCGCGCATCGATATCCAACTGCGCACGGCCGACCAAAGCATTCAACGCGAAGATCAACGTCAACAACAGCGCCGCAGGCACTGCCATCGTCGGCACAGAGGCGCGTAACAAGATGCTATTTAAGTATGAGACCGGCTCATAAAGCTCGAACACCGTACCTAAGTGATGCGCATCGTCGAAAACGGGGACATAGAGTTCATACTGCCGCTGACCATCGGGCAAGGTCTTGGAAACCAATTTCGGTGCATCGTCCTTGATGACGCTTTTTAAGGCATCCCCGTTTTCAATCGAGCCGATCTCGTCCGAGTTGGTCGCAAACAAGACCCGACGCTCCAGATCATAAACCTTAAGTTCAGGCAGGTTCATTTCACGCACTTCATCGTTAAACGCTTTTTGTAATGCAGCGGCATCAACGCTCGACGACAACTCAGCCAGCGTGTTGCCCGTGATCAAATGCGCCCAAGCCTCGGGTGCGACATCGGCAACGGCGCGCGCAACGGTGGCGGCGCGTCGCTCGGCTTGTTCTAAGTAGATTTGTTCGATCACCTGTTTTGCGGTGAGGCCCAGCAAAAACAAAAATAGCACCGTGAAGCCCAAAAATGCGGGCACGAAACGACGTCGAAATAAACGCGCCAGCGGAAACGGTTGCTCTCCTGGCATATCCGGGAGACCTTTTGAAGCCCGCATATCTTATTTACACCCCAATTCTCGAACCGATAAACCGCAGATTTTGCGTACAAAAGGCTAGAATGCATACAACGTTGCACCCAAAAATGCCTACGTAATTGATCTGTATCAGGTCAGAGCGATCGATGCGGCGTTAGGGTCCAATTTAGCCGACGCAAGCACCAACGGGGTGACAGCGTTACGCCGCCGCAACGCCGGGCGGCAAATGCTTTGCAATCACATCAATCACCGCCTTCATGAGTTCAGCTTTGGGATATGTTTCCCGGTAGATAAGCCGCACTTTCCGCGCTGCCGCTTTATTTGATGCTTGGGCGATACTGATCCCGGCGCGCACGCGCCCGTCCAACCCCAAAGCCGAAGCCGGCAGTAACGTGACACCGGCCCCCGCAGCGACCAAACCGATAATCGTCTCGAGGCTGGATGCGCGCGTATCGACCTCGCGGGACGTTCGTTTTCGACCAATGCCGCAAAGTTTGGCGACTTGGTCGCTCAAACAATGACCGTCGCGAAGTAAAAGCATTTCCGAACTATCGATTTTCGTCACGTCGATCGGCTTGCCGGTGTCTAACGCATGGCCAGTGGGCAACGCGACTACGAAAGGTTCATGATACAGGCTGATTTCAGCAATCCCGTTTTCCTCGGGCACGGTGGCGGTCACGGCAGCATCAATCTCACCCGAACACAGTCTGCGCTCAAGATTTTCTGTGACATCTTCAGTCAACGTCAAGTCCACCTTCGGCAGCGCCGCTTTCAAAGGTCGCAGAATTTCCGGCCAAAGGTAGGGCCCGATGGTCGGGATTGTGCCGAACCGTAAACGACCGGCCAAGGGATCGGCGGCGGCGGCGGCCGTGGCTTCAATTTCGTCTGCGATCAGCAGCAAGCGTTTTGCATGTTGCACGATCTCGGCCCCCACCGGCGTGACCGAGACCCGACGATTTGTGCGCTCAAATATTTTTACGCCAAGACTGTCTTCCAATTTCTTAATTTGTCCACTCAACGCCGGCTGCGAAACATTACAGCGCTCGGACGCATGCCCAAAGTGGCCCTCTTCAGCGACAGCAACGATGTATTGAAGATCGCGGAGGTTCATGCGCCTATCCTGTGCGTTATAAATTTATGTGTTACTTATTATATTTCTAAAAACAATCCACTTCAACGATGCTTAAAACCCACTCAAGACAACAGCTCGACGCCGAGGTTCAGCCTAATTTTGGGATCTATTTAATTCGGCACCGCCACAGAATGGCGCGATGGTGCGACACCTTCTGGAATTAAGTTTTCGTTTTTCCAACTAATGAAAAACAGCAGCGTCCACTCTCGTTTTTGCGCGAAACCAAACTTCGGGCCGGTGGCAGAGACAAACTGGCCGCTTTCCGCGCCGTAGCTCGCCAACGCCAACTTGGCGATACCCCGGCGCTCACCGCGCTTGTACAACGCGGCCTCGGGCGAACTTAAGGTGCCAGCTAAGGGAATTGGGATTTCGTAAGACGGCAGCCCGATCAGCGTTTCAAACGAGTCGATCGAACTCGCCCCTGAGCGCGCTTCGATGATCAGGTCGGCACTGGTCACGTGAGGCTGCGATCCGGCCATCGCTGTGCAAAATTTTCTCTCGTAACGACGCGGCCGCATAACTCGCGAAGTCCCCTTGAAGACCACCCGGGTCCAAAAAAACTCTCTTGCTGGCAACGTCGGGGAGTTGAATTTCGTCGACCGCCCGGTCAATCGCCCGCGACATCAACAATTGTTCGGTCGCCGAGTGCTCCGGGTTCGTGACTCGATGCGAGGAGCACGCCGAGGTTAGCAACGCGACGCCGATCAGCGTGCTCATGATAACACATCGCATGGAACAAACTTTCAAGACGCGTGCAAAAAAACGAAAGCACATTCAGCGGATATAAGGCAACGGGCCGGAGGTACAACCCCCGGCCCTAGAATGGCCTTAATTAGCTGGCTTTCAATTCAAGGCGCCGCGCGTGCAAGATCGGCTCAGTATAGCCCGAAGGCTGTGAGATGCCCTTAAACACCAGATCACAAGCGGCTTTAAAGGCGATGCCGTCGTAGCCCGGCGCCATTTTGGTATAGCTCGGATCGCCGGCATTTTGTTCATCAACGACCGCCGCCATCCGCTTCATGGTCTCCATCACTTGGTCTTCATTGCAAATGCCATGATGCAGCCAGTTGGCGATGTGCTGCGACGAAATCCGCAGCGTTGCGCGGTCTTCCATCAAGCCGACGTTATTGATGTCGGGCACCTTCGAACAACCAACCCCTTGGTCGATCCAGCGCACCACGTAGCCGAGGATACCTTGCGCGTTATTATCGAGCTCGGCCTGAATGTCTTCGGCCGACCAGTTTGGCCGCTCGGCCACCGGATACGACAAAATGTCGTCAAGGTTCGCACGTGCCCGGGATTTCAACTGTTCCTGCACATCGGCAACAAGCACATCGTGATAGTGGGTCGCGTGCAAGGTAGCAGCGGTCGGCGATGGCACCCATGCGGTGTTGGCGCCCGCTTTTGGATGCCCGATTTTCGTTTCGAGCATATCATGCATGAGGTCCGGCATCGCCCACATGCCCTTGCCAATCTGCGCTTTGCCTTTAAGGCCACACATCAAACCGACATCAACGTTCCAGTCTTCGTAAGCCCCGATCCAGGCAGCGCTCTTCATGTCGCCTTTACGTAACATCGGACCCGCTTCCATGGACGTGTGGATTTCATCACCGGTCCGGTCCAAGAAACCGGTATTGATGAACACAACCCGTTCGCGTGCGGCACGAATGCATTCTTTAAGATTCACCGTGGTACGGCGCTCTTCATCCATGATGCCCATCTTGATCGTGTTGCGGGCAAGACCAATCGCGTCTTCGACGGCGGCGAATAGATCGCTGGCGAACGCAACTTCGTCCGGGCCATGCATTTTCGGTTTCACCACATAAACAGAACCGCTACGGCTGTTCCGATAGGGGCCGATGCCGTCCAGGTCATATTTCGCGATGGTTGCGGTCGCGAGCGCATCCAAAATACCTTCAGGGATTTCGTTGCCGTCAGCATCGAGTACGGCAGGCGTGGTCATCAGGTGACCAACGTTGCGCACCAACAATACCGAACGGCCGGCCACCGACGTTT
>JAFMCK010000264.1 GCA_017857825.1 Rhodospirillales bacterium
CTGGCGGGCCGCACCGGTGAAGAAGACGCGATCTTGTTGCGGATGCGGACCCTGTACCCGCACGTGTCGGCGGAACGTATTTTATCCGGGCCCGGTCTTGAGGTTATGCATAATGTGCGCACCGGTGAGGAACTCAGCGCCGCAGCCATTGCAGCTTCCGCCATTGCAGGCGAGCCGACGGCGCTTTCCAGCGTGCATGTGTTTACCGATTTTTTGGCGACCGTTGCGTCGGACGCGGCGTTGACGCTCGGGGCCAAAGGCGGTGTCTATTTGGCTGGCGGCGTGCTGACCGGGCTTGGCAGCGCATTTGAAGGCAAGCGATTTCATAAACGGTTTTGCGATAAAGGCCGCTTTTCCGATTATCTGGCGGCGCTGCCGGTATATCGGGTTACGCACCCGCAACCCGGGCTATTGGGGCTCAGCGCCGGCGCGTAAAATCAACGGCGGTGGGGTTTCGCTTAGCAGTATCGCTGCGTGTTCCCGGCAAATCTCGGTTAGCCATGTGATGACGCTGCGCACCGCCGGCCGTTTGCGGGTGTCATCCAAGACCATCAACCAGGATTCCCGATGCATGATCGGTTTGCCAGGCGCGACGCGAACCAGGCTCGGCCGCGCATCCCCCAACATGCAGCCGATGATGCCGGCTCCCACACCCCGCGTTATCGCGTCGAGATAGGTCGCGCCGGTGGCGACGGTGACGGCGACGTTTTTTGCAGGCACGTTGGCATCGATCCATTGCTGCTCGGGCAGATAATCGAGTGGGCGCGAGAACCCGACCCAAGGGGCATCTGCCCTCAGTTGCTTATGTTCATCCAGAAGGTGAGGCGCCGCATAAATTCCCAAAGCTAGATCGGCGAGTTTTCGAATGCGCGCGGCGCCGCTGCTGGGACGGGCATGACGAATGGCGATGTCGGCTTCGCCGCGTTCCAACACCACGTTGCGTTCTTCACCGACGAAATCTAAACGGATGTGTGGGTTCTTATTCAGGAATGCGACCGCGTGCGCGTTCAAAAAACCGGTGATGAAGGTTGATACGGCCGAGATGCGCACGGCTTGGCGGTCTTCGGTGCGCGACGCCTCAATATCGGTTTCAAGGTCGGCCGTCAGCGCTTCGATCCGCTCGGCGCGTCTGGCCACTGCACGACCGGCTTCGGTCATCACGATCCCGGCTTCGGCAATGGTGAACAGCTTGACGCCGAGTGCGTCTTCAAGCGCATGGATGCGCCGACTGACGGTGCTTTGGTGAACAAGCAGCGCGCCCGCTGCCGCATTCATCGTCGGGTGGCGCGCCAAGGCCAGCGCAAATTTCAGGTCATCCCAAGATAGTCTTTCCAAGTTCATCGCTGCAGTTTTGCGTTATTGATGCAAAAATGCAATGCGTAAACGCAAAAATGTGGATTGTCGATGTGTGCCACCTGTCGCATGGTGAGGTCAACAAGAGGCTCGATGAGCCAATTCACAGGAGTAACGCAGATGAGCAACCTTGCTGAAGAATACGACGCCGGACGCCATGTGCGTGCGACATTATTGTTTGCCGCCTCTGATGGCACCGCGCCTGAAGTCATTGTGCCAAAGAGCGGGGACGATGCCCCAAGCCGCAGCGGTTTGGATGAACAGGAGGTCCTGATCGCCGACGGTCGCATTCGCGCCGGCGCATTCAGCCTCAACCGCGAAGGCTTTCAGTTTTTGAAGCGCCCGAGTTTGGTCACCAACTTCGAAGATGATGCCGAAGTACAGCAGGTCTATTACCCGGAAATACGCGAGCTCGTCGCCGGTGCCGTCGGCGCCACTGAGGTTGAGGTTTTCGACCACACGATCCGTGTCACCGACCCGGAAACGTCGTATCGGCGCCCCGCCAGCCATGCACACAACGATTACACGGTTGAGTCAGGGCCCAGTAGGCTGCGCGATATGATCGGCGATGTGCGCGCCGATGCTTGGTCAAAAGATCGCTTGGTGCAGATCAACGTGTGGCGTCCGATCGCCGAGCCGGTGATGCAAATGCCGTTGGCGCTGCTGGACGCGTCCAGCTTGTCGGCGTCCGACCTGGTTGAAACATCGATCATCAATCTGCGCCAGAATGGGCGTGTCGGTAAGATCTACAGCGTGCGTAAAGCACCGGGTCAGCAGTGGTTCTATTTTCCACACATGACCATGTCGGAAGCGATTTTGATCAAAGGGTATGACAGTGCCCAGGATGGTCGCGCGCGATTTACCCCGCATTCTGCCTTCGCCGATCCGACAACGCCTACTGATGCACCGCCGCGTCGGTCTATCGAGGTGCGGACGTTCGCGCGAGTTCCCGTATGAGCGCCGAGACAAATAATGCGTCCGCCGTGACAGGCAGTTGCCTGTGCGGCGGCGTCGCGTTTTCTGCGCCCCGTTTCGATGGGCCGGTGGTCGCCTGTCATTGCACGCAATGTCGCAAAACGTCTGGGCACTTTGTGGCGGCGACGCGGGCCAAAAGGGCATACATCAAATTTTCAAGTGACGAGACGCTGACTTGGTTCCGTTCGTCCCCAGAAGCGGAACGGGGGTTTTGCAACCGGTGCGGCGGCAACTTGTTTTGGCGCCGGATCGATAGCGACAACATGTCGATTATGGCCGGCGCGTTGGATGCGCCGACCGATCTTCATCTGACCCGACACATATATGTCGCCGATAAAGGCGATTATTACGATATCGATGATGGCTTTGAGACATTCGGAGGCTCGGACGAATAGCCGCAGTATCGGGTGCCTCAGTGTTTTATTGTTTCATGCATCCGCTGAAATCGAGCGCGAGGGCGCGCATCAGCTCAAGGTAAAGCGCGGGCCCTTCGTCAATGGACGCGCCCAACGGATCAAGCCGTCCCATTTTGGCGCCGGTCCCGTCGGCGATAACACGGATCAGCTTTTCTGAAAATTGTGGCTCGGCAAACACGCAGCGAACCCGTTCGTGTTCAATCTGCGCGCGGACGTCAGCGACGCGGGCGGCGCCCGGCGGGTGTTGCGGTGTCAGTGAGAGGGCAATTATCGGCTGCAATTCGAAGTGTTCCGTGAAATGGCCATAGGCATCATGCAGGGCGACTGCACGTTCATCACGAAACGGTGTCAAAATGACACGTATCTCGGATTCCAGTGCGGCGATGATGCCGAGTGTGCGGTCTCTGTTTGCGACAAATTGGGCGCTGTGCTGTGGTGCGATGCTGGCCAACGTGTCGGCGATCTGACGGACCATGTCTGCGGCCATACCGGGATCAAGCCAGATATGCAGGTCCGCTTCATGTTCATCATGGGTGTGTGTATGGCCGGCTGTGTCGTGCCCTTCGGGACCAAGGCGGACCACGCGCGCTCCGCCTCCCAACGTTTTCAGCGGCTTTTCCAAGAATCCTTCAAGGCCGGGGCCAATCCAAAATATGGCGTGCGCGTTAGAGACCGAGCGCGCGTCACTCGGCTTCATTGCGTAGCCATGCGGCGAGGCGGCGCCCCGGACAATCAAATCCGGCGTGCCGATGCCGTCCATCACCGAGGCGACGAGGCTGTGCACCGGCTTGATCGACGCCACGACCTTAAGGTCACTTGCCGCTGCTGTTGTGATGGACGTGAGGGCGATCAGGAAAAAGAGAGCGGCAACGCGGGCAGTCAATGTCATGTGAACTCCGATCATAGCATTGCATCGGGGCTTGAGTGGCATCGCCGATGGGTGTAATGATATAACATTATGGATGAAGCCCGACAAGACATAGTCGCTGCAACGCCCGCGCGCCCCGGCGTCAGCGGGGACGTTTTGCTGTCGGCGCGTGGCCTCGGCGTGCGTGGGCCGTCCGGTTGGTTGATTGAGGGCGTTGATATTCATGTCTGCAAAGGCGAAATCGTGACATTGATCGGCCCGAATGGGTCCGGGAAAAGCACCACGGTGCGCGCGCTGTTGGGCCTAATTCAGGCAGATGCCGGTGTGATTGAACGTGCCCCTAAACTCAGCATTGGTTATGTGCCGCAAAAACTCAGCATCGATTGGACGCTGCCATTGAGCGTGCGTCGGTTTATGAATTTAAGTGCCCGCCACCCGAAAGATGCGATTGACGCAGCCTTGGAAGAGGTCGGCATCATTGAGCATGCAGGCGCTGACGTGCAGGGGCTGTCGGGCGGTGAGTTTCAACGCTTGTTGTTGGCGCGCGCCATGGTTGGTGCGCCGG
>JAFMCK010000265.1 GCA_017857825.1 Rhodospirillales bacterium
GGCCGGCGCAGCAGGCGCCTTTTTTCTGCACCGCTTCGCCGTGGTCATACAGCTGGAGCGTCACGCCGACCACATCATAACCGGCCTCGACCATTAACGCGGCCGTGGTCGCACTATCGACACCACCGGACATGGCGACGACCACACGCGTGTCGGCCACCGGCTTGGTCAGGCTCAGATCAAAGGGGCGCATTTCATTCATGGCGCGGAATATACGCCTATCGGCCTCAATCACAAGGGGTGCGGCATTAATTTGCCGTCACATCTTCTTAGTGATGGCGACGCAAATCTTCCAAAACTTCCAATGACACCGAGCGGAAATCGCGCCGATACAACACGGCAATCACCACCAGCGTCGAGATCACCAGCAGGGCGGGATGCAACAGCCACGGCAACAACCCGAGCCCGAACGTATAGGCCCGCGTGCCGCGATTAAAATTATTCGACGCCCGCTCGGCAAAACGCGCCATGTATTTAGGGTATTCCCGCTTGATGACCTCGTCACAGTCCAACGGTTGCGGGGCAGCACCCAGCAAAATCAGCAAATTGTTAAACAGCCGAACCGCCCAAACGAACTTAAAAAACGCATAGACAAAGATCGCGGTCAGGGTAAACAACTGAATTTCCATCAATACTCGCGATGCCGGACGCGCATACGCCAAACCACCGATGATCTCGCGAACGGCCTCAATCTGGCCCAACATCGCCAACGACCCCGCCAGTAACAAGATTGAGGTCGATGCAAACATCATCGACGTGCGCACAAACGACACCGAAATATTCACGTCCGGCATGCGGTTTTCGCGTTCCAACATGCGCTCCATCCAGCGTAACCGATAATCGTTCATCACCACCGCAACAGGCCGCTTGCCGTGCGCGAGGCTGTCCGCATAGGTCGAATATCCGGCCCAGCCGGTAAAAAACAACGCCAACGCGACAATGTCGTAAATCGGTAGATACGGCATATTGAATTGCTACCCTAAAAATATTCGCGATCAGTACCGTAGCTTGCCGTCTCGCGGTGGTCGAGCCCCCTCACTTCATCCCTTGGCCCATAAATCGGCGGCGTCGGACTTCATTGTCATTCGACGAATAAAAGCGTAAAAGGCCTCATGCCTGAAACACCCGCACACTCGATCCAAACGCCCCTGCCCAGCTTTATCACGTTGGTGACACGAGGCTTTCGCCGCACCTGCCCGAGATGCGGCGAGGCCAGTCTGTTCAATGGGTTTTTGAAACTCCATACATCGTGCAGTGCCTGTGGTCAGGAACTTGGTCACATTCGAGCCGATGATTTTCCGCCGTATTTAACGATGATCATCGTCGGGCACATCATTGTGCCGCTGATTTTACTCACGGAAAAGACCCTGCACCCATCAATATTGATACAATTGTCGGTCTGGCTGCCGGTCACATTTTTAGCGTCATTGTGGCTTTTGCCACGTGTAAAAGGCCTGATTGTCGGCTGGATGATGCATTTAGGGCTTCGCGGTAGCGAAACCCAATAGGATTGTTAATTAATCCTATTTACATTCAGGAAGAATGATTATACGCTTCTTGAGTTGCCTTGGAGGGCTCTCATGAACGTATCACCGTCAAATACACAGCAGCTTCCTATGATTACGGACATGACCGAACGCAAACGCGTCGTAGGACATGTCTTAAAATATGAACTATATCGGCACCGAGATATTTCGGACCGATTAACCGACCTTCTGGACATCAAAGATCAACCTGATGCGTTCAATCGTTCAACTTGGGACATTCTGTTCTATTTAATGCAGTGCCACCTGCAGGAAATGGTCCCCAGCGTCACCGACATTTATCTGTCGACAAATTTATCCAAAGGCACGGCGATCACCGGCTTAGCCGAACTTGAGCGTCGCAACGCCGTCCGCAAAGTGCGCGACCAGATGGATGGTCGACGCCGGCGCATCGATATCTCTAAACGGGTGGCGGAGCTTTTGGAACACTTCGTCGCAGAATGCGGCGCTCGGCTAGGCCAGCCTTTCGAGGTTGGTCCGCAAGCGCCTACGTCTGAGACACCAGCCGAAAGCGTTAGCCCCGAACCGCTGATCGACCTTTTAAACCGCCTGAGTCATGAACTGCGCACCCCCCTGACCGCCATTGTCGGCTTTTCCGAAATGATCGCCGAAGAAACGTTGGGCCCCGTGCAACCAAACGGATACGCCGAGTATGCTCGCAACATCCGCCGTGCTGCGTCGCAACTTTTGGTATCGCTGAACGATACTGTCGACACCACGCTTGCCGATCATGGTGTCGGCATTCCACTTGGTCCGCTGGTCTACATTGATCTAGAAGAAATCGTCGACTCTGCCTGCCGTGCCGCGGCCGGCGTTGCACAACGCAAAGGCGTTATTTTACGTCGAAAATGGGGCTCAACAAAGGTTCGAACGCTCGCCGACAGCGAACGCATGACGCAGGCGATCCGCAAATTGGTGGATGCCACCGTCGCATCCACGGGACGCGGACAAACCATCGACATCGAAACCGGGATCGATCAACGCGGCATGCTGGCGCTAAAGATCATTTCTCCGGAATCTTCCACGACACCACGTCCGAGCAACCCAAATGCACCGATCGGCACGCCCGACGGTACTAACCTCGCCAAATGTATGCCGCTGATCCGTGCTATTGCCGAAGCTCACGGCGGCGACATCATGATCCAGCAAGATGGACCACGCCGACATATCCTGTCGCTGCGCCTACCAAAAGACGGCCCCAAATCCCGTTAAATAGGGTTTGGAGCCGTCCAATCTGCACTTAAGGCGCGCTATTTTGGCACTTAGTGTTCTTCGTGATGCCGACGCATGTCTTTGGCATCAATTTGGCCGTCTTCGTTCTGATCCATCCACGTCATCATACGATAGAAGCGTTTGGAATAGTCATCGCTGGTGATCCGGCCATCGCCGTCATCATCGTGCTTTTGAAAACTTCGCACCATACGTGGGCGCATGGTCTGCAGCCAAAGTCCTTCGTATTCCTGCACTGTCAGCACGCCGTCACCGTTTGCGTCCGCGGCCTTGAATGCACGCTCACGCTCGCCTCGGATCTCATCAAGACCCAACGCGCCATCTTCATTGACGTCGTAGCGCTCAAGCATCCGCATCGCATGTTTGGCATGCTTGCCGCCGTATTTGCCGTGACCTTCGTGGTCATCGCTGTGCCCCGAACTGTACCGACCGCGCTCATAGGAATCACTGTCGGCGTGCGACACCACGGCGAACCCACCGACACCAAGTGCGGCGACGATGCCGAGTGTGCTCAATAATTTTGTACGATATTTCATCATTGTCCTCATGCTTTGAAGTTTCAGGTCGTTTGATGCGAGGACAATAGCCACCACCTGTCGCAAAAGTGTGCCTGCCGACCCGCCTTTTCGTCACCGTTTGTCGCAACAACACCGCCTGCGACAGACCGATACAATTTTCCCTACGCGATACCCCGCCATCAGGTCTATAACCTGGAGGTATGAGCAATTTACCCCACATTTTAATCGTTGATGATCACGCCGATATCCGCGTGCCGCTTGCCAAATACCTGAGCAAGAACGGCATGCGCGTATCCACCGCCGATGGTGGCCAAGCGATGCGCGAAAGCCTGAAGACGTCCGCACCCGACCTCATCGTGCTCGACGTCATGATGCCGGGTGAAGACGGCTTGTCGCTATGCAGATACCTACGCGAGAGTACAGAACTACCGGTGATCCTACTGACCGCCATGGCCGAAGATACAGACCGGATCGTCGGCCTCGAAGTCGGTGCGGACGATTATGTCACCAAGCCGTTTAACCCCCGCGAACTGCTGGCCCGCATCAAGGCGGTGTTGCGCCGTGCGCAATCCATGCCGCGTCCAAAAGAAAAAAATGATGCGGAGCGCCTCGGCTTTGATCGTTGGACCTTTGATCTCCTGCGCCGCGAATTAGTTGCAGACGATGATGTCACGGTGCCGCTGTCGACCGCAGAATTCAAACTACTGAACGTCTTGGTGCAGCGGCCGGGAATGGTATTGAGCCGAGATCAATTGCTCGATTTAACGGCGGGCCGCGAGGCGGCACCATTTGACCGCAGCATCGACAACCAAGTCAGCCGACTCCGCAAAAAGATCGAGGTCGATCCGAAAAATCCGAAAATCCTACAAACCGT
>JAFMCK010000266.1 GCA_017857825.1 Rhodospirillales bacterium
CAAAAATCGAAGCGATGTTTATTGAGGCTGTCGACGCCGTCGCGCTATCGCGCGAAAAAAGCCGCTCCGAACAGACCAGAAGCAGAGTTTTCCATCGGGTGATGGTTCATAAGTTCGAACACCAGTTCGCCGATGAGCATGATCTCAGTAAAAATCCCGACCAATTGTCGCGGCGCATATTGCCGGGGTTTTTCAATGTGCTGCTCTTGATGTTTGGTGAAGAGCGGCTCGCAAGCTACGAACGCGAGGCGCACAAAATCATCGATGAGCTTACGCAAAAGAAGGGTGGACGCGTTGCGTGGTCGGAAATTTATAAAGCACCGAAAATGCGAAAGTTATGCTTTCGCGCGGAAATCGAAATCGCACAGTACTTTGCAGAGATCGACAAACGTCTCAACTGGATGACAGCGGTCATCAACACAAACTTGGTTCCGGTCGGTGCGCAAGGGTTCGCGCGGTCTTGGGCGCTGACGCCGACGGCCGCTAGGAACATGTTGAGTGCGCTTTTTCGCGACCTTCAAGATGCCTTGGGCAAGCAAAGCGCGCGCGACATCATGGCAGAATGGTTTGGCGCCCCGACACTGGACTTGCTTGAGAAAATCGTTGGCCGGATTTCTGCCGCATAGGCCTGCATTCCCCACGCACGGCGATCTTGGCGTCTTGAAATCCCACCCGAGAGCATGGGCCGCATCCTCAATCAACCAGCGTCGTTTTTCCGGCGGCTGCACGGGCCGCGATTAAAGGTGCCGGGGTAAAGGCGGGGCCGTACGCCGCCTCAAGCCGCTGCAACGTCGCTAAAACATCCTGCATACCGATTTCGTCGGCCATGAACATCGGGCCGCCGCGCCACAACGGGAAGCCATAACCATAGCGCCAGACCACGTCGATGTCGCCAGGCCGCACCGCGATACCCGTGCCCAAAAGCCTGGCCCCTTCGTTGATCAACGCGAACAGGCAACGTTCGCGGATTTCGTCGGCGCTGATCGCGCGACGTTCAATACCGAGTTCTGCCGAAACCGCTTCGATCAGCGCTGCCACCTCGGCATCCGCTGCCGGTTTGCCATCGGCATACGAATACCAGCCGCGCCCGGTCTTGCGCCCAAACCAGCCTTTTTCGCAAATCCGGTCTGCAACAACGGGGTAAGGGGCATCGGGGTCAACATCGCCCGCCGCACGCTGCGCCTTGCGCACCTGCCAAGCGACGTCCAAACCGGAAATATCGCCGACCGCGAGACAGCCAAGCGGAAAGCCGAAATCCTGCATGGCTGCGTCGACGTCGCTCGGCAGCGCGCCTTCTTGCAATAAGAAATACGCTTGCCACGTGTAGCGGTGGTACATCCTGTTGCCGACGAAGCCGAACGCATTGCCAACGACGACACCAACCTTACCGATGCGTTTGGCGAGTGCCATAAGCGCCGCCGCCGTCGCCCCCGAGGTGGCTGAACCTCGCACGATTTCCAGCAATTTCATCACCTGAGCCGGCGCAAAAAAGTGCGCACCGGCGACGTTGTCAGGCCGGGTCGTGGCGGCAGCGATGGTGTCGAGATCCAGGCTCGACGTGTTGGTCGCTAAGATCGCGCCCGGCTTGCAGATGCCATCCAGACTGCGGAAAATATCGGTCTTCACGTCCATATTTTCGAGCGCTGCTTCGATCACCAAATCCGCTTCTGCGAGGCCCGACATCGCCGTTGTGCCGTTGATCAAGTCGAGCTCGGCCTGCATTTGCTGCGGGCTCATGCGGCCCCGATCGACCCGGTCTTGCAGGCCCTTTTTTAAACTCGCCAAACCGGCCTCAAGCCGCGCCGGATCGATTTCCACCGCCGTCACCTGAACACCGGCACGCGCCAACACCAGCGCAATGCCTTGACCCATGGTGCCGAAGCCGACGACCCCGGCTTTGTGAATTTCCGCAGGCGGCTCGGTGGGCGCATCGTCGATTTTTTGTGCCGCGCGCTCAGCCTTGAACAAATGCCGCATGGCGCGGGCTTCCGTGCCGTCACGGAGTTCTAAAAAGATCGCGCGCTCAGTGGCCATGCCGGCGGCAAAATCCCCCCCGGTAGCTGCGGCCAAAGCATCAAGGGCGCGCAGCGGTGCGACCCGGCCTTTGGCTTTTTTGGCTATGCTTGTTCTGATTTCGTCCAAAAGGGCCATCGCCTCGGAGGCACTTTCGAGCCGATCTTCGCGCTTAGACGTCGGACGTGGCCCGGCACCTTCGGCCACCAAGTGCATTGCATACGCGATGGCAGCAGCTTCAAAACTATCCGTTTCCGACACTTCGTCGATCAACCCAAGGTCGTGTCCGCGGGCAGCGTCGATACGGGTGCCGTTGGCGACCATGTCAACGGCAGCCTTCATGCCGATCAGGCGGGGAAGACGCTGCGTGCCACCGGCGCCTGGAATGATCCCGATATCAACTTCAGGCAGGCCGAGCTTGGTGCCGGCAGCCGCGATCCGATAATGCGCACCCACCGCCAATTCCAACGCCCCGCCAAACGCAAACCCGTGCAAAGCTGCGACCACAGGGACTTTCAGGTCTTCAATGGCGGCAATGGTTTCGGGCAGCGTCGGTGTACCTGCCGGGGGCTCAATGCCAAATTCGGAAATATCGGCGCCCGCAGAGAAACATCGCCCATACCCAAACAGCACAACAGCTTTGACGTCGGCGCCCGAAATGGCTTTCGCGGCTTCGATCAAGGCCTTGCGCACCGAGGCGCCCAACGCGTTCACCGGTGGGTTGCACAGGCGGAGGACGGCAATGTCGTTTTCTATCTTGAATATCACAGAATCTCGCATCATGTTTCTATAGTCTGTGAGCAGGTGTTCATGCAAACGCGTGCGACCGACTAAAATAAAATTTCTAAAAAAAGCACCTAACAAACTGAGTGATAAAAGTGGGGAGATGGGGATGTCTAAGGCATATAAGCTTGCCATTCTCGACGACTATCAGAACGCAGCGCTCGCCGCCGCAGACTGGTCGGGTCTGAACGACTCCGTCGAGATAACGGTCTTCGATAAACATTTGGGCTGGGACGAGGACGCCATCGCAGCGGCTTTGGCGCCATACGATATTTTGGTCTGCATGCGTGAGCGCACGCGCTTTCCGGCCTCGCAGATCGACAAGCTGCCAAACCTAAAATTGATCGTCACCACCGGCATGCGCAACTTGGCCATCGATATGGACCATGCCAAAGCCAAGGGCATCGTCGTGAGCGGCACGCAAATGCTGCCGTATCCGGCCGCCGAGCATGCGGTCGGATTGATCATGGATTTGGTAAAAAAGATTTCCAAAGAAAGCCACGTCATGCGGAACGGCGGCTGGCAGGGCTACGTCTCGGAAAGTTTGAACGGGCGGACGCTCGGCATTCTTGGGCTCGGTAAACTTGGCGCACGTGTCGCCAAGTTCGGCCTAGCCATGGAAATGAACGTCATCGCGTGGTCGGAAAACCTCACCGATGAACGCTGCGCCGAAGTCGGCGTCACGCGCGTCGATAAAGAAACCCTGTTCAAGGAATCCGATATCATCTCGATCCATCTGATTTTGAGCGAGCGTTCGACCGGTTTGGTGGGTGCTGACGAATTCCAGATGATGAAGCCGACTAGCTATTTGGTGAACACATCACGGGGCCCGATCGTCGACGAAGCCGCGATGGTGCAAGCCCTGCAAAACGGCGACATCGGCGGCGCCGGCATCGACGTTTACGATGTCGAGCCGCTACCGACCGATCACCCGCTGCGCAGCTTAGAAAACGCCGTGCTCACCGGGCACACCGGCTACGTCGTCAAAGAGCTGTATGAAATTGTTTATACCGAAGCCGCAGAAAACGTGCGCACCTGGATCGACGGCGCGCCAACACGGGGGTTGAATGTATGATGGACACAATGGAAGCCTTTGATACGCAACCGGTTTTACTTGAGCGCGACGGCATGATCGCCATCGTTACGCTCAACAATCCAAAAAAACGCAACGCGCTGACCCTGGACGCATGGCGTGCACTGACTGACACCATCGAACTTTTGAACGACGACGACGCAGTGCGCTGCATTATCATCAAAGGTGCCGGCGATAAAGCATTTGCGGCGGGTGCCGATATTTCAGAATTCCCCACCGTACGTGCCAATGCCGAGCAAGCCTATGTATACGGCCTCGTCACCGA
>JAFMCK010000267.1 GCA_017857825.1 Rhodospirillales bacterium
CCAAGATCAATTGACCCGCGCGCCAATCGTGGTCTTCAATCATCAGCGCCCAAACCTTGGGGATCCCGCGTTGCCGCGCATACGCTTGTGCAGCCGGGTACTGTGCTTCTGTGATTGGGCCTGCGACGACACGAAAGATATTTTTGTTCGGCGCAGCGGCCTGCGCGAAAATGCGGGCCGAGGCGTCGGCAAAATGCGATGCCACATGTTCGGCGGCACGATGATCACGCCCTGATGCAATGACCATATAGACGCCAGCCATAGGCATGTCTTCGACCTTAACGACAGGTGTGACGACGGGCGCCGTTCTGACGTCGGTGACGCTTTGATACGCGGACGTCGTATAGCCATGCGCAACCAAAGACGGCCAAAGGTTTTCAGCAGACGCCTCATCGTTCGCGGCGATGGCAACGTCTTCCGTCTCGTAGGGGTGACAGACATAGCCGGTGGTGATCATCCGATACATGGCGCAATCGTTCCCTGACATCATGGACAGGCCATGATCGGTCAACGATTTTTCGGTGGTCACATATGAGACCCCGTCTGCAACCAACGATACAACGCTAACAGCGACGGGGACTGCGCAACCGCTCAGCATTATTACACTCAGAATGGGGGCCGCGAGTTTCTTCATGTCACAATTCCCAGGTGAACCTCAACCGATTCTCAGAAACTATGTGACCGGATCGGACTCCTGCGCAAGAATAATTTTCATCTTTTAAAACAATTATTTACAGGCAAATTATATAAAATTTTATGTATCGCCGAAGCGGTATGGCAGGGCCGCTTTAAAACCGAGCGTTGCAACGCCGAACAATAAGGTCGTTTTGCAAGCCCCAGCCGTCATCTTACGGACGCGGTTTGCCGCCTCGAAGATGTCGCTGAACGCCCTACCACAGGGACTTTGCGGCGCGGCCTGGCCATTCCGCGTCGTAGGCACCGCCGTCAAAAGGGTCGTCGTTGCGTGCGATTGATTGTTCGCTGAGGATATCCCCGGCGCTCGGCAGAGATTTTGGATCAATCTGGCTGGCCGGGTCCCAAAGTTTGGCACGCATGATCGCACGTGCGCATTGAAAATAGATCGTCTCGATATGGATTACGATGACAGAACGGGGCGGTTTACCTTGCTCGGCGAAGCTGTCCAGCAGTTCGGGCTCGATGCTCAATTGTGCGGTGCCGTTGACGCGCAGCGTCGTACCCGAGCCCGGAATCAGAAATAATAGGGCGATGCGGGGATCGCGGACGATATTGCGTAAAGTATCAATACGATTGTTGCCGCGCCGGTCGGGGATCATCAAGGTTTTTGGATCATGGATGCGCACAAAGCCGTTGAGATCTCCGCGGGGCGAGCAATCCAAGCCCTCTGGGCCGCTTGACGCCAATGCAACGAACGGCGCGGCTTCGATTAATGTGCGGTAGGTGTCCGTTATCACCGCGCTTTCCTTAATCAGCGACGCGTCGGACGGCGGTGCGTCATAGACCGCTTCCAAAGCATTGATGTTGTCGATGATGTGGTTGCCCATGACTATGCCTCTAGCGCGTCGATGCGCTCATCGAACAAAGCTTTGGCATCTTTGTAGTCGTCCGGATTATCGGCGAACTTGTCGCGGCAGCCCGGGTTGCAAAAACCGACAGTGTGCCCGCGATAGACGGCAAGACTACCGGCGGCCACAGGCTCGCCGGAAAACGGGCAGGTCGGATTGATGCAGTCTTTGAGGATCGGGTCTGTCATGATGTACTCCAAATGATTGGAAAAGACTAGGCTTCACCGCTTCTTGCGACAAGATACGGATGCCGATAAATGAAGAATTCATTGTGACAATTGTTGGCGAAGCCATCCTATCGTACGCGCGATTGCTTTTTCGCGAACGTGCGGATCGCCACCGACATGGACGGTTCTGAGCCCGCTTGCGGTTGAACTTGAGCGCGTCTCCACCTGATGCATGCGTGATGTCGGATGATCAAAGCCGTGGTAAGCACCTTCATAGCTATCGATTTCCATAAGCGCGCTGCCGCGACGATTGGCTGCCTTCACGAGGTCAACGCAAGGTGCGGCCAGCGTCCAATCATCGGCGGCGCCGTGTTGAATCAGCGCCGGGATGCGGCTGCGATAGTCAGAATATGCTTTGTTGATCGTCGAGCAGCCCGGATAAAACATGAGGGCCGCGCGAAAATCTTGCATGCCGGGTTCGGGGGCCGCAGGGCTGCCTTCGCGGACCGTATATAGCGTGGTCATCGCGCCGTTCGACCAACCGGCGATCACGATCCGCGTCGGGTCAATTTCGGGTCGGGTGGATAAAAATTTCAGCGCGCCGGCAGCGTCCAAGGGCCGCAAGTCGTCCTCGTTGGCCACGCGCTTTTTGACTTTGCATTGGCTGCCGCGTGCGCCACGCGAGCCGAAACTATCCGGCATCAGCACGGCCCAGCCCTCGGCCTGGAACAGCGCCAGCCACGCCCGCTCGCGGCTTTTTATTTTGCCGGACTTTGTAAAAAGCCCCCCGCATCCATGCATGATGAGGACGGCAGGTGCTGGGGCGCCACTGCGGGGTGGCGCATAAATCGCCTGCAATATGTCACCGTTGCGGCTTTGAAATGTGACAGGCGTTTCGTTGGCGAATGCCAGGCCTGGAAAGACACAAATGATGAAGACGAGGATCACGCACCAACGGCGTTGCAGCCCCGGCGGTGTCATCCCGGCACGCGCTATTGTCCGGATCGGTCTCGGCATGCAGTGCCGGTGCTGGTATAACGTTCGCCATCCGCAAACACGGCAGTTGAGAAGGTGCGGCAATCGTTGCCGGCGGCATTCTTTAAGGTGCGCTCGGGCGCCACGGTGCCCGAATTGCCACTGGCAGGGTTGCGCCACGTCGCGATCTGACCGGCCTTATTATATTCGAGTGCATCTTGCACGGTGCGTTGTGCGTAAAGTCGGTCGTCCGGGTTTAACGCGTCCTTGAGGTCGCTGGAATCCCATTTGCCGGACACCGTATCCGCAGCGAGCGCGGCAACTTCGGTGCTGTCGGTCGGATAGGTGGTCTGCAACGAGGGCTGCACGGGCGTTTGGCTGCACGCCGCCAAGGCCGCGCATAGGCTCAAGATCATCAAGGGGCGAGATATTGTCATAATCTTAGATCACCATGAACTGTGGCCGGGCGCAATCTTGAAAACGGCGCGCTGCACCTCAACATATTTCAAAGCATCGACTCTCCGGCGTCGGCGCGGTATCAAGCGGGGGGATGGCGGCACAGTAAACAGCGTGAGATAAAATGACGGAACCCAAAGATCCATTTGCCTTTTTTCAAGAATGGTTTGCTAAGGCGGAACAGAGTGAGACCAATGATCCGAACGCCATGAACTTGGCGACCGTCGACGCTGACGGGCGCCCGTCGTCGCGCATGGTTTTGTTGAAGGATTTTGATGAGAGCGGTTTCGTTTTCTATACCAATCTGGAAAGCCGAAAAGGCCGCGAGCTTGCCGGCAACAGCAACGTCGCGCTGAATTTCCATTGGAAAAGCTTACGCCGCCAAGTGCGGGTTGAAGGTGTCGCCGAGCCGGTCTCGGAGGCTGAGGCAGATGAATATTATCAATCACGTGCACGGGGCAGCCGGATCGGTGCCTGGGCGTCCGAACAATCACGCCCGATGGAAGGTATGTTTGTGCTGGAACGTCGCGTCGCCGAGTTTGCCGCGAAGTACGGTATCGGTGAAGTGCCGCGTCCGCCGCATTGGTCGGGCTTTCGGGTCGTTCCCCAGGCCATTGAATTCTGGTCCGACGGCAAGTTTCGCCTACATGAGCGGATTGTTTATCACCGCACCGACGGTGGCTGGGCGACGGAGCGCCTATTCCCGTGAATGTCACCCACACCCCGCCAAATCCAGATGCAGGCTCGGTCGGCGGCGCGCAGGCGTTAATCGCCGGCGGAGGCTTGATGCGGGTCGCCGCCATTGCGTCGGTATCCGTGGCGCTTGTGTTGATCGCGACCAAATTTGCCGCCTGGGTTTTGACCGACTCCGTCAGCCTGCTATCGACGTTGATCGACTCGTTTTTGGATGCAGCGGCCTCCATCTTGAATTTGATCGCGGTGCATCACGCGTTGCAGCCAGCCGATCGGGAACATCGTTTCGGGCACGGTAAAGCCGAGCCG
>JAFMCK010000031.1 GCA_017857825.1 Rhodospirillales bacterium
TTTTTCGACAACGTCACCGCAAGCATTTCCAACAAAATACGATAGACATTGTTTTCCGGCTGCTGCTCGGTCAGGCCCAAAGAATTGACCTGCACACCGTAGCGGAAGCGCCGGAGTTTTGGATCTTCGACCCCATATCGCTCGCGCAAAATCTCGTCCCACAAATCTGTGAAGGCGCGCATCTTGCACATCTCTGTCACGAACCGAACGCCTGCGTTTACAAAAAAGCTGATGCGGCCTGCAACCAACGGAAAGTCTTCGGCAGGCACGCGGGGGCGCACCGTGTCCAGCACTTCAATCGCAATCGCGAGCGCGAACGCGAGTTCCTGGTTCGGCGTCGCACCGGCTTCTTGCAGATGGTACGAGCACACGTTGATCGGATTCCATTTCGGAATTTCCCGATACGTAAAGCTGACCGTATCTGCGATCAATTTCATGCTGGGCGCCGGCGGAAAAATATACGTGCCCCTGGAAAGGTATTCTTTGATGATGTCGTTCTGCACCGTGCCCGATAGTTGGTCACGGGCGACGCCTTGACGTTCCGCCGCCGCCACATACAACGCCAGCAACCACGCGGCCGGCGCGTTGATGGTCATCGACGTGTTCATTTTTTCAAGTGGGATGCCATCCAGCAGGGTCTGCATGTCACCTAAATGCGAGATCGGCACACCAACCTTGCCGACCTCGCCCCGGGCCAGCGGATGATCGCTGTCATATCCGGTTTGGGTCGGCAGATCGAAGGCAATGGATAGACCCGTTTGCCCGCGCCCCAAATTGGCCCGGTACAGTTCATTCGATTTCGCCGCAGAGGAATGCCCGGAATAGGTTCGAAACAGCCAAGGCCGATCCCGTTCAATCTCGGAGTCCGGCTTCGCTTGTGCAGCATTTGACGCCACGTAATTATCTTTCATTGCAGCCCCCATGTAGGCGTTAAATTCTGTCGTTTGATATTTTTTTGTAACTATATTTCAAAATAGTGAAAATTCACCGATAAATCTAGCAATTTGTGCATTGCGAAGAAAGCGCAAAACGGTTAAGAATATTTCTGCATTGCAGCAAAACGTAATGTGAATGGGGAGAACCGCAGTGTTGGGAGGCGCGCGGTTCCAGTAAAAAAACAATAGGGGACGCGCTATGACCGACACTGCTGAAATCATCGAATTCCAATCCAACCAGCCGCAAAAAGATTTGTACGAGATGGGCGAGATCCCGCCTCTTGGCCATGTGCCGAAACAAATGTACGCCTGGGCGATCCGCCAAGAGCGTCATGGCGAGCCGGAAAGTGCGATGCAGGTCGAAGTCGTCGATGTCCCGGAATTGGACAGCCATGACGTGCTGATCATGGTGATGGCCGCCGGCGTCAACTACAACGGCGTGTGGGCCGCAATGGGCACCCCGATCTCGCCGTTCGATTATCACAAAGCCCCCTATCATATCGCAGGTTCGGATGCGTCCGGTATTGTTTGGGCCGTCGGCTCGAAGGTGAAACGCTTTAAGGTCGGCGATGAAGTCGTCGTGCACTGCAATCAAGATGACGGCGACGACGAAGAATGTAACGGCGGCGATCCGATGTTCTCGACCTCACAACGCATCTGGGGTTACGAGACGCCGGACGGTTCGTTCTCACAATTCTGTCGCGTCCAGGACCGCCAGTGCATGCTGCGCCCCAAGCACCTGACATGGGAAGAAAGCGCGTGCTACATGCTGACGCTGGCGACCGCATATCGAATGCTGTTCGGCCACCGCCCACACATCCTTCGTCCGGGTCA
The DNA here is from genome assembly GCA_017857825.1 of Rhodospirillales bacterium. Taxonomy (GTDB): domain Bacteria; phylum Pseudomonadota; class Alphaproteobacteria; order Rhodospirillales; family Casp-alpha2; genus UBA4479. Next base: position 1,770 of record JAFMCK010000031.1, read on the forward strand.
TAACGTGTTGGTGTGGGGCGCGTCCGGCGGTTTGGGCTCGATGGCGGTACAATTGATCGCCGTCGCCGGCGCCAACGCGATCGGTGTAATTTCCGAAGAAGACAAGCGCGAGTTCGTGCTCAGCCTCGGCGCCAAAGGCGTGATCAACCGCAAAGATTTCAACTGTTGGGGCCAACTGCCGCCGGTCAATGGCGACGGCTTCAAAGACTATATGAAAGAAACCCGCAAGTTCGGCAAAGCGATTTGGGACATCACCGGCAAAGGCAACGATGTCGATTTCGTGTTTGAGCATCCGGGCGAAGCGACATTCCCGGTCAGCTGCAACATCGTAAAGCGTGGCGGCATGGTCGTGTTCTGTGCCGGCACCACCGGCTACAACCTGACCATGGATGCGCGGTTTGTATGGATGCGTCAAAAGCGGATCCAAGGCAGTCACTTCGCGAACCTTAAACAAGCCAGCCAGGCCAACCAACTGGTGATCGAGCGACGTCTTGATCCGTGCATGTCAGAAGTATTCTCGTGGGAAGACATCCCAGCCGCGCACACCAAAATGCTGCGTAACCTGCACAAACCCGGCAACATGGCGGTTTTGGTTCAAGCGAAGCGGCCTGGTCGACGCACGCTCGAAGATTGCATCGAAGGCTAAAATCCCTAAATTAATCGACCGTTGAGGAGCGGTATACATAGCCGCCCCAAAACGTCAGCAATGTTGGGGGATGAACCCATGGACGCAAGCGGACACACAGCGACGCCCTTAATTGAAGGTCTGATGCCGTGCACCGATCACGCATTGGCTGCCGCCGACGCGCTTTATGGCGCAGCACGCAATGGCGTCGCCGCCCTTGTGGTTAAAGACGGCCGCCCGTCCGGCGCGCTGATAGAACAACACCAAACCGCCGTGCATGGATTGGCGTGGGTTGCGACCTATGTCACCGGACTCCGGCAGATGCGCAACTGGGGGGAGCGACTTGAGGCCGAAGGCCGTTTCGGCGAACTCGAGCAGTTGATGGTGCAGGCTGCATTCGGCGAGTATCTGAATCAGCTTTCGGGCGGCATCGCGATCAGTCAGCTTGAGTTCGTGCGGCCCGCCGACGTCGGCATTGACGAAGCCGCGCACCACGCATTTTTGTCAGACGATGCTGTTCGCTCCTTAATGGCCGCGGGCAACACGCCGGGTGTGCGTACGCGCATCGCCGAACTGATCCGCGATGGTCACTACGGCGCGCCGGGTCTTTCCGACGAAACCTTGGATATGGTCCGAGACCAGTTCCGCCGCTTTGCCAACGAGCAAGTAGCCCCCGATGCGCATTCTTGGCATTTGAAGGACGAGCTGATCCCAATCGAAATCGTCGAGCAAATGGCTGAGCTCGGCGTATTCGGCTTGACGGTGCCCGAAGAGAACGGCGGCCTCGGTCTGGGCAAAATGGCGATGTGCGTGGTCACCGAAGAATTGTCCCGCGCCTACATCGGCGTCGGCTCGCTCGGTACGCGCTCTGAAATCGCCGCTGAGTTAATCCGTCTCGGCGGCACCGACGCGCAAAAAACACATTATCTGCCGAAGATATCTACGGGTGAAATTTTACCGACGGCCGTGTTCACCGAACCCGGCACCGGGTCCGACCTGGCGTCGCTTAAGACTCGCGCCGTGCGTGACGGCGATGTTTACCGCATCACTGGCAACAAGACATGGATCACGCATGCGTCCCGCTCCGACATGATGACGTTGCTGGCCCGCACAGACCCCGACGAGCCCGGCTACAAGGGTTTGTCGATGTTCTTGATTGAAAAGCCGCGCGGCACCGATGCCGACCCGTTCCCGCTGGACGGCATGACCGGCGGCGAGATCGAGGTGCTTGGTTATCGGGGCATGAAAGAATACGAACTCGGCTTTGATGGCCTCGAAGTGCCCGCTTCGCAATTGCTGGGCTGCGAAGAGGGGCAAGGCTTTAAACAGTTGATGGCAACGTTCGAAAGCGCGCGCATTCAAACAGCAGCACGTGCCGTCGGCGTGGCACAAAACGCGATGGAACTCGGGCTCACCTATGCCACCGAACGGGTGCAATTCAAAAAGCCCATCTATGCATTCCCGCGCGTCCACGAGAAGTTGGCCTGGATGGCCGTCGAAACCATGATCGCCCGACAGCTGACATATTTTTCAGGCCGCGAAAAAGACTCCGAACGCCGCTGCGATATCGAAGCCGGTATGGCGAAGCTATTGGCAGCACGGGTCGCATGGGCCAACGCAGATGGGGCGCTGCAGATTCACGGCGGCAACGGCTATGCCTTGGAATACCCGATTTCCCGGGTGCTGTGTGATGCCCGCATCTTAAATATCTTTGAAGGCGCCGCCGAAATTCAGGCGCAAGTGGTGGCACGCGGCTTGTTGGAAGGACGCAACTGATATGTTGATGCAGAGGCCGTCGCAAACGCCGTCAATTGCGACCCGCGTCGCCGATGTCATTGTGCGTGGCGTCGAAGACAGCGATTCCGAACAGGTGATTGACTTAATCAACGACATCTATGGCGAATACCAGGGATGCGTTTTATTGGTCGACGAGGAAGAGCCTGAACTGAAAGCACCCGCGAGTGCGTTTTCTGGGCTGGGCGGTCGGTTTTGGGTCGCAGAATGCCAGGAGACGATCTGCGGCACCGTGGCAATCACCCCGACGGACGCGCCGGGCGTTGCACGTTTGCATAAACTTTACGTATCAAGTAGGGCACGCGGGCGCGGCATCGGCGAAGCACTTTGTAAATTGGCCGAGGCCTCAGCGCGCAAAAGCATGAAGGCAAACATGATGATGCTGTATACGGATTCCAGATTCCTAAAAGCGCATCGCCTCTATGATCGGCTCAATTATCAACGCCAACACGGCGTCATCCAGCGCGCCGATGCGTCGCAATCCGTCGAATACGTGTACACTAAAAAACTCTAGGCCCGCGCGGTACTATCCGTCGGCCACAATCCACCAAATTGCGCCGTGATCTCCACAGCCGCGTCGTAGACGAGGACGCCAAACGGAGAATCAACCGCCGGCGTCACCCGAACTGCCGGCCCGGAGATGGAAATGCCGGCGATAGGCTCCCCATACTCATTAAAGATCGGCGCAGCGACGCATCGCATACCCAGATTCCGTTCCTCGTCATCGACCGACCATCCGCGCGCGCGGATTGTTGCAAGGTCGGCGAACAGCGTATTCACATCGCGGTGCGTGTGCTCCGTATAGGGAGCCAAACCGTTGCGCATTGTAATATCGAGAACGCTTTGTTCGTCGGTAAACGCCAAGATCGCTTTGCCGATGCCACTGGAATGATAATCCCCGCGGGTACCCGGCCGAAAGAAAGCACGGATCGGCTGATGCGTCTCGACTTGGCTGACAAACACCACGCCGTCAGCATCAGCGACCGCAAGATTCGCCGTCTCGCCGGTTGCCGCTTGCAGGCGCCGCATCACGCCGCGCCCGTGCTCTGCTAATTTACGACGACGAACGAAGGACGAGCCCATGCGGAACGTGGTCACACCAACGTGCCAAAGCTGGCGCACTTCATCAAACTCGGCCATGCCATGACCTTGGAACGTCACCAAAATACGATACGCGGTCGAAGCTGGCAGGCCCGTCGCTTCTGCGACTTCAGTCAATGATAGCCCTTCTCCCTCGGCGACCACTTCCATGATCGAGATCGCGCGTTCCAGCGATTGAACGCCGGCTATTTGTGGCGGACCGTCCGTATTTCTGGGCCGACCACGAGAGCGTTTTTCGCCTTTGTCCATAACTTATCCGATCTGAAAATCTCATTTAATGAATATATTTGAAAAAATTTTTTATCAATTAAAAAATAAAAGCATTTTTGGAAAAATTTTTCCCTCATAAAAACAGCACCTTACGAATATTTTTTATATTATAAAATAATATTTTAGAAAAATTGAAAAATAAAATCACTTCAGCATAATAAGCGTAACAAAAATACAACCTTATGATGGAGTAAACGTCATGCCGAAGATGCGCGCTGTAGATGCTGCTGTGTTGGTACTGGAAAAAGAAGGCGTGAATTGCGCTTTCGGTGTGCCGGGCGCCGCCATTAATCCGTTTTACAATGCCATGAAAAAGCGCGGCTCGATCCGCCACGTGCTCGCCCGTCACGTCGAGGGCGCATCGCACATGGCCGAAGGCTACACCCGCGCCGTCGCCGGCAATATCGGTGTGTGCATCGGCACCTCCGGCCCCGCAGGGACCGACATGATCACCGGCCTGTATTCAGCGAGCGCCGACAGCATTCCGATCCTGACCATCACCGGCCAAGCGCCGCGCGCGAAGCTTGATAAAGAAGACTTCCAAGCCATCGACATCTCGTCGATTGCAGCCCCGGTCAGCAAATGGTCAACAACCGTCATGGAGCCCGGCTTAGTGCCGTATGTTTTCCAAAAGGCGTTCCATCTGATGCGGTCAGGTCGTCCAGGACCGGTGCACATCGATTTACCGATCGACGTTCAGATCGCCGAGATCGAATTTGATCCCGACACTTATCAGCCGATGGACGTCTTCAAATCCAAAGCCAGCCGCGCGCAGTGCGAGAAGGCTTTGAACATGCTACTGGATCACGACTTCCCCCTGATCGTTGCGGGTGGCGGCATCATCAATGCGGACGCATCAAATTTATTGGTAGAGTTGGCTGAGACTTTGAACGTACCGGTGATCCCGACGCTGATGGGATGGGGCACGATTCCCGATGACCACGGCTTGATGGCCGGTATGGTCGGCCTGCAAACGAGCCACCGCTATGGCAACGCGACGTTCGGCCTTTCTGATTTCGTGCTCGGGGTCGGCAACCGCTGGGCCAACCGCCACACCGGCTCAATCGATAAGTACACAGCCGGACGAAAGTTTGTGCACGTCGACATTGAGCCAACGCAAATCGGTCGCATCTTCGAGCCTGATTTCGGGATCGTATCCGACGCCAAGGTTGCCCTTGAACTATTTGTTGAGATTGCCAAAGAACGCAAAGCTGCTGGCAAGCTCAAGGACTACACGGCATGGGTGGAGAGCTGTCAGCACCGCAAGAGCGTGATGCTGCGCAAAACTCACTTCGACGACGTACCGTTGAAGCCGCAGCGCGTGTATGAAGAAATGAATCAAGAGTTCGACCGCAACACGATTTATGTGACGACCATCGGCCTCAGCCAGATCGCCGGCGCGCAGTTCTTAAAAGTGTATAATCCGCGCCATTGGATTAACTGTGGCCAGGCAGGTCCGCTCGGTTGGACGTTGCCGGCGGCACTTGGTGTGCGTGCAGCTCGCCCGGATGCCAACATCGTGGCGCTGTCGGGTGACTATGATTTCCAGTTCCTGATCGAAGAGCTGGCGGTCGGCGCACAGCACAAGTTGCCATACCTGCACGTTGTCGTGAACAACTCATACCTAGGCCTGATCCGCCAAGCGCAAAAAGGTATGGATATGGACTTCGAAGTGTCACTCGCGTTCGATAACATCAACGCAGAAGATGACGGCGATGCACCGCGCGGGTACGGCGTTGATCACGTCGCTGTTGCCGAAGGTCTCGGTTGCAAAGCGGTCCGGATCAAAAGCCCGAACGAGTTCAAAGACGGTTTCGCCAAAGCGAAGGCCCTGATGGAAGAACACCAGGTGCCCGTGGTCTTAGAATTCATTCTGGAGCGGGTCACCAACATCGCGATGGGCACAGAGGTCGACAACATCAACGAATTCGAAGATGTTTTGTGCTTGGATCCGAATTTGTCGCTGAAACGCCCGTTCGACATGAGTCGCGAAGCGGAAAACGACACCTCGATGGCGGATGCCGGCTAGCACACGCCACCCACACAAGACGTATTCATGCCGCTATCGAGATTACAAGGAGATCACCTATGCCTAAGTTTTGCGCCAACCTGACCATGTTGTTCAACGAAGTCGACTTCATGGATCGCTTCGAAGCTGCCGCGAAGGCAGACTTTACCGGCGTCGAGTATTTGTTTCCCTACGATTATGACGCTGCTGATCTGAAAGCGAAACTGGACGCGTTCAACCTAACGCAAGTTCTGCACAACCTACCCGCTGGCGATTGGGCCGGTGGCGAGCGCGGCATCGCCGTGCTGCCGGATCGTATGGATGAATTCAAAGCCGGCGTCGACACAGCCATCAACTACGCAACAACGTTGGACTGCAAACAGGTCAACTGCTTAGCCGGCATTCCGACGCCCGACGTCGGCCCGGCGATTGCACAAGACACGTTTATTTCCAACTTGCGCTATGCCGCCGATAAACTGAAAGCGGCCGGCATCCGCCTGTTGATTGAGCCGATTAACACTCGCGACATCCCGGGTTTTTACCTGACGCACACCCAGCAAGCCATCGACATCATCAATGCCGTCGGCTCGGATAATCTGTTCGTGCAATACGACATCTATCATATGCAGATTATGGAAGGTGACGTGTCGCGCGTCATGCAGGAAAACCTCGCGATGATCAAGCACATGCAGCTCGCCGACAACCCAGGCCGCCATGAGCCTGGTACCGGCGAGTTGAATTATCCGTTCCTGTTCTCACATATTGACTCTATCGGATACGACGGTTGGATCGGCTGCGAGTACAAGCCCGCCGGCGACACCGTTGCGGGCTTGGGCTGGTTCAAAGCCGCCACGCAATAATTAATAAATCGAACTTGAGGAGACAATTGTTATGGAAAAAATTGGATTTATCGGCCTCGGCATTATGGGTGCGCCCATGGCCGGTCATCTGCTCGACGCGGGCTATGAAGTATCGACGGCAGTGCATCGCTCGCAGCCGTCGGACGAGATGATCGGCAAAGGCCTCAAGGTTTTGGACAGTCGCAAAGCCGTCGCCGAAGCGGCTGATATTATCATCACCATCGTGCCCGACACCCCGCAGGTGGAAGAAACCCTGTTCGGCGAAAACGGGGTCGCCGCGGGCCTTAGCAAAGGCAAACTGGTGATCGACATGAGTTCGATTTCGCCAATTGAAACCAAAGAATTCGCGAAAAAGATCAATGACCTTGGCTGCGCTTACTTGGATGCGCCGGTTTCCGGCGGTGAAGTCGGCGCGAAGGCCGCGTCTTTGACCATTATGGTTGGCGGTAGTCAGGCCGACTTTGATCGCGCAATTCCGGTGTTCGAAAAGATGGGCAAGAACGTGACCCTGGTCGGTGGCAACGGCATCGGCCAGACCACCAAGGTTGCCAATCAAATCATCGTCGCTTTGACCATCGAAGCCGTCGGCGAAGCGATGGTGTTTGCCTCCAAAGCTGGGGCCGATCCAGAAAAAGTCCGCGCCGCCTTGATGGGCGGTTTGGCATCTTCACGGATTTTGGAAGTGCATGGCGAGCGAATGTACAAACGTACCTTTGATCCGGGCTTCCGCATCGAATTGCATCAAAAGGATCTGAACCTAGCCCTGCAAGGTGCCAAGGCCTTGGGCGTCGCCCTCCCGAACACCGCCACCGCACAAGAGTTGTTCAACACCTGTGCCGCCAATGGTGGCGCCGCGTGGGATCACTCCGCCATGGTCCGTGCTTTGGAAATCATGGCCAACCACGAAATCGGCTAACAGCTTCCGAAAATTGCTATCCCTTCGGGACGCGTGCCCACCCCAAATTGATGCGGTGAGCACGCGTCCCTTTCGTTTTTTTCAGATGATTGACGCGAGCGCGATTTCATGGATTTGTGATGCTCTCATTTAGCCGGAGTGCATCCCTTGCCCGTTGATACAGAGCTTTACATCGCGTTTGTCGTCGCAGCCTCAGCACTGGTGTTGATGCCGGGGCCGATTGTCACCCTGGTCATCGCAAATTCCCTTAAACACGGCATGCGCACCGGCGTGCTGACATCGGTCGGCGCGAACACGGGCACGTCGATCCTGATCACGGCCGGCGGTTTCGGCCTGACGGGGATGATGGCGGCAGCCGGCGATCTGTTCGAATGGGTACGCTGGGCCGGCGTTGTCTATCTGATTTACCTCGGTGTTCGCGAATGGCGCACGGCGTTGAAGCGGACGATTGAGGCTGACGGCTTCCTGCCTGCCGACAAGAAACCGAAGGGCGTTTTTTGGCATGGTTTTGTGGTAGCGCTGACGAACCCAAAAACGATCTTTTTCTTCGTCGCGTTCTTTCCGCAGTTCATTGACCCGAGCAAGCCAGCCGGCCCGCAGGTCGCATTATTGAGCGCAACTTTCGTGGTGATCGCGCTTTTGTTAGATGGCGGCTACGCGCTTCTGGCAGGACGATTACGGGGCTTTTTGGTCGGCGCAAAACGCGTCCGCATTCGCCACGGCATCACCGGCACGCTGCTCATCTGTACCGGCATCGGTATGATGTTTGCGCGACGCGGGTCTTAGCACGAACCGACACTCTTGACCGGCGGCTACGTGATGCTTAGTTTACAAGCATTATGATGATCAAACGGAACCTACTGCTCGCACTTATTCGCCCGGTGTCCTAACCGGACGCCGGGTCACGCCTGCGCCGTTTTCGTTCCCTTTTTCATCGAGACCACCAACATGATGGATACTTTTTTCAAGCGCATCTTTGCGCCCCGCCGCCTGAGCCTTCGACTTACGTGCGGTCGCGGGACTGCGCAGGCTTCCGCCTGCCGCCGGCGACCGACTTAGAAGCAATTTGACCTTTCAAATTTTTACGCGACATTAAGCCCCTTCGGCGCATAACACAGACAACGCAGCCGATCCGGGCGGAGGAGAGAAAAATGACCACCAAGCATATGAACCCAGGCGCAAAGTACGCGGCGTTTAAACCAATTGATCTGCCCGACCGGCAATGGCCCAGCAAAGTCATCGAAAAAGCACCGATCTGGTGCTCGGTCGACTTGCGGGACGGCAACCAGGCACTGATCGAGCCGATGGGACCCGAGCGTAAACGCCGCATGTTCGAAAAGCTGGTCGAGTTAGGCTTCAAGGAAATCGAGATCGGTTTCCCCGCTGCCTCGCAAACCGACTTCGACTTCTGCCGCCAGTTGATCGAAGAAAACATGATTCCTGACGACGTGACGATCCAGGTCCTGACACAGGCCCGCGCGGCGTTGATCGAGCGCACCTATGAGGCCATCAAAGGCGCACGTCGATCTATCGTGCACGTCTATAACTCCACCTCGACCGCTCAGCGACGGGTCGTCTTCAACTTGGATATGGACGGGATTACGCAGATCGCTACGGACGGCGCCAAGCTGGTCCGCGAGTTGGGCGAAAAAGTCACGGACGGCGAGATCGTCTATCAGTACTCGCCAGAAAGCTTTACCGGCACCGAGATGGAGTTCGCCCGTGACATCAGCGATGCGGTGATGGACGTGTGGGAGCCGACACCGGAAAAGCCGGCGATCCTGAACCTGCCTGCCACCGTCGAAATGTCGTCCGCCAATATTTACGCCGACCAGATTGAATGGATGCACCGCAATCTGGCCAGACGGGATTCTATCGTGCTCAGCCTGCATCCGCACAACGACCGCGGCACCGGCGTTGCCGCTGCCGAGTTGGGCGTGATGGCTGGCGCAGACCGTATCGAAGGCACGTTGTTCGGCAATGGTGAGCGTACCGGCAACGTCGACGTCGTCACACTGGCGTTGAACATGTACACACAAGGCATCGATCCGTGTTTGGATTTCACCAACATCAATGACGTCATGCGCGTCGCGGAATACTGCAACCAACTGCCCGTGCATCCACGTCATCCTTATGTTGGTGATTTGGTGTTCACGGCATTTTCCGGCTCACACCAGGATGCGATCAAAAAAGGTCTGTCGGCGCTGAAAACATCGAACAGCGAAGCCTGGGATGTCCCCTATCTGCCGATTGATCCGATGGACGTGGGCCGCAGTTATGAAGCCGTGATTCGCATTAACTCGCAGTCCGGCAAAGGCGGGGTCGCTTATGTGATGGAAACCGATTTCGGGTTCGAGATGCCGCGTCGGCTGCAAATCGAATTCTCTGGCGTCGTCCAACACCAAGCCGACGACACCGGCAAAGAGCTGACCTCGGCGGAAATTTGGCGGATATTCGAAAACGAATATCTGACGCAGCCGAACGGTCGTTTCCGGTTCATTGACCACCGCTCCGTCCCTGACACCCACGCGAGCGAGGTCCGCGAACTCACCGCCAACATCACCGACAACGGCAAAGAGGTCTTACTCAAAGGCAAAGGCGCCGGGCCAATCGATGCGTTCTTAACATCCTTGAACACGTATATTCTGGAAGACCTGAAAGTGGTCAGCTATCACGAACACGCCGTCGGCATGGGGTCGGGTGCCGATGCTGTCGCGTATGTCGAGATGAGCCGCGGCGATGGCCCGCCGGTGTTCGGCGTCGGTCGCCACAAAAACATCACCAAGGCATCCCTGACCGCGCTGGTCAGTGCCGTCAACCGGGTCCTGGAAGCTTAGGAGACGCTATCCCTCTTTCCCGCGTAGCGGGGGAGAGGGATTAACTAACCGATCACCTTTCCATCATCACGACGTATCTGAACGATGCAGGATCGCGGTACGGAGTTGCCGCCGTCCGGAAAATGACTGCCGCCTTTTTCGCCCGGATGCTGAATGCCCACAAACATCGTGCGTTTGTCGGGTGCCCAACATAACCCCGTGATTTCGCATTCTTTGGGCCCGACCATGAAACGGCGAATTTCGCCGGTGTCGGGGTCGGCCTGCAGCATTTGGTTGTTACCCTGCCCTGCAAAGTCGCCTTCGTTGGAATACTTACCGTCGGTCTGAATCCACAGATTGCCCAAGCTGTCGAAGGCGAGGCCGTCCGGCGAATTGAACATATTTTCCGCGTTGATATTTTTTGAGCCGCCGTAAGCGTCTTTGTGCACGACCGGGTTTCCGGCGAGCACAAAAATATCCCATGTGAATGCAACGTCTGTGTGGTCACCATCTGCGGGTCGCCAACGCACGATTTGACCATAGTTGTTTTCGGCGCGCGGGTTCGGACCGCCGACCGGTGTCGCGTCACCACCTTTGTTGGGTTTTTTGCCGCGGTTTTTGTTGTTGGTCAGCGCGACGTACGCTTCGGCTCGCATCGGATGCGCCGCAACCCACTCCGGACGATCCATGGTGGTGGCACCCACCGCCGACGCCGCTTGGCGGGTATGCACGCAGATTTCGGCCTTCGATGCCATGCCCGTGGTCTCGGGTGTCAGCGCGATCCATCGTCCGGTCTGATCATCGTTGAATTTGGCCACGTAAAGCGTGCCGTCCGCCAGCAATTCGGCATTATCGCCGGCGGGCTGATACCGATCACGACTGACGAACTTGTATAAAAATTCGCCGCGCTCATCATCCCCTAAATAGACCACAACATGGCCACTCTCAGCGATCACCAGGGCTGCGTTTTCATGTTTAAACCGTCCAAGCGCGGTGCGCTTTTTCGGCATTGAGGTCGGGTTGAGCGGATCGATTTCAACGACATAGCCAAAACGATTCGGCTCGTTCGGGTGCTTGGCGATATCAAAGCGTTCATCCGCCATCGCCCAGGCATAACCGCGGTCTTTCTTGCCGATGCCATAACGTTTGAAATCATCAGGCACGTCGAAAGTATCATCCGACGCCGAGAAATAGCCGTTGAAGTTTTCTTCGCACGTTAGATATGTGCCCCAAGGCGTTTGTCCGTAACCGCAATTGTTGAATGTGCCCAAAACCTTTGTCCCACTTGGGTCCGCAGCGGTCTTCAATAGATCATGGCCCGCAGCGGGTCCGGTCAACTGCATCGGCGTATCGGCAGTGATGCGCCGGTTCAAATCCGAATCCAACTGCACCGCCCAGCCGTCGCCGTCAGGCACAATTTCCATGACCGACACCCCGTGCGCGGCCTTGGATTTTGCCACGTCATCGGCATTGACCGGTTTATTGTCGGCACGATTGCCGTGCAGGATGTCCCGATTAACGTATTCATTGTTCACCGCCAGCACGTGGCGCCCGTCTTTAGAAAAAACGCCCATGCCGTCATTGTTGTCGCCGACCGCGCGTCGCTGACTTGCCGCCGTGCCGCGACTTTGTTGATCGAAAGCCGCGCCATCCGACCACAACGGATCACCCCATCGGGTCAAGACATCCCATTGATAGCCGTCGGGAACGGTCACCGTATCCAAGGTACTTGCGCGCACGGCCTCAAAAGCAAACCGGGATGACGCCATCGCCGCGAGCGGTACCATCGCCGACCCGCTGAGCGCCAAAGCCGTCGCCCCCGCGCCAACCCCTGCGCGCAACACGCCGCGCCTCGACATGGCCGTTGCCAATACGCGATCAAAATCGGTGATAGTTGGTGGCGGGCGACGCCATTTGTCGAAGTCGTCGAATGAGAGGTCTTGCAGATCAGACATAGCGCTTATTTCCTATCGATATTCGCAGTGATTCAAGGCTTTTCAGCATGCGCGGCATTGACTGCAACAACATGACCATCGTTTGACGATTTTCTGACGCCTTAGCGAATAAACGGTCGCGAAAACGGATTCCGACGCCTATATAAACAGTATGGAGAGCTTTTTACCGTTTCTGCTGGGCTTCGCGATGTTCGCCACTTTGGCGATCTTGGTCGTGGGATTAATCGGCTTTGCGCGCAATGGCGAGTTTTATAAAAAGAATTCCAATAACCTGATGCGCGCGCGCGTTATCGGCCAAGGCATAGCGTTGATCCTGTTCGCGCTGATCATGTTTTTAGCCGGCCGCTGAGCTTTTCACACCGCAGCCATACTGATGGGGAACTAAATTGGTTACGCTTTCAAAAATCTACACGCGCGGCGGCGATGCCGGTGAAACCTCACTCGGCAGCGGGGATCGCGTCAAAAAGCATAACGTCCGGGTCGCTGCCTACGGCACCACCGACGAGTTGAATGCGGTGATCGGCATCGCACGTCTGCACACCACGGGTGATGTCGATGCGATGCTGGCACGCATTCAAAACGATTTGTTCGACTTAGGCGCTGACCTCTGCACACCCGACGGGGGCAATCGGTCTGATGGCGCACTTCGCATCGTTGAGGCGCAAGTGGATCGTTTAGAAACCGAGATCGACGCGATGAACGATGATCTCGAAACCTTGAAATCATTCATTCTGCCGGGCGGCTCTGCGGCGGCCAGCTATCTTCATCTGGCGCGCACAGTGTCGCGTCGTGCCGAGCGTCTGATGACTGAGTTGGCAGAGGTTGAAGACATCAACCCGGCCGCACTGAAGTATATCAATCGTCTCTCAGACCACCTTTTTCAGCTATCACGCAAAGTGAATGACAACGGTGCGACCGATGTGTTGTGGGTCCCAGGCCAGCATCGCTGAGCGGGCGCACAATAAAAAGCGCAGACTAATATTGCGTGAAAATCCCGGAAAATGCCCAGGAAAACGCCGAAAACCGTCGCTTCAGTTTACATTTATGTCGTAAACGCGCCTTGACCCCCCATGGGTCACGGCCTAATGTTGCGACTGCGAAACGACGGCTCGGGGGAGATGTCGCCGCTTTCGCCATTATATCTTGGGGAGTCGGGAGTCCGCCATCGGCGGCGCTAGGAGAATTCATGAAGGCACTCGTCGCTGTTAAGCGGGTGGTCGACTACAACGTCAAGATCCGTGTAAAGCCTGACCAATCGGGCGTTGAACTTCAAAACGTCAAAATGTCTATGAACCCGTTCGACGAAATTGCCGTCGAAGAAGGTGTGCGCCTGAAAGAGGCTGGCAAGATTGACGAACTGATCGCCGTGTCCATTGGACCGGCCCAGTCACAAGAAACCATCCGTACCGCACTCGCCATGGGCGCTGATCGCGGCATTCTCATCGAAACCGATGACGAGGTGCAGCCGTTGGCCGTCGCCAAGCTATTAAAAGCCGTGTGCGACAAAGAAAGCCCTGATCTGGTGATTGTCGGCAAACAAGCCATTGATGATGACTCCAATCAAACCGGCCAAATGCTCTCGGCCCTTTTAGATTGGCCACAGGCGACATTTGCCTCAAAACTTGAAATCGGCGAGGGCGATGCGACCGTCACCCGCGAAATCGATGGCGGCCTTGAGACCATCAAGGTTACGATGCCGATGGTGATGACGACGGACCTGCGCTTGAACGAGCCGCGGTATGCATCTCTGCCGAATATCATGAAGGCCAAAAAGAAGCAGATCGACACCATGAGCCCGGCCGATCTGGGCGTCGACATAACGCCGCGCCTTAAGACCGTCAAAGTCGAAGAGCCGCCAAAACGTCAAGGCGGCGTCAAAGTCTCCGACGTGGCGGAGCTGGTCGACAAACTGAAAAACGAAGCGAAGGTGATCTGACATGGCCAACGTTCTTTTATTCGCAGATCATGACAACGCCGCACTTCGACCTGTCACGCTGAACGCAATCACTGCCGCTGCAGAATTAGGTGACGTCACCGCGATTGTTGCCGGCAAAGACTGCGCCACCGTTGCCGAAGAATTGGCAAAGGTCGCGGGCGTCAGCAAAGTGCTGCACGCGGATGCCGATCACTACGCATATTCACTGGCCGAAGGCATGGCAGATTTGATCCTGAGCCTCACCGACGGGTATGACTATATCATCGCGCCAGCGTCGACGTCGGGCAAAAACATTATGCCGCGCGTCGCCGCCAAACTAGATGTTCAGCAGATTTCCGAAATTTCCGGCATCGTCAGTGCAGATACTTTTGTGCGCCCGATATATGCCGGCAACGCCATGGCGACCGTGCAATCGACGGATGCGGTCAAAGTCATCACCGTTCGCGCCACCGCATTTGATGCGGCGCCGAGCGAAGGCGGCTCAGCGTCTGTTGAGCAGATTGACGGTGCCGCCAAGAGTGAACTTTCCGAGTTCGTCTCACAAAATCTGACGAAATCAGAACGCCCTGAATTGACCAGCGCCAACATCGTGATTTCCGGTGGCCGTGGCATGCAGTCGGGCGACAATTTTTCGATGCTGGAAGAGATCGCCGATAAACTGGGCGCCGCCGTCGGCGCGTCTCGAGCAGCGGTCGATGCCGGCTTCGTTCCAAATGATTACCAAGTCGGGCAAACCGGCAAGGTCGTGGCGCCTGATCTTTATGTCGCTGTCGGAATTTCGGGGGCAATCCAGCACCTCGCCGGCATGAAGGACAGCAAAGTAATCGTCGCGATCAACAAAGACGAGGAAGCACCCATTTTTCAGGTCGCCGACTACGGCCTGGTCGCGGACCTCTTTGACGCAGTCCCGGCCCTGTCAGCCGCGTTGGACAAATAAACCAGAGAAAATGAGAACGGAATTTAAATGGACAAGCATGTCGACGCCGCATTTGACGGCGAGGAGAACTCAACCATGTCGGTGAACATCAAAACGATTGGCGTTATCGGGTCAGGCCAGATGGGCAGCGGTATCGCGCATGTGTGCGCCCAAGCCGGCTTCGATGTCCGGATGCTCGACATCAGCGAAGATGCGCTCAGCGCCGGCATGGACAAGATCCATAAAGGCATGGCACGCCAGGTGAAGCGCGGCGAATTCGCCGCCGAGGATGTCGATGCGGCAATCGCGCACATCTCAACGAGCACCGAGTATGCATCTCTCGCCGACTGTGACTTCGTCATCGAAGCCGCCAGCGAAGATGAAAACGTGAAGAAAAAAATTCTTCACACGCTCTGCCCGATCCTGAAAGAAGAGGCGCTGATCGCATCAAACACGTCGTCGATTTCGATCACGCGTTTGGGTGCGCAGACCGACCGTCCTGGTAAATTCCTGGGTATGCACTTCATGAACCCGGTGCCGCGTATGGAATTGGTCGAACTGATCCGGGGCATTGCCACGGACGAAGTAACGTATGACACGATCCGCGAACTGACCGGACGACTGAAGAAGCGAGCCGTAAACGCCGAAGATTTCCCGGCTTTTATCGTCAACCGCATTTTGCTGCCGATGATCAACGAAGCCGTTTATACGCTCTATGAAGGCGTCGGCTCGGTCGATGCCATCGATACGGCGATGAAGTTGGGTACCAACCACCCGATGGGTCCGTTAGAGCTTGCCGACTTCATCGGTCTCGATACCTGCTTAGCCGTGATGCATGTGCTGCACGACGGCCTCGCCGACACCAAATATCGGCCTTGCCCGCTGTTGGTAAAATACGTTGAAGCCGGTTGGCTGGGTCGCAAGACCGGCCGCGGTTTTTACGATTATTCGACCGACGTACCGGTGCCAACGCGCTAAACGTCAAAACCTAAGAGACATTAAAGACGGGGCCCTTGTGGCTCCGTTTTTTTGTCCAAATCTCGGAAAAGCCCCGCCTGCATGGGGCGGCTCCATGGCATGGGTAAAGACGACATAGATCGGCGCGTTGCCGCGCTTTGCAATTTTATTTCAGCTCTACTTACAACAAATGACGTAGCAGAGGTAAGTGCGCAATAAGTACGGAATAATAGTGATTCATTACATAAATTTGCCACGTTTTTTACATGTAACGTTTATTTGAATTCTCTCCTTCTCTCTGCGACTTATGCGTAGACGCGCAATGCGTGCTGGTGGCATGAGGCCGCCTTTATCTTGCCTGGCTCTTTTATGCCGGGGGAGGAGGAGCTATGAAAGATACGATCGACGTTCGCAATTTGTTGGTACGCAGAGCCGAACATCCGCTGGAAGTCGAAGCCGCCCAGCATTTGCGTTATCAAGTTTTCTACGAAGAATTGGGGGCGGCCCCATCGTTGACCGCACGCCGTACGCAAAGCGACGCCGATGCATACGATGCCTATTGCGATCACTTGCTGGTGATTGATCAGGCGCGCTCAAATGGTCGTCCATTTGTGGTCGGTACCTACCGCATGCTGCGCAAGAGTGAAGCCATCAAAGGTGCGGGCTTTTACTCACGGGGTGAATTCGATCTTACGTCGCTGATGCACTATCCCGGCGAGATCGTCGAACTTGGGCGATCGTGTGTACATCGCGATTATCGGTCCGGTACGGTGATGCAACTGTTGTGGCGCGGCATTGCCGAATACCTTGATGCCCATCAAATCCAGATGATGTTTGGCTGCGCAAGTTTTCCTGGCACCGATCCCCTCGCCATTCAATCGGGCCTCTCCTACCTGCATCATTTTCATTTGGCACCTGCCGACATTCGCCCACGTGCTCTCGACGACAATTATGTGGAAATGGGTCAAGTCGCACCGGATTGGCTCGACCGGCGCTCGGCGCTCAGCGAACTGCCGCCGTTGATTAAAGGTTACTTACGCGTCGGCGGTGTCGTCGGCGAGGGTGCCGTGATCGACCATCAATTTAACACCACGGATATTTGTGTGATCGTAGAATGCAAGAAAATTACCGAGAGATACCTTCGCCACTACAAGTCTTAGGCGATGTCTTAGACGACTATATTGCCACCACGCCATCGTTCGGGCGCATGGCGATGCGTGGGGTGGCGTTTGTCATCCTTACGGGTTTGCTGGTTGGCCCGTATGCGTTGGCCGGGCTGGCGAACCAGCGGCTTAAACGAAAGATCGGCGCCGCCTGGTATGGGCTGACCAAAATGATTTGTGGCCTCAAGGTGCAGGTCATCGGCGCACCTTTGAGCGATCCCGGGGTGATGTTCGCGGCGAACCATGTCTCGTATCTCGATATTATCGTGTTGGGCGACTGCACCGATGCGCGTTTTGTAGCAAAGAGCGAGGTTGCCGACTGGCCCGTATTCGGCTGGCTGGCAAAGCTCGCAAACACCGTATTCGTCACCCGCGACCGACGCCACGCGCGACAGGACAGCGCGCAATTAGCAAAATTGATGAACACAGGCGCGCGTTTGATCTTTTTCCCGGAAGGAACATCCAGCAACGGATGCAGCGTGCTGCCGTTCAAGACGTCGTTGTTCGCCGCAGTCGATCCGGCGACCGCGAGCAGCCCGCTACATGTGCAGCCAGTCTCCATCGCCTACACCGTGTATGCGGACGGTCGCCCTTTGAAGGGATACTTAAGCGATCTCTATGCATGGTATGGTGAGATGACCCTGTTCGGGCACTTGATGACGGTATTCGGCCTGCGTGGCGCGAGCGTTGAGGTCACCTTCATGCCACCTTTGACGGTAGCCGCCTATCCGGATCGCAAAGCACTCGCGCTATCGGTCGAGCGCCACGTCCGTGACGGCTTGAATGCATCGCTTCGCCGTTGACGAAATCAATGCAGCTCGGCGCGGATTTTTTGACGGAAAACGTCGATCGGCACGGTGCCGCCTTCGATATCCACGCACCAGAAGGTCCAGCCGTTGCAGGCCGGTAGGTTTTGCACATGCGCGCCAACTTGGTGGATCGAGCCTTTAAAATCTGCGGAAATCAGCGTGCCGTCAGCCCGGACCCGTGCCTTATGGCGACGCTTCTGATCGGTCAAAACGGTACCCGGCTGCAACATACCGCGTTCCACCAGCCAACCGAACGGGACCCGAGGCTCGTCACGCTTAGACGGTGAGTTGAGCATCTCGTCCGGTGCCAAGCGGACAACCTCTGCAATTCGCTTTTCTGCGTATCCCACGTAGTCGGTCTCCCGTTCTAGTCCGATCCAATTTCGCCCCAACCGCTTGGCCACGGCACCGGTGGTGCCGGTGCCGAAAAACGGGTCCAAGATCACATCGTCGACCTCGGTCGAGGCCATGATGACCCGATGTAAGAGCGGCTCGGGCTTTTGCGTTGGGTGGGCTTTCTTGCCGTTTTCGTCTTTAAGTCGCTCACCGCCGGAACAAATCGGCAGGTACCAGTCGGAGCGCATTTGCAGATCGTCGTTCAGCGCTTTCATCGACTCATAGTTAAAGCGGTATTTGCTGGTCTCGTCGCGCGCGCACCAGATCATGGTTTCATGGGCGTTGGTAAAACGCCGTCCACGGAAGTTCGGCATCGGGTTGGCTTTGCGCCAAACCACATCGTTGAGGATCCAATAGCCGAGATCTTGCAGCGTCGCGCCGACCCGGAAAATGTTGTGATAGCTGCCGATCACCCAAAGTGTGCCGTTCGGCTTCAATACGCGACGTGCTGCCGCCAACCAGTCTTTGCTGAAATCATCATAGACTTTAAAGGAGTCGAACTGGTCCCAGTCATTGTCGACCGCATCCACTTTCTTTTGACTTTCCGGGCGCATCAAGTCGCCGGTCAGCTGCAGATTATACGGTGGATCTGCAAAAACCATATCCACACTGGCCTCAGGCATCGCGTTCATTAGCGCAACACACTCACCGACGTGGATTTGATTGACCCAGGATTTTGTTTTCGTTTTGCCCATGCGGCGCATCCTGAGTCAGTCGGGATTCGCCGTCAACAATTAAATGGATTCAATGGGTTAGCAGATCGTTAACCAGCAACATGTGGCGCTTATGGTTGTCCTTCGGACAATATCTTGCGCACCGGCGCGAAACTTTTTCGGTGCGCCGGCGTCGCCCCCAACCGGGTTAACGCGTCCATATGCTGCTTTGTGCCATAACCCGCGTTTTGCGCCCAACCGTACCCCGGATAGCATTGGTCCAGGTCTTTCATGATCCGATCACGGGTCACTTTAGCGATCACCGATGCGGCGGCAATCGACATCGATTTGCTATCCCCTTTGACGACGCATGCGCCGGCGCATGTGAGCACGGGCAGTCGGTTTCCATCGATCAGCGCATAGTCCGGCGCTGGTTTGAGCGCGCGCACCGCATCGCCCATCGCTTTCATGGTTGCGCCCAAAATGTTCAACAGATCGATATCGTCGACCGTGGCGATACCGACACCGATATCGGCAGTATCAGAGATCACCTGATATAAAGTCTCGCGCGCAGTACCGGTCATTTTTTTA
>JAFMCK010000268.1 GCA_017857825.1 Rhodospirillales bacterium
GCGTCCGATACTGCGCTCGCTCGCGTCCATATATTGTCCGGCATCGATGCCGGGCGGTGCTGTGCGTCCGATCACGGCGAAGTATGGCGGATCGCGCCTTGGATCAAATCGGGCCATGATGGCCTCCTATCAGGTGTACCGCCAAACGGCGCGGCTCTCTTCGGGGACGACATAAAGTGCGCGTGCCGCATTGTCGGCGGCATTGGCGACCCGTTTGACTTCGAGGTTCAATTCGCTGTTGGCGTTCGATTGACCGGCCATGGTCCAACCTTCGACGTCGGCAAGCTCGCGCCAATATGCGACGGTCAATGCGCGACCATCGACACCGCGTGCGGTCTCAAGACCCAAAAAGCCCGGACGGCGCACGGCCAACGAGACCAGCCTGTCGGCAGTGGTAATGTTTTCTGACGCGGCAGACTCTTCGTGCGGCGTGGATTCAATAATCGCGGCGTAGTATGGCGTCTCTAGGGTATCAGCAAGCGAACTCATCGGGGTTCTCCTTCTATCTGCTCGGATGTCTGAACGGCATCGACAATGATGACGATGTCATCGGCGCGGGCGTAGCCCAGCATCAGGCGGACACGCTCGTCGAGCATGTCGCGGTCAATGCTAGCGGGATACAGCAGCTTGACGCGGTGTTCCCAAAATTTCTGTTCGGCTTGAAGGCGGTTCAGGTTGCCGCGGGCGTCGGCGACGTGTTCACGCATTTGCACATACGCAAGCACACCGCGCTCACCATGCACGGTGTGATACACAAAGTACGCAACGACCACGATCCCAAGAAAAGGACCCAGCACGTGACGCGCACGTCGCTTTAATTCGTCGAACAACCCCATGGACCGCGGGTATCCTTCTACCACGTTCTGTGTGACCACAGTCCCAACCAAGAGCGCACCTTGGCAGCAATTTATTAATAAGGCGTTATGGTTTGGGTAAATATGCGTTGCGGGCGGAAGGCGGCAGAGGTCGCTATTCCACCAGCGTCATGGTGTCACCGTCGACGCGGTACGACGATAAGCGGCTCAGGAAACTCATGCCGAGCAATGACGAATTGCCGTCCGACAATACGGCGCCGCGCACATCATCGGCGCGGATCGGGCCGACCTGCAGCCGGTCCAGGCGCACGGGTGCGCCGAACGTGGTGCCGTTCGCCGTTGAAAAGCGCTGCACGTAATCAAGTGTGCTCGGATCAAAGCCGACCCTGGCCGCATCCTCTGGGCTGAGCGTGACGATGCTGGCGCCGGTATCGATCAAGAACCGCACGGGCGTACCGTTCACTTCGACCGAGACTTTGAAGTGGCCGTCTCGGCTGCGCTGCACGGTGATCGCGTTGTTGCTGATTTGTTGTCCATCGGACGGCACGATCTCGCCGCCCATGCGTGTCGCCAACAGTGCGAAGTCATCGCGCAGGGTATAAATTGCCAGCACGCCAGCGCCGAGCAAAAACCATATCGCAATACTTTTCGCGGCCCCTTTAAGGTTGCTGCGTGGCACGAAAACAATACCGGAGCCGATGAGCGTCAAAATCAAAAGTGCGCGGACCAAATTTGCCTGCTCTATGTCACTGTCGAGCGCGCCCGGATATTGCGCACTTAAAAACCAAATCAGCGCGGCAAGACCGAGTGCCAGTGCAAAAAATATCAATGTGCGAAACTGCATGATTGATCACTTTACCCCGAGTTTTTGCAGTGCTGCGATGGCCGGCGTAAAATCGTGGTCAGCCGCTTTTTTGATCCACATGATTCCGGCATCCCGGTCTTTGGCGACTCCGTCACCGTTGACCAGCATGGCACCATAGGTATACGCCGCTGGGACAATCCCCGACTCCGCTGCTTTGCGGGTCCAAGTGACGGCGACCGGCTTGTCGACGGGCGCACCCTGCCCGCGCCAATACATTTTACCGAGTTCAAACTGCGCTTTCGCATGGCCGGCGTCGGCGGCTTTTGTCATCCATTCAAGAGCCGCGTTGGGATTGGCGTCGGTGCCGATTCCAGCCCGGTATATCAGCGCGAGTTGGAAATGCATCTCCGGATCGTCGCTGGCGGCGAGCGTTGCCAATCGTTGGCGGCTGTTGCGATCTTTCTCAGCCGATGCGTTATCAATGGCGCGACCTGCAACGCCGCTTTTGCCGAGCGCATCAATGTAGTGCAAATAATCGTCGAGGATCTTCGGGACATCCGGATTGAGTTGATCCCAGCTTGCGAGTGCGGGCGCTCGGGTGTTCCGTTGCCAGCGTCGAAAGTCTGCACACCAATGCCGTTCCAACACTTGGCGAAAATTGATCATGTCCTGGCTTTGTTTATTGAAGCCTAAATCCTGGTAGGCATTTTCCTGATACAGATACGCCTCGCATTCCAAATCGACTTCGCGTACGAGTTCAAGCCGACCGCGCAGATGCTGGATGCCGTGTCCGGTCAATTCATGCGCCAGCACGGCAGCGAGGTCGCGCGCTGACCATTTGGCGCCGTAACGTCCGACGACGGAAACGAAATCCTTGATATTGCCGTCGGCCTGATAAAAGTCCGGCAAAAAGGCGGCAATCGTGATTTGCGTCAGTTCGCGCTTTGGAAACGTGGGATCGTAGATGATGATGACGTTGCCGTTGACCTTCAGTCGATCAATCGCAGCGCCATTGAACGCTGAATGGTCATAAAGAATATCGAGTGCTTCTTTAACCCGCTGCGCCCCCGTAACCGCCGGCATAATCTCGATGTCGTAGCGCGCATCCGCCGGCAAGTCTTTGCCGATAATCTTAACGCCCCTATGCATGAATTCGACCGGTGCCGCCTGCACCGATGCGGTGGCAAGGGTCGTCGCGACCAAAAGGCACAGCGTGAGGTTAAAAAGATTCATACGCTAATGTAGGTGTTTTCAGAGCAACATCCATCCCCGCATGCGCGCACCTACCGCCCTATGCTGTCATTCCCGCGCAGGCGGGAATCCACGGTCAGGATGGACCCCCGCCTGCGCGGGGGTGACGTTGGTTGTTGTATGGTGCTGCTGACGTCGCGGACGTGCAGCAATCCTTCAAGATGGCCCTTGCAGGAGGTTGGACACGTCCCCTACCCCTACCCGCCCAGCGCAAACATCAGCAGCAAAGTACGTTGATCATCGTTGAAATTGTCGTCTGAGATCAGATAGACCAGCGTCTCGCCGTCGCGTCCTTGTCGGACATCGATGCCTTCAAAGTTGTCGATGCTCATCGGTGGGCGCAGATCGGCGATGATCTCGCCGGTCACTTCGGCGCCGGCAAAGATCGCACGCGCGGTGACATGTTTGATGCGGATACGCACGCCGGCGCGTGGTGTGTAAAAACGTTCCAAAACCAATACGTCGCCGTTGGGCAATGTGGCCGCGCCGGTTGGGCGAAAACCGTTGCCGGTGATGTAAATCAATACTTCCCAGCCATCGGGTTTGCTGACCCAGGCGACGCTGCCGTCTTCGTCGGTTGAGCCTTCGGCGATGGCGAACAAGCGACCGTCGTTCAACAGCGTCAATGCCTCGATGCCGGCGTTGCCCGATAGACCGGCCAGTTCGTCCGGTGGCCTAAGCGCGCGGGCATTTGTCGCGCCTGGATCGTAACGCCATAGACGGTGATCGCGCTCAAACGCGACGATGATTTCACCTTCAACGCCGGGGCTCATTGATTCCGCATCGGACCATCGCTTGCCGACCAAGCTCTCGCCATTCAGGTCCGCCAGCGCGCCGAGGTCCGTATCCGTGAGGCCGTTTAAATTGCCGCGACCGTCGTAGCTTAGCTTCGCCGAAAGCGACATGCCGCGATCAGAAACACTGACGATGCGGGCACCATCGGCGCTGACGCCCAGCCCGGAAAATCCGCCGAAGCGCGGATCGCCTGCGCGCAAATGCAGCCCGCCTTTGTAGGTTAATGCGCCAACGGTGATGCGGTCGGGATTGTCGGCATACAAAGGTATTGGTGTTACTGTAATCTCAAGCGGTTCGGCCATGGCCGATATCGGCATGAGAAATGCGGCGATCAGTATTTTGATGAGCATGTTCATACGTCAATGTACGCATATTTTTTGAAATATTCATCCACTGAGAACGCCGGAGCAATAATCCACCACTGAAGCGGCCAGATTGTCTGGTTGTT
>JAFMCK010000269.1 GCA_017857825.1 Rhodospirillales bacterium
TTCGCCTTGGGACTCGCCGGGCTGTGGGGGTGGTTGGTGCAGTCCCTGCCCCGCACCGATGGTGAGATGCGGGTTGCCGGTATCGACGCCCCCTTGAACATCAAACGTACCGAACACGGTTTGGTCACGGTACAGGCTGAGGACTGGCATGATGCTTGGTTCGGGATCGGCTTTGCGCACGCGCAAGACCGCCTGTGGCAGATGGAAAGTTTGCGCCGGTTCGCGCTCGGCACGCTGTCGGAAGTGATCGGCGAGGCCACCCTTGATCTTGATATTGCGCAACGGCGCCTAAATCTGGACGCGTTGGCGCGGGCACAGTTTGAGGTGTTGGATACCGACACGCAAACGGCGCTTCGCGCCTATGCCGATGGCATCAATGCGTTCGTCAACAACCACGATGCCTTGCTGCCGCCGGAGTTCCTGGTGCTGCAATTTCGCCCGGCGCCTTGGGCGCCGCATCACGGTCTGCTCTGGGGGCGTTTGATGGCGTACCAACTGAGCGGTCGTTGGCGGGACGATCTGGCGCGGGAGACTTATTTGGGGTCGATCGATATAGAGAAGCTGCGCGTTCTCTGGCCGGCGTTGGCGAAGGAAGCCGCTGCACGATCTTCTGCGGCACCCAAAACCACCCGCTTCAGCGCTTTGCCACCCCGCACCTTGCCTTACCCCAAGGGGGCATCGAATGCGTGGGCGATGGCGCCCGGCAAAAGCACATCGGGGGGCGCGTTGCTGGCCGGTGATCCGCACCTGGGACTTACCCTGCCAGGTACGTGGTACATGGCGCGGCTTGAGGTCGGCACGGACTGGGTCGAAGGCGCGACCGCACCGGGTGTGCCGTTCGTGGTGTTGGGCCGCACGCAATCGCTGGCTTGGAGCATGACCTCAAACGAGGCCGATCTGCAGGACGTGGTGCGCATCAAGGCCGCCAACGTGGGCCGCAGGATCACGCAAACGGTTAGCGTCAAAGACGGCACGCCCCGTGACATTACGTTGATGTTTTCAAAAGCCGCTCCTGTGATTGCAGGAACCGTCTTGGAGGGCACCGGCGATGACGGCATTGCGCTGATGGCGACGGCGCTCAGCGTCGATGATACCTCGCCGGATGCGCTGGCTGGGTTGAACAGTGCCCGAACCATCGATGAAGGTATCGACGCCCTCGCCCGCTTTCGCGCACCGCTTATGAATGTGTTTTTAGCCGACAGCTATGGCGGCATCGCGTCAGTGCACGCCGGCGATGTGCCGAGGCGCGACGGTTATAGCGGACGATTGCCGTTGCAGCCGGGAGATGTGCGCTGGCGGGCCGTCAATGCAGCGAACCGATTGTCGGCGCTGCGTAATCCGCCTGGCGGTATAGTGAGCAATGCCAACGAGCGGACGGCAGGCCTGGATGATTTGGGCTTTCCGCTCGATGGCGACTGGCCGGCGCCGGTGCGCGGGGATCGTCTGGCGCAGTTGCTCGAGGCACCTAAAAAATTCAGCATGGATGATTTTCAAGCCATGCAGGGCGACGTCGTTGATATCACCGCAGCTGCATGGAGGCCGATTTTACAGGGCCTAACGCTCAGTGGTGCCGCATACAAAGCCCGCGAAAAATTGCTGGCGTGGGATGGCGCGATGACGCGGGATGACGCCGCACCGTTGATCTATGCGACGTTTATTGCCGCCCTGCAGCGCGTCATTTTTGCCGACGAACTGCAAGGTGCTTTCGGTGTGCTCAAACTGCCGGGGCCGGACGCGCTCCGCAAAATGCTGGCCGAAGAAAACATCTGGTGTGACCAAATCAAAACACAGCAGCGCCGGGAAAGCTGCCGTCCGCTCGCCCAAACGGCTTTCTCGGATGCCGTGATGATCTTGGTGCAAAGTCATGGCGGTGATGTCGACGATTGGCGTTGGGGCGATGCGCACGTTGCGTATTTCGATCATAAACTTTTGGGCCGCTTGCCGTTCATCGGCGGCTTGTTCGATTTGCGGATCGAGACCCCCGGCGGTGACCGTACGCTGAACCGTGGCGCCAGCCCCAGGAGTGCCGGACTCAACGGCGCGTTCCCCCATGTTCATGGGGCGGGCTTTCGGGCTGTGCACGATATGTCGGGCGCGCCATCCCGTTACATCGCGGTGCCCGGACAATCGGGCAATCCGTTTTCCAATCATTATTCGGATTTGATGGATTTGTGGCGGGATCAAAAATACCTCGGCTTTGATGCGCCAGCCGTCTCGACGTTACGGATTTTGCCGCAAAATAAATGACAGCGGCGTACTTCGGGTGTAAGACCCGCGCACCATGGCAGATGTAAAACCGATTTCGATGGATGATATTTCTGCGGCCCGCGATGTGCTCAACGGCCAAGTGTTGCGCACGCCTTCAATCGCTGCACCCGCCCTATCGAAACTCACCGGCGCGCATGTCTTTTTAAAGTTGGAAAATCAGCAGGTCACCGGCTCGTTTAAGACCCGCGGATCGTTGGTGCGGATGAACGCACTTTCGGATGCGGAACGGCGCGCTGGTGTGGTCGCGGCGTCGGCAGGCAATCACGCACAGGGCGTCGGCTACCACGCGGAACGGCTCGGTATTCCGGCGACCATTTATATGCCCGCAAACACGCCGTTTACCAAGGTCGCCCGCACCGAAGCGTTGGGCGCCGAGGTGATCTTGAGCGGCGAAAGCGTCGCCGAAAGTCGGGCACTTGCCGCCGAAACCGCCGCCAATGATGGCCGCGTGTTCATTCATCCTTATGACGATCCCTACGTGATCGCCGGACAAGCGACGGCGACGGTTGAGTTTATCGAAGACGTCGCGGACCTGGATGTCATCATTGTGCCGATTGGCGGCGGTGGTTTGGCGGCGGGATGCTGTTTAGCCGCGCACGCGATGAAGCCGGACCTTGAGGTTATCGGCGTGCAGGCAGACGCTTATCCTTCCATGCGCCAAGCCTTCAACGGGCAGCCACCACACGGGCGCGGGGCGACCATCGCCGACGGTATCGCGGTGAAAGAGCCCGGCGAAATCACCACACCGATTTTGAAAGCGCACATGGACACCGTCGAGGTCGTGACCGAGTCCGAGATTGAGCGCGCCGTGCAGGTCTTCGTCGATCAGCAACGCTTGATCGTCGAAGGCTCCGGCGCCGTGCCGTTGGCGTTGTTGATGCGTGATGCATCCCGGTTTGAAGGTCGTCGTATCGGCCTGATGGTATCCGGCGGTAACATCGATTCCAGACTTTTGGCCTCGGTGATGATGTGGGGCCTGGTCCGTGACGGCAGGCTCGCCAAGTTACGTGTCGCCGTCATTGATGTGCCGGGCGCGCTCGGGATCGTCACTGGGATCATCGGGCTGAAGGGCGGCAACATCGTCGATGTTATGCACCAGCGTTTATTCTGCGACGTGCCTGTTAAGCAAGCCGACGTCGACATCGCTGTAGAGACAATTGATTCTGATCACGTCCGTGAAATTATGGCCGCCCTAGAAGCCGAAGGCTTCGCGGCGCGTCTACTGTCGGAAACGTCGCTGACGTAGGGAGCCGTTCTAAGATCCCGGAACCGCGCAGCGGTATCCGGGAACTTGAAGCTCCGACGTTTGTTTAGCGCCCCTTAAACGTCGGCGGCCGTTTTTCCAGAAATGCGGTGAAACCTTCACGGTAGTCTTCAGAATCACACGGGGCGTAGCTTTCGCGGAGCTCGGCGTCCGAGACCGGTGTGGGGTCCGCGACCAAGCGGTTGACGAAGCGTTTCGTCATGCGCGCTGCTAACGGCGCCCCTTCGGCGATGCGGTCTGCGGTCTTACCTGTCTCAACGCCTAAGTTGGCATCTGCGACAACGCGATTGACGAGGCCGCGCACCAGTGCTTCGTCGGCGTCCATGATGCGGCCTTCGAGCAGCAGTTCGAGAACAAGCGCCTTCCCCACCAATTCGATGACCGGTTTCATTTCTGAAGGTGCGAATGCATGACCGATCCGTTTAATCGGCACACCGAAGCGCGCACTTTCGGCGGCAATGCGGATATCGCAGCACGCCGCGATTTCGAGCCCACCACCGGTGCACGCCCCTTGGATCATGGCGATGGTCGGGTGCTTGCAGTTGAGCAAGACCTCAAGCGCTTTGTCG
>JAFMCK010000270.1 GCA_017857825.1 Rhodospirillales bacterium
CCTAGTCGAATGGGTAAAAATATGAATACTTCGAGCTTATCTATGTCAGCCCCTTATCTTTTATCTCGTTGCATTCGACAAGTAAGGGCGAAGCTACAATAGTAGTTACGCAATTTAAGAAGACAAAAAGAGCAACCATTCCAATACAGATTTCTTTAAAATACCAGAATATTGATCCTGACAACGGAACGTTATCGGCTTTTTGCCGAGCGTTTCTATATTTCAAAACATTATGGGCCATTGCAAATGCTACCTTCTAAACGTGATTTGCCCCACCTAACGTTTCGTTATCGAAATAAATAGATCGTAATCCTTACGCCTACCTGACATTCGTGTAAATACTTTTTGAAAGCTGCTATTCGTCATTAATGATTTTTGGCAGGTCATGGCTACAGCCATCCCTTGTCGTCGCCGTCCTCGATCCGACACGGACGCCGCAAGCGGCGGAGTAAACTTGGCTTTTTGCCGTCACCTTAAACAAAAAAAGCGCCCCAGTTTTTCAAATTGGGGCGCTTCTTATCGGGGGGCCGAGCGAGCTCACCCCCCCTCGTCTATTCGCGGCCTATAACTTCAGCTCCGTAACCCAAACGACGGGCACAAGAAATTTGCCGCCAACAATGATAAAACGCTTATCGTCGTGGTCGAGGGCAGCCGCTCTGAGCGAGATGAGTATTTGCCCCGCCACGGTATCACGCCAGAACCAGTTACCCAGTTGCCAAGATGATGGTGTGCCGCCATGACTTGCAGCCTCCATGTAATAGGCCTTGAGGTCATCCGCACAAAACCGCAACACCATCGCCGCAGACAGATCTTCTCTGGGGCTCTCTTCATGTGGCCCGTCGAGAAACGATAAAATGTGTTCGGCGATTTCTTCTATCGTCAGTTTGGAAACACCAACCGATGACCTGCCCCTGGCCTTCTTTGCCGACGCATAGTTTGGTGCCAGCATTTCGATTTCATCTTTGAGCCGCTGTTTAAGATCGGCCACATCCGCCGTCTCTAGATCGGCAGAGGCCGTTGCGGGCGCAGACCAACTTTCATCTGACGATGTTCCATCATTGCCTTGATCAAAGTCGCTGAGCAGCGAAGGCCCATCATCGGACTCCAACAACCCAAGCGCGTGTTCCAAGACTCCGCGTTGCAAGGCGTGATTGCTGGGCGGACCTACAGGCCGTCCAAGCTCAAAGGGCACGAACAGACTGCGTGGCGGTTGGATGATTTCGCTGTGCAATCGAACCAAACTAACGACCGTCGTCGCCAGTCCTTCTTCTTCCAAATAGTGTGCAAGCACGCTCACGGCGCGCGTACATAACGGTCAAACGGGAAGCAGAACGACGGCGTCTACCTGATCAGCTTTAAGGACACCGGCCAAGTGCCGGGCATCGTCTTCCATATCCCGTGGATCGGTTGCCCCCATAAACGAATAGTGATTGCTCGCGACGGAACCAATCAAGCCTTCTTCTTCCATATCCGCTAAGTGTTGAAGCGGGAAGGTGACATTGAAATCCTGTTGAAAGGCCGTGCGGTCAAAATTGACCGAGATATGACTCATGACAATGTCATCCGGCGCCGTATCGTTGGGAATAACCCTGTAACTGTGGTCACCGCCGACAAAATGCTGATCGCTTCGCAGATGAAGGCCCGCCGATGAAAGCATGGCAACACGACGATCTTTCAACGGGGCGCCGCGGACCCAAGGTTTATTCTCGAATACGGGGCAATCGAGCGCGGTTAGATTTTTCTGCATGACGTCTGGCAAAGTACGTACGTCGACCATGATATAATCCTAAAACCGAAATGAATGATGATGAACGGTACCGTGGTTTGAGATTTGAGCGCAAGGTTTGGGTTGAGCGCGATGCGCGCCATTCATGAAGAACAATCTTACAGCAACCCTCGTGGGGGTCATTGAAATCTCGGGCGACGGCGCAGCGCGATTGTTTTGGAGGTCGACCTAGTTGATCAACACCTACAACAACGGCGGCAGCATCACGAACGAAGCCAACGTCGAGACGATCACCGCGCCCGCCACGTGACGCCCGTCGGCGGCGTGAGTTTCGGCCATCAGATACCTGATCACAGCCACCGGCATCGCACACATCAGCACCAACACACCGCGCGGTGCGCTGGTTACCTCAACCGCAGGCGACGTCCGTTTACTGTTTAAACCAATATTTTCGTTTGAAAAATTCATCGACTCTTGGCTAGCGCCTAAAGAGAACATTTTACGCCATTAGGCGGTTCGTTGTGGGGCGCTGATCCAAACCGCTGACATTATCGTAATACTATTGTATATATTACAAACTCTATTATTTAGTGTTTGGTGACATGCGCACATTAAGATTTCCAATCCGGCTAACGATTTTAACGCTATTCGTCGGGCTAGCGGTAACAATCGTCATTGTTATATCCCTCTCAAATTTTGTGCACAGCTCCAACGCAGCACGCGATACTGCGATGACATCCATTTATAAAGCTCAGGAGGCCACAGCCGGGAACGTTGAAGAATTTTTGCAACAAGGGAAACTGCTGGTAAGAGCGATATCAGCTTTGCCGGCCTACTTAGCGAACGATCCGAGTGGTGACGGCCTATTCACATACTTCAGAGGGATCGCGACTGAAGTACCTTGGGTCTATTCGATGTTTGTTGGCTATGAAGATGGTCGCTTTGTTCAAACCATCAATCTAAAAAAATCCGCCGGTGGTCTATGGGTTGTACCGGGGATACCGGAAAATACCGCGATCGCGCTACGTCAGATGGACCCGATAGTCAACGAAGACCCACGCGCCCAAGAGTGGCGATTCATCGGTGAAAATTATTGGGAGATACCCGCAAACGATGCCGCAACACATTCGCAATACGATCCACGTGTGCGCCCTTGGTATGAACGCGCCATCGCGACTGGTCAGACCGGCGCATCTGATATTTATGTGTTCTCGAGCCTTCAAAAAGCGGGCGTGACGATTTCAGCACCAATGCTGTCCGTCCCCGGCGGCGTCGTAGGTTTTGATGCGCCTCTGGATGTCCTTGCTGACTTCGTGAAAGAGCAAAAACCAAGTGAAAATGGTCTGCTTGCGATCATTGCGGAAGATGGAACGATGATTGCACATCCGGACCCGTCAAAAATCATTACGCGCAACCGTGAAGGAAGCGGGTTTCAAACGGTAAACGTCGCAGCAATTGCCGACCCCCTACTCAAATCAGCCTTTAACGCCCTAGAAAATAGCGAGAGCACTTTTACCAGCTTCACCTTCGCGCAAGAGGAATATTTTGCACAACGGCGAACCATCGTCGGTTTACCCGGAAGTAGATGGCGCTTGCTCGCCGTCGCCAAGGTCGATGATTTTACGGGGCCCGTTCGCGACGGTATCCGTAAGTCCGCGATATATTCACTGATTATTTTGATCGTCGCCGTGATTATTGCCATTGTCATCGCTAGTTGGATCGCCCGGCCGCTCATTCAATCCAGTATTTTTGCAGAGCAAATCAGCAAACTCGATTTTACCAGCGACGATCCAAAAGCCTCGCCGCTCGTCGAAATCCAGCGCCTAACCGGCGCCATGGCCGCGATGCGCTCTGCGCTGACTATGTTTCTAAAATATGCGCCCAGCGACCTTGTGCATCAACTCGTCATCTCCGGAAAAACGGCTGAAATCGGCGGTGAACAGCGTGATGTGACGCTCTTGTTTACGGATATTGAAGGTTTCACAGGCATGTCGGAGAAGCAAAGCCCCGAAGAGGTCTTGATGCATACCTCTGTTTACTTCGAGGCGCTGACCGAGGCCATCATCGAACGAAAAGGCACGATCGATAAATTTATGGGTGATGCGATCATGGCGATGTGGAACGCGCCGGCTGACGATCCCCAACATGTCGATAACGCATGCATGGGCGCACTGGCCGCCCGTGCGGAATCTGAGAGGCTGAACAAAGAATTGGTCGCCAGCAACTTTCCACTCATGCGGACGCGCTTCGGATTGCACACGGGTGAAGCGCTCGTCGGCAACATGGGGTCGCCCAGCCGTATGCAGTTCACATCCCTTGGCCCGGTCGTGAATCTTGCGTCTCGAATAGAAGGAGTGAACAAATTCTACGG
>JAFMCK010000271.1 GCA_017857825.1 Rhodospirillales bacterium
GCCCTGGCGATGCTGGGCGTGATTTTGGGCGCGGCCTATATGCTGTATCTCTACCGTCGCGTCATTTTCGGCGAACTGACCAAGGACAATTTGATGAGCATCCTCGACATGAACCGGCGCGAGATGGCGATATTCGCCCCGTTGCTGCTGGTCACTTTGTGGATGGGCATCTATCCGGTGTCGTTCTTGGACTTCATGCATGTCTCGGTGGAAAACCTTTTGCAGAACGTCGAAGCCTCGCTAATCCAGAACGGCATGCTCGCCGTTTCCGGTCGATAGGGGAGCGTGGAAATGACCATGGCCACTATGCCCAATATCATCCCCGCACTGCCTGAGCTTTTCTTGGCTGGCGTCATCATGCTGTTGCTGATGTTCGGCGTGTTCCAAAAAGGCGGCATCAAGGACAACGACGTCGCCGCCTTCAACATCGTATCCATGTTGTCGATGGTGTCGTTGATTTTGGCGGTCTTTCTGCTGATTCCAATCACCGGCCCCCGCATCACCACGTTTGCCGATATGTTCGTCATCGATGTGTTCGCGGTATTCAGCAAAAGCCTGGTACTGGTCGCAGCCGCATTCGGCATCCTGATGTCCCGCGACTTTATGGAACGCCACCACATCGCGCGGTTCGAATTCCCGATCCTGATCTTGTTCGCAGCACTCGGCATGATGCTGATGATCTCGGCCAACGACCTGATCAGCCTTTATGTCGGGCTCGAAATGCAATCGCTGTCGCTGTACGTGATGGCCGCGATTCAACGCGATGATGAGCGTGCGACCGAAGCCGGCCTGAAGTACTTCGTGCTGGGTGCGGTGGCGTCCGGTCTGCTGTTGTACGGCGCCTCGCTGGTTTACGGCTTCGCAGGCACCACCAACTTCGATGCCTTGGCTGTACTGTTCAATGGCGGCGAGACGTCGACCGGTGTCGTGATCGGCATCGTGTTCATCTTGGCGGGCTTATCATTCAAAGTATCCGCCGTGCCGTTCCACATGTGGACGCCTGACGTCTACGAAGGTGCGCCAACACCGGTCACCGCGTTCTTTGCCGTGGCCCCGAAGATCGCGGCCCTTGCGCTGTTCCTGCGCGTCATGATCGGCCCGTTCGGCGGTTTGATCGAACACTGGCAGCAGATCATTGTATTGGTGTCGATCCTTTCGATGGCGCTGGGCGCCTTCGCGGCGATCAACCAGCGCAACATCAAACGCCTAATGGCCTATAGCTCTATCGGCCATGTCGGCTATGCCCTGGTGGGTTTGGCCGCAGGAACCGAAATTGGTGTCCGCGGTGTGCTGATTTATCTCTCGATTTATCTGGTGATGAACATCGGGACGTTTGCCTGCATTCTTTGCATGCGCCGGGGCGGGCGGATGGTCGAAGAAATCGACGACCTGGCCGGGCTCGGCAAAACCCATCCGTTGCTAGCGGCGACGTTGGTTGTGTTCATGTTCTCGCTCGCCGGTATTCCACCGCTGGCCGGCTTCTTCGGTAAGCTGTACGTATTTTTGGCGGCGATTGAGTCCGGGCTGTATCTGTTGGCGATCTTGGGCGTGATCGCCAGCGTGGTCGGCGCATTCTATTATTTGCGGATCATCAAGATCATGTACTTCGATGAGGCACTTGATGCGCTGGACAAGCCCATCGGGCGCGATTTGTCGGCGGTCATCGGCGTTTCAGCTTTGATCATCATCTTGTTCTTCGCGTATCCGGGGCCGGTGATCAACAGTGCCCAAGCCGCCGCCAAGGCGCTGTTCGCGGGATGACCATGGACACCGGCAAGCTGCCAAGGCTGCCGGCGGTCTACTCACTGATCGCCAAGGAAACCGTCACCAGCACGATGGACGAGGCACGTGCCTTGGCCGAACTGGGCGAAGAGCAGACCCCCGACGGCACGCTGATTTGGGCTAAGGAACAAACCGCCGGCCATGGCCGTCGTGGCAACCCCTGGGACAGCCCGCGCGGTAATTTTTATGCTTCACTGATCGTCCGCCCCGATGTGCCTGCCCGCCAAGCCGCTGAGCTTGGCTTTGTGACCGGTTGCGCCGTGTTCGACACCATCGGCGAGGTCTGCGAGCCCGGCTTTGAATGCCGGCTCAAATGGCCAAACGATATCTTGGTCAATGACTGCAAGATCGGCGGCTTGCTGTTAGAAGCCAAGGCCGAGGCTGGCAAGCCGGTGGACTATGTGATCATCGGGCTCGGCATCAATCTGAAATCGCACCCAAAAGACACCCCGTACCCGGCATCGAACTTCGCCGCCGAAGGACAAATCATCCCGGACGACATGTTTTTGGAAGCCTTTGCCCGACATTTCATGGAATGGGCGAGCCGCTGGGTCGACGATGGCTTTGCCCCGATCCGTGATAATTGGAAATGGCGCGCCAAAGGCATCGGTAAAGACATCACCGTGCGGCTTGGCGACAAAACCCTCGAAGGCGTGTTCGAAGACATCGGCGATGACGGCAGTTTGGTTTTGTCCGTCGACGGCAATGCGCAACACATCCAAGCGGGCGACGTCTTCTTTCCAGCAGCCATGGCGGCGGAGGACTGAGCGATGCTGCTTGCCATCGACAGCGGCAATACCAACACGGTGTTCGCGGTGTTCGACGCCGACGGTGGCCTGAAAGGGCAGTGGCGCGCGACAGCCAAGACTGCCGACGAATTGGCGGTCTGGCTACGGCAACTGATGGCGCTCGAAAACATTGATCGCAATGAGATTGATCAGGTGATCATCGCCACCGTAGTACCAGGCAATCTGTTCGACCTCCGCACGCTGAGCGAAAAATACTTTAATTGCAAAGCGTTAGTTGTCGGCGACGCGAACGTATCGCTGGGAATCGACGTTCGGGTCGACCGCCCGGACGAAGCCGGCGCCGATCGTTTGGTCAACGCGGTGTCCGCCCATGCGACCTATGGCGGGCCACTGATGGTTCTGGATTTCGGCACCGCGACGACTTTTGATTTGGTTGCCGCTGACGGTGCCTATGAAGGCGGCGTCATTGCACCCGGCGTGAACTTATCGCTGGAAGCGCTGCAAAACGCGGCTGCACGTTTACCGCGGATCGATATCGGTCGACCGGCAAAAGTAATCGGCAAAAATACCGTCAGCGCCATGCAATCGGGTATTTTCTATGGCTATGTGTCTTTGATTGAAGGCCTGATCCAACGTATTCGAGACGAACAAGGCCTGCCCAAACTGCGCGCGATTGCCACCGGTGGCCTTGCACCCTTGTTCGCAAGCGCATGTCCGTCTATTGAGTGCACCGACGCTGACCTAACACTGCGCGGTCTGTTCGCGATCAACGCACGTAACAGAATATAAGAACACGCCGTCATCTCGGCGCACGCACCCGGGATCGCCGCCCACGCGCGGAGGTCCGGGGTCTTAGGGCATCTGCCCGTCACCCGGGATGACGAAAAAGACAACACGCCAAAGGATTTTTATGAGCGCGCAAAAAGACGAACTGATTTTCCTGCCCTTAGGGGGCGCCGGCGAGATCGGCATGAACCTGAACCTCTATGGTCTCGGCGATCCGAAAGATCCGACATGGCTGATGGTCGATTTCGGTATCACATTTGGCGACGGCTCGCCGCCAGGCGTTGACCTCATCACGCCAGACCCGACGTTCATCGAAAAGCGCCGCGACCGTCTCGCCGGCCTGGTGCTGACCCACGCCCACGAAGACCATCTGGGCGCCGTGCCGTATCTGTGGGAACGTATCCGCTGCCCGATCTATGCAACACCGTTCACCATGGAAATCCTCAAGCGCAAGCTGAGCGAAACCAAATTCGGCGATCAGGTTGAACTGCACGAAATTGCGCTGGACGGTGCATTCACCGTCGGCCCGTTCGAACTGGACTTGATCACACTGACCCATTCCATCCCCGAGCCCAACGGCATCGCCATCAAAACACCGCTCGGCACCGTGCTGCACACGGGTGACTGGAAATTCGATCCGGACCCTGTCATCGGCGAAGTGTCCGATGAAGCCGCCCTCAAACGCCTCGGCGACGGCGGCGTGCTGGCCATCGTGTGCGACAGCACCAACGTCTTCAATCCGGGCCACTCGGGCTCAGAAGCCGAC
>JAFMCK010000272.1 GCA_017857825.1 Rhodospirillales bacterium
AGGTAGGCAATGGCATTATGACGCTGATTGTCTCGCAATTACTTTCCGTCGCCGCTGCCTGGGCGACCGCCGCGTTGGTGCCGGACACACCGATTTTGACGGTGTTCGCGATCTTGGCCGGCTTTGGGTTTTCGGCGGTCGGTTGGAACGGCGTGTTCATGGCGGAGATCGCACGTTTGGCGCCGGAAGGCCAGGTCGGCAGCGCCACGGGTGGGGTTTTGGTGCCGACGTTCTTGGGCGTTATCATCGGGCCAATTCTGTTCACCGGTCTGCACGAGTTGATCGGCACCTACACCGGCACCTTTGCTGCATTGTCGGCGGTGACCATCCTTGGATTGGTGCCTATGTATATGATTGCGCGCAGTGGCAAAGCGCCGAACAAATCCTGATCGACGTTCACACCTTTCCTATGCTTTTCAGTTCTGCCCGGCTACACTCATCGCAGGAGTGAGCCATGCCATATGTATATCGAGATGCCCAGGGCGCTATCGCCGCTGTTTACGATCAACCTGTCGACGGGGGTGAAGAAGTTGCCGTCGATGATCCTGCACTAACGGCGTTTATTCAGAAAAACCTGCCGACGGTGCCGAGCGACGAATGGGTGCAGTCCGACTTGGCGTTGGCACGCGTCATGGAGGATTTGATCGAAATCCTCATCGACAAAAAAGTTTTGATGTTTACCGACTTCCCCGAGGGCGCGCAGAAGAAATTGTTAGAACGCCGCGGTTTCCGAAAAGAATTCAGTTATGTCGAAGGCCTGTTCGGCGACGACGAGTTCGGCGGCGACGACAGCGACAACTCCGGTTCAGGCGGATTGTTCTAAACGGTTACTATCCGCGGTTTTCTGAATTCGGCCAGGCCCGGTGCGCTGGTATAGATCCGCCACCATCCGGCTGCCGGTCTTTTCAAACATAAACGGCAACAAGGCGTGCACCAGACAAACACACGCCGCTACGAACATGCTGAACGCAAAGCCGCCGGCCATCAAAAGATGCTCGAAATATGTTTCGCCGACGCTGGCGGGGTGTTGGGTGAACAATTTGTACATGGCGGGCTCCGAGGTGTCGCGGGGTGATTTATGGTGATTAATCTACACGCGTCGGCCGGAAATGAATTTTCTTATTTTCTGTAATTTGCAGATATATTAGTATATATTTCTAATAATTATGAAAAAATAGAAATGTTAGACGCGTTTGATCGCAAGATATTAGACCTTCTTCAGCGCGACGCTTCGCTTTCAGTTGCTGAGATCGCGGATAAAGTCGGCTTGTCCACCACACCGTGCTGGCGTCGTATCCGGAATTTGGAGGACGCGGGCGTGATCCGCGGTCGGGTCGCCGTGCTGGACCCGGTGTCATTGAATATCGGGGTGACGGTGTTTGTCGGTGTCAAAGCAGGTCGGCATGCGGCGGACTGGCTGCAGACGTTCGCCGCCGCCGTGCAGGACATCGAAGAGGTGACTGAAGTCTATCGGCTATCCGGTGAAATCGATTATTTGCTGAAGATCGTCGTGCCGGACATCGCGGCCTACGATGATGTCTATAAGCGTTTGATCAAAAAAACGGACTTTGCCGATGTCAGCTCTTTTTTCTCAATGGAGGAAATAAAGTCGACCAACGTGCTGCCGCTCAAATATGCAGGCGTTTAACAGCCAAGCTTGTCGGCAACCTCTTCGACGCTGGCGGCGATGATATCATAGCTGCCGGTGGCCTTGAAATCCTTGGTTTGATCGACGCCGTATTCGGTTGGGCGGTTGATGTAGGCGGTGCGCATGCCTTCCGCTTGGGCGGATTCAAGGTCGTCGTTGTGGGCAGCGCCCATCATTACTTCGTGGGGGGCGACGCCCAGTAGTGCGATGGCGTTTTGATACACTTTCGGATCGCGCTTATAAGCCTGGTGCATGTCGCTGGAAAATATAAAGTCCCACGGAATGCCGGCCCGTTTTGCCATGTTGGTCAAAAGCATCAATGACCCGTTCGATAGCGGCGCGATCAAGTATTTCTTTTTGATTCTGAGCAAGCCCGGGATGCTGTCGGGCCATGGATTGATGCGGTGCCACGCTTCATTCAGATGCGTACGCTCGTCGTCGTTGAGCATATCGAGACCGAATTGAGGAAGGATTTCTTCGAGGCGTTCGCGATGGATGACGTCAACCGGTGTCCAGCCCCGCTCGCCCGATGTCACCCGCGCCATCCCCGGGCGATAACCGGCGCGCCAGGCGCGGGCGAAGGCGTCGCCGTTGAAGTCTTCGATGCCTTTTGTATGTGCAATCTTGGCGCCTTCGGCGGCGATGGATGATCGCCAATCTGTGATTGTGCCGAAGGTATCAAAAACCACTGCCTTGACGTTCTCTATGGTCATGTCGTTCACTCTCCCAATGGATAAAGCGTACCGTTTTTCGACGACCAATCAAGCTGCCCGATGGTGCGGCCTCGTTGCCTGCGTGCTTGGCATTTTATTTTCGTGTTTGATCCCCCTCCAAATCGTATCCGCAGAGGGGCGACCCGTTGATTTAGAATTGGTGATTGCGGTCGATATTTCCGGGTCCGTAAATGATGATGAGGCGGCGCTGCAGCGCCAAGGCTACATCAATGCATTCCGCGATCCGCAAATCGTTAAAGCCATCAAGACCGGCTATCACGGCGCCATTGCCGCGACGTACTATGAATGGGCTGGTGCGCACCATCAGCAAGCGCTGGTTAAATGGATGGTTATTCATGACGAGGCGAGTGCGCTTGATTTTGCAGCCGCTTTAGCGTTTGAACCGGTGACGATCAACGTTTGGACGTCGATCAGCGGGATGTTGGATGCCGGTCGCTTGGCGATTGAAAACAATGTCTTCAACGCGAAACGTCGGGTCATTGATATCTCGGGCGACGGGGCCAATAACGACGGATTTTTGGTGACCGATTCTCGCGCTCGCGCCTTGGCGACCGGGCTTACCATCAATGGTCTGCCCATCGTCAATGATCGGCTCAGCCGCTATGGCCGTCGGCAAATCCCAAACCTTGATTTTTATTATACGGATTGCGTGATCGGTGGACCGGGTGCGTTCATTATCGTTGCTAATGGCTATGCGGACTATGCGCGGGCCGTACGGCGTAAGTTGATCTTAGAGATCGCGGGCGCGACCCCAGCCAAGGCACCTGAGGCGCAGCGCGCAGACAGTCGCCAATCCGCCGCAGGGATCATTTTCGCGCAAAGTGACGTCCGCCCGCCGTGTGATGTTGGCGAAAACCTCCGTCAAGATTGGGATGATTACTGAGCACGTGCCGGGCAGCACTTAGCTCGTCGCCGCCATCTTTTCTGCGCTGGATGTGCCACCGTCAGTTTCACGCCGCAACTCGCCCTCATAATGACTGGAGTCGGCGCTTCGGCGTCGACGATCTGGACCCGTAAAAGACGTGCTATGCACAAACGGACGTGGCCGATCAATGATGCTGACGAGGCGACTGTAAAGTCCGGTCACCGATACTGGTTTTGCCAGAAATTCATTTACGCCCGCGTCGACGGCTTCTTTAACGCGCTTATACTCCGTATAAGCGGTGAGCATGATGACGGGGACGTAGGGGTTCTTACTGTCATTGCCAGTGCGGATGAACTGCACAAGCTCAAGGCCGTTGAGCGGATGCATTTTCCAATCTGTGACGATAATGTCGGGCTCAAAGTCGATTAAGACCTTGAGTGCGGACGCGCCATCATCGGCGGTCCTTACGGCATTCACACCCAGTGCGCGCATCATGTCACGCAGGAGTGCTTGCATGTGCTTGTTGTCTTCGACGATCAAAGCATCAATCTTTGATAGGTCGTAAGATTTGTGCTCGCCATCCATCATATTAAACGTGCTTAACCTGGCCTTCGCCGATTTCGGCTTTATAGCATTGGGTTTTTACGATTGCCTCAATGACACACGCATTCATAGAATTGCAAAAGCAGAATGTTAAATTATAATAAATTTTGACGATAATACTGTGATCTATATCACGCATGGATTGATATGCGATCGAACGTAAATTGAAATTTAGGTTTCGGCGGCCCGGGCTTCGGCCTTATCTGCTGGCGGATGGTCGGATTCTCGTCGC
>JAFMCK010000273.1 GCA_017857825.1 Rhodospirillales bacterium
TTGTTTTATGCCGAAGCCAAAGTGCGCCTGCCCGCCGGCCTGTCCGAAGACGATTTGGAGGCCGCCCTGGATGCCACCGCCAACGCGCTGATGGTCGACATTAGTGTTGGGGATGAGGACTAGGCAGAACCCCACCCACACCGCGTCACCCCCGCGAAGGCGGGGGGCCATGGCGGGAATGACGACAGATAGATATCAACTTCCTCATGCCGACGGCGGATCGACGATTTCGGTTTTGAAATCCGCCGGGGCAACGATTTCCAGGACTTCGAAGTCATCGGAACACGCGATCTCGCGGTGCTTGATGCCGGGCCGCTGGTTGACCACGTCGCCTTTTTCGATGCGGTGCACGCCCTCGCCTTCATATTCGAATTCGGCCCAACCGTTCAGCACCATGACGAATTGAAAGTCGCAATGGTGCACGTGCCATTGCTGCACCGCGTCGGCTTCGTGGCGGCCGTTGGCGCGGATCACGTGCGCGATATAGTCGCCGTGGGTCGCCGCTTTAATGCCCAAATCGCGGTAGTCAAAAATCTCGCGGAGCCCCGGCGTCCAGGTGGCGTCCTTGGCTTTGTTATGGGTAAACGCCCAGTTCTTTGTCATGTCCCCGTCTCCTGGTCAGACCGTGTGAGCGCCAACATGCCCTCCTCACAGGCTTTGATCTGCAGCGCCAAAAAGCGCGAGAAAATCCGGCACTGCGCCAACGAGCCTGCGGTGAACCAAAGCCCCGGCTGCGGCGTGCGCTTCCACATGTTGTTCAACTCGCCGTCGTCGCCGAAGCCCCATACCGGGCCAACGTGATCTGCGACCGCATCCCCCAAAAACACACGCGCGGTGTCTTGCTGGTTTTTGTAGCCGGTCGCCATGACGATTACGTCGGCCCCCACCACGTCGCCCGATGTCAGCTTGGCACCGTCCGCACAGAAGCGGTCGATCTGATCATACGGCAACACCTTGATCTCGCCCGCCGCAATCAGATCGGAGCAACCAACGTTAAAGTAATACCCCCCACCGCGTTGCAGATAGCTCATCTGGAAGCCGCAATCGTCGATGCCGTCATTGGTGCGAAAGCCCGCGGCGTTGAGGCCGTCCAGCAGATCCTTATCGATGTCTTTGCTGATCTGCGTCGCCGCCCGGTAGGCTTTTTTCAGCACCGGAAACGGCATCGCGGCGGCCAGCAGATCGCAATCGCGGGTCGGTGGGCCTTCGTTGTAAAGCATGTAAACGCGCTGCGCTTCGGCAAGGCTGACGATGTGGGTCGAAGCCCGCTGCACCATGGTCACATCGGCGCCGCACGCGTGCAGGTCTTGCGCCACGTCGTGCGCGCTGTTGCCGGTGCCGATCACCAGCGCCCGCTTACCGGCCCAGGCGCGGCCTTCGGTGTAGGCGCCCGAATGCATCACGGTTCCGGCGAAATCATCCATCCCCGGTAAATCGGGCATGATCGGGATCGCGCTGACACCGGTCGCAAAGATCAGATGGCGCGGGCGCATGGTGCGGGTCTCGTCGCCGCGCTTCAGCGTCACCTCCCAACAGCCCGCATCGTCGTCATAGCGGCCTTCGGTCAAGGTGGTCGACGTCCAATAATTCAGCTCCATGGCGCTGACGTAGGATTCAAACCAGTTCGCCAGCATGTCTTTTGGGATATACGTCGGCCACGTCGGCGGGAACGGCATGTACGGCAGATGGTTGACCTGGGTTTCGTTGTGCAGGGTCAACGAGTGATAGCGTGTGCGCCAGTTGTCGCCGATGCGTGCATGGGAATCCACGATCAAGGTATCGACGCCCAGATGCGTCAGCCGCGCCGCCGCGCCAAGCCCGGCCTGCCCGCCGCCGACGACGATCACCGCAGGGTCGCGGTCTGCGTAGGCCGCCGCCTCGTCGCGCAGATCCTGCCAGTTTTTGCCGCCCCATTCCCGCGAGAATGCATCACCCCCGGCCTTGCGCAGCCCGATATGTTCGGCGTGATCTTTCAAGGCATACAGCGCCGTCAACATGATCCAGCAGCGCCACGCGGGCATGTCGTCGTCGTCCGCGGGCACCAGCCGCAGCACCCCGTTCGCGGTGCCGTTGGCGGTTTCGAACGTGACCAAAGCTTCAAGGCAGTCGGTGCCGGCCCGAGTGACGTGACGCGGGCCGGTGCGCGCCGGGTCCAGGTGAAACGCGCCGGGCTTCACGGCATCAAAGCTGTTCCGTAGCCGATCCGCGATCTGGTCCGGCCCGCTTGCCGTCGCGAAATGCAAGGTGAAACTGAGGATGTCGCGCCAGTGCCCGTCGGCGCAAAACAGCGCCGCCGCGGCGTCGGCATCGCGCGCCTGCACGGCCGCATTGAACGCATTCAGCCAAGCTTCAACGGCGTCCGTTGCGGCGCCGGATGCGGTGGCGTCGAGGTCTTGGTCTTTCGGCATGGGGTGCGGCCTCCCGGGCGAGCGATAAGATCATTATTGGTTTTTAAACGTGCTTCCATTGTAAGCCCACCGCCCCCTATCTCGGCAAGGGTGCGCCCGAAAAAACGAAAAACCCCACGATCTGGAAAGGACCGCAGGACTATATTCAGAAACGGCGGCGCGACTCGCCGCCCCGAGACGCAAATTATCAACAACCCTTCTTAAAGGCCACTCATTCGAAAAGCTAGGCCGCAGGCTTCACGTGGATTTTGTTCTTTTTCACCTTGGTGCCATGCAATTTTTTCATCGCGTCCAGCGCGTCTTCGTCGCGTGTCATCTCGACAAAGCCAA
Organism: Rhodospirillales bacterium; assembly: GCA_017857825.1. Classification (GTDB taxonomy): domain Bacteria; phylum Pseudomonadota; class Alphaproteobacteria; order Rhodospirillales; family Casp-alpha2; genus UBA4479. The sequence continues at coordinate 2,739 of JAFMCK010000273.1, forward strand.
AGCCTTTTGACGCACCGCTCTTGTCATCCAGTACCAGCGTGCAGGCTGTCACCGCGCCATGCGCTTTAAATAATTTCTCCAAATCGCGTTGGTTAAAATCGCGGGGCAGGTTAAGGGCCATGAGTTTCATATTGGCTCCGATAAACAAAATGGGGGCGGCCTAAAAGCGTCGGGCTTAGAACTTCAAAGTTCTGAGCGTGCCGGTAATGCCCAGCGCTTCTTTGGTGGCTTGGATGGCGTTGTTTAAGTCCGTCAATTTCTGCTGCACGGCAGCTTGTTCGGGCTCATTTTGCGCACCGCTTTCGAGATGATCATTTTGCAAATGCTGCAGCTTCGACTTGGCGCGGCCGCGTTCGATCATATTCTGCGCAAGCGTCAGATGTGCCGACTGAAACGGAATCTCTTCAATATTCAACCCCAGAGCTTGCAGCTTTGCGAGATCAGGCAATTTTTCACAAAAGCCATACACCACTTTGTTGTGGCGATAGCCGTACTTCGCAAGCGTGCATCGCTTCTGAATCTCGCTGATTTCCAACCGAAAGTCGCTGTGCGGCTTGGGCGTGAGCTTAAAGGTGTGCATGAAGTTTTGCCTAAAACTCTAGGTTAATTTGAGCTGTTACCGTGACGGACTTTACACGCAATCAATCGCGAAGGTGCTCAAGAATTTGCAGCGTACGAAAGAAAGGATTGCTAGTGTCTTGCGCTTCTGCCCTTGCCCGACGTCGTAGCTGCTCGACTCGGCCTTTATAGGCACCGTTGATAACAAGTTCTAATCCATCGATTTTGGCGAGATTCTCGGTCAAGAAACCACGCGGGACAACAGGCGACCAAAACATATAGCGGTGATACTGAAAGTTGTCTAAGTACTCGTTCGCGTAGGCACGCTGCCTCTCGTGCTTCGCCTTAACACGTCGCAGAGATTCCGAATTAGATACATAGAGCAGCCCCCGGATATGGGTTGTAACCTCACATAAAAACGCTGTGTCGGTCTTGAAGTTGAGACCAATTACATCCAGCTCGCCTAACCCCTTCAAGCCACCCCCAGGGGCTCGTACATTGTAGTCAATAACGTCGCACCCTTCCTCTAACTTAAGGTAGGCACCCACAACATATTCACCAATATCTGTTTGCAATCTTTAACTGACCTCAACTTCAATTGTTAGCACAGAGAGAGTACACCCGCCATCCGGCTCCAGCCAGCGATCAAAACGTGATCAGGCCGGGGTTCGCGTCGCATCTCCCATTTTGAGACCTTACCCCCAAGTTATATGCCAAACATAAAAACAAAGGGGCTGACATAGATAAGCTCGAAGTATTCATATTTTTACCCATTCGACTAG
>JAFMCK010000274.1 GCA_017857825.1 Rhodospirillales bacterium
GCGAATATTTCCATTTTTTCGGGCTCGATTACGCGAAACTCGAAGGCGCCAAGCCCGACGCGCTGATCATGCATCCCGGCCCGATGAACCGGGGAGTCGAGATCGACAGCGAAGTCGCCGATGACTTCGGCCGGTCCGCGATCCATGAACAGGTCGAAATGGGGGTCGCCGTGCGCATGGCGGTGCTGGAAATTCTCACCGCCAATCTTGATAACCCACAGCCGAGGAACCTCTGATGGCTGTGAAAGGAGATCGCGCACCCGGTCGCGTCGCATACGTGAACGCACGCCTGCTGGACCCGGCGACCGGCTTGGATGGCCCGGGTGGCGTGCTGACCGACGGCGAGATGATCAAAGCCGTGGGCCCAAGCGTCACCGCCGATGCGGCCCTTGATGGCGTCACCGTGATCGATTGCGGCGGGCAATGTCTGGCCCCCGGCTTGATCGACATGCGGGTGTATCTGGGTGAGCCCGGCGAAGAGCATAAAGAAACCCTGGCCAGCGCGGCACGGGCTGCGGCCAAAGGCGGCATCACCTCAATGGTCTGCCTGCCCAACACCGATCCCGTCATCGACGACATGTCGGTCGTTGAATTCGTCGCCCGACGCGCGCGCCTACAGGGGTTGTCCAAAGTGTATCCCTATGGCGCCGTCACCAAAGGTGTGAAAGGCGAGGAAATCGCCGAGCTGGGTTTGCTCGCAGAATCCGGTGCCGTCGCCTTTACCGACGGTTTTCGCGCCATCAAGGATGCCCAGGTGATGCGCCGCGCCATGATGTATGCGCGAACCTTTGATCTGCTGATCTGCCAGCACCCCGAAGAACCCAGTCTGGCCGACGGCGGCGTGATGAATTCGGGCGAGCAGGCGACGCGGCTAGGCCTCAGCGGCATTCCGCGCCAAGCCGAAGTAATGATGATCGAACGCGATATCCGCTTGGTGGAACTCACCGGCGCATGCCTGCACATCAATCATATCTCGACCATTGAAGCGGTCGAGGCTATTCGCGGCGCCAAGGCGCGCGGCCTGCCGATCACCTGCGACGCCGCGCCGCCACACTTTGCCCTCAACGAAGTCGCCATCGGCGATTACCGGACCTTCGCAAAACTATCGCCGCCGCTGCGCCTTGAATCCGATCGCCGCGCCATTGTCGACGCGATCAAAGACGGCACGGTCGACTGCATCGCTTCCGACCACACGCCGGAAGACGAAGAATCCAAACGCCTGCCGTTTGCCGCCGCCGCGTTCGGCGGGGTCGGTCTGGAAACGCTTTTGGCGGTCACGCTGGAACTTTATCACAACGGCCACCTGACGCTGTTGCAGGCGTTGAAATTCCTGACCTCGGCCCCTGCGGACTTGCTGAAATTGCGCGCCGGGCGCCTCGCACAGGGCCGCCCCGCCGACTTGATCGTGTTCGACCCGGATCGGGGCTGGAAAGTAAGCGCCGACAAGCTACTGTCGAAATCCAAAAATAGCCCGTTCGACGGCCGTTTGGTGCAAGGTCTGGTCACCCGCACCGTGATCGACGGCCGCACCGTGCACGTCGCGGAGTAATACCCCATGGACGCTCTCAGCCCGAACCTTCAATTGGCCATCGCCGGCATCATCGGCTATCTGTTCGGCTCGGTACCGTGGGGTTTGGTGCTGATGAAACTGGCCGGCAAGGGCGACATCCGCACCATGGGCTCCGGCAACATCGGCGCCACCAACGTCGCCCGCAACGCCGGCAAACCGTTGGGGGCGCTCACACTGATCCTGGATGCCTCGAAAGGCGCCATCGCAGCGTTGATCTTTATGCAGTTCAACGAGCTCGCCGGGATCATCGCCGGCTTTACCGCCGTGCTCGGGCACAATTTCTCGATCTGGCTCAAGTTCAAAGGCGGCAAAGGCGTCGCCACTTCGCTGGGTGTTATTTTGATCGTGTCATGGCCGATCGGTGTGCTGACGTGCTGCGCATGGCTGGTGATATGGTCGACCTTTAAGTATTCATCACTGGCATCCATGGGCGCCCTCGTCGCCACACCGGCCATCGCGTATTGGTTTAAGGCGGGTCCGTCGGCCGTCATGTACATGACCGCCGGCCTCGCCATCCTGTCGCTGATCCGCCACCACCAGAACATCAAACGCCTGCTCAAAGGCGAAGAGCCGAAAACCGGCAAAAAGAAACCGATGGAAGAACCACCTGCGCAATAAATCTGATCTGCGAAAACACCTGCGACGTCCCGGCCCCCCAGCGACACAAACAATAGAAAAGCCCAACCCCCAGCGTCATCCCCGCGAAAGCGGGGATCCATGTCGGCGATGGATTCCCGCCTACGCGGGAATGACGGTGAGAGGGAATAACGAAATAAAGATCCGATTCCATGCCATAATACCCCATGCTCAAACACGCAGCTGAAGCAGACGAAGACACGGAAACTAAAACCGATGACGCGCTGTATTGCGCAGCCTGTGGGCAGCTGCTGACCCTAACGCGCTGGGCGCTGGTGAGGGGCGAAGGGCACGAGCGGGTATTTATCAACCCAGGCGGCCATGTATTCCGGATCGCGTGCTTCATCGAAGCGCCGGGCGCGCTGCAGGTCGGACCAGCCACCGACGAGCATACCTGGTTCCCCGGCTATGCCTGGAAACTGGTGCTCTGCAGCGGCTGCAAAACCCATGTCGGCTGGTGCTTTGAAGGCGATATCGCGCCGCGTATTTTCTTTGGCTTGATCAAAACGGCATTGACGCAAAGCCCTGGGCACGGCCAAGGTTGACGCACCCATCAAAGGCGCCTTGGAGAAAACAACATGTCGAAGCCGGTCATTGAAATTCATTATTGCCGCACCTGTCGGTTCGTATTGCGGGCCACGTGGATGGCGCAGGAATTGCTGTTCACATTCGGCGACGACCTGGGCGGCCTAACCCTGGCGCCTGACGACGGCGGCGTATTCCGCGTGCAGATGGCCGACGGCACCGTGCTGTTTGATCGCCATGCCGCCGGTCACTTCCCCGAAAGCAAAGAGCTTAAGCAGCTGGTACGTGATGCCATCGTGCCGGGCAAAGACCTTGGGCACTCCGATAAGCATTAGAGGACTCTCGCCAATGTGTAGCGATACCGGTTCCGGCACCGCAATACCGACTATTCTGATCGAAAATGACCGAACGCGGGTGACTGAATGGCGCTTTAAAAACCGTGGCGACAGCACCGGGTGGCATCGCCACGAATATGACTATATGGTGGTGCCCTTGTTCGATGGTCAGCTAGAAATTGACACCGGTAGCGACCAGCGCACCATCGCCCCGATGCAAAACGGTGTGCCGTATTTTCGCGAAATCGGCGTCGAGCATAACGTCATCAATGGCAATGACTTTGAATGCACCTTCGTTGAAATTGAATTTCTTAAATAGCACCACCAACTGCTCCCCAACGCTATCGCATCGAGTAAAGACGTTGGACATTGTGATAAATAAGAAATAATAATCTTGTATGGGTTGTTAAATACTCGGCACAGCTATTTCATAAACCCTGAGAGCACGGATGTTCAGAGGGTTTTATGGCGGAGCGATCCAAACAATCGATGTTGATACACGTGGTGGCGATTGCGTTCATCATGGGTAAATTAATTATTCGGGAAAAAACAGGCTTCGGCCTTATCGTCGCGATTGCCATTGCAGATGCGGTTTTATTCAGTGCCGTGCTCGACTACGATAACTCGACCGCATGGGGCATCGTTTTTACCATTCTCAGAAGCCTCGCGTTTATTTGCCTTATTACGGCTTTTCAACGCAAGATTCACCAACCAGCAACGTTTCCGTCAATTGCACGCGCGCTCAAGCTGGGCTGGGCAGAACCGATTTACACAATTTTATCGTACATAATTTTCATGATCATAACCATAATCATGACCAGCCCATTCCTGTTTTACACGCTTTTCATGCTATTCTGGATTTCGGAGCATGGCGACTTCAACTTCCAATTACTCTTGATCCTCCTGCTGCCAATTTTTCTGATTGGTATAGGACCGATGACGATAGTGTCCCATCCCGTGGTGTATGAGGCGGCCTAACGCCTGTCTCCGACGG
>JAFMCK010000275.1 GCA_017857825.1 Rhodospirillales bacterium
TAGCCGCAGTAAATCCTGCTGGGTCGGGCTGTCCGGGCCTTCGATGGGGCCGCGGTGTTCGATCAGGCTTTCGACGCCGCCCAGCGACGTCGCATCGAAAAACAGCTTGGTCCGTTTCGCCGTCTGCGCCGCCGCGTCGGGACCGCCTTTGACCCGGATCGACATCATACCGCCGAAGCCGCCGCACATTTGTTTGGCCGCCACGGCGTGCCCCGGATCGGTGGGCAAGCCCGGATACATGACGTGCGAGACGCGCGGGTGATCGCTTAAGCGTTCGGCCAGCCACAGCGCATTTTCGGAATGCCGCTGCATACGCACATCCAGCGTCCTCAGGCCGCGCAACAGCAACCAGGCTTCAAATGCGCCGAGCGTTGAGCCGAGGCCGGTCCGCATGGCGTGCACTTGGCCCCAAAAATCGTCGGCGTCGCGGGTGATCAGCGCGCCTGCCAGCACGTCGGAATGGCCGTTCAGGTATTTGGTCGCCGAATGCATCACCACGTCAGCGCCCAGCAACAGCGGGCGGCTCAGGATCGGCGTGGCACAGGTGGAATCGACAAACAACTTGGCACCGGCATCATGCGCGATCTCAGCCGCCGCGGCGATGTCGGTGACCGCCCAGTCCGGATTGGCCGGGGTTTCGACCCACACCGCCTTGGTCTGGCCGGGCCGGATGCCGGTGCGGATCGCATCCAGATCGGTGTTCGCATAGAACGACACCTCCAACCCCATCGCCGGCGCGGTCTTTTTCAACCAGTCGCGCATGAACCAATACATGCCCTCGGGCGCCAAGATGTGCGCACCAGGGCCAAGCGCCAGCAACAGGTGCGTCGCCGCCGCCATGCCGGATGAAAACAGCAACGCCCCGGCACCGCCTTCGAGGGTGTTCAACACCGCTTCCGCGTCGGCCAAACCGGGCCCACTGGTGCGGTAATACATATGCGCGTTGCCTTTTTCATAGGTCGTCGCCGGATTGAGGATCGGCACGACGCCGCCGCCTTCGGGCCGGCTCGCGCCAAGGGCAGCGGCGGCGATGGTGGCGGGGTGCTGGAACGGTTTATGGTCATCTGCACTCATCAAGAAACTCCTTTTCTTCGGCCAGCCTAACGGTCGCGCCCCCGCCAGCAATGCAAAATTTTATGCGGCGTGCTTGCGCCCCCGAGGTTGGTTAAACTCAGCGCATGGAATGGCATGACGACGGCATCATTTTGAGTGTGCGTAAGCACGGCGAAAGTTCGGCCATCATCAACGTGATGACACCGAGCGTCGGCCGCCATGCAGGCTTAGTGCGGGGCGGCAGCGGTAAGCGGCTGAGCGGCATTCTGCAGCCGGGCAACAAAGTCCGGGCGACCTGGCGCGCCAGACTGCCGGAGCACCTCGGCAATTTTACCATCGAGCCGGTGCATGCCTATGCCGCAAGCGCACTGAATGACGGCGGCAAATTAGCAGCGCTGACATCGGCGTGTGCGCTGATAGAAGCCACATTGCCGGAACGCCAAGCACACCCGGAAATTTTGCGCGGCCTGGAAATTCTGCTGCAATCCCTGGACGACGACACGGTATGGCCGACGATTTACGTGAAGTGGGAATTGGGCTTGCTGCAAGAACTGGGCTTCGGCCTCGATCTCACCCATTGCGCCGCGACCGGGACGACCGACGATCTGACGCACGTCTCGCCAAAGTCGGGCAGGGCGGTTTCCGCGGGTGCGGCGCAGCCGTATAAGGCAAAGCTGTTGGCGCTGCCGAAATTCCTGATTGCTGCCGATGAAGCCCCCGACATCGACGCCGGGCTCAGGCTCACCGGTTATTTTCTGGAAACCCACGTGTTCCATCAACGCGAACTGGAACTACCTGCCGCACGGCAACGCTTGGGCGACCGTTTCCGCGCCAAGGCGCGTGCGCCTGACTAGGTTTTTGGATAGCGCCGTCGCGCCCAACGGAAATAAACGATGGTATAAATCAGGGCGAAACAGAACCACACCACACCCCACCACAGCACAATCAACCCCAACAGCAAAACCACGGCCCAGGTCGCCAGGATCGGCAAGATCAGCCAACCGATGAAAGATACCCAACGTATCCAGAAAGGCGGGCCAATATTCGGCGTCTGCTTGATTTCGATGTTCATGCGCGTGCACTCGTAAATTGATGCGAACCGATAGGGGGTGTAGTCTGTTGCAATTCGTATGCGCCCAAGGAGATACCTTTTATGCCAAGTAACTTGCTTTCGACGCTTTTCAAGATTTTGTTGGCCTCGTTAATCCTTGGGTTCTTGCTCAAATTTTTCGAGATCGACCCCAAAGACTTGTTGCTGAACTTCGGCCAAACGCTGCGCAGCATGTTTGCCTGGGCCGGAGATTTCGTCGCCGGCAGCGTCGAATACGTGCTGCTCGGCGCCATCATCGTCGTGCCGGTCTGGCTGATCGTGTTTTTTGCCGGCAAACTGCGCGGCAAATAAACGCCGCGCTTCTGCCTGCTTACTCGCCGGCCATCCGTTTCGCTTCACCGGTGAAGGACGGCGCCACGGATTTCGCGACGCTGTCATCCAGCGCTTCAAAATCGTGATAGCCGATGGCCTCGTAGCTTTCGTTGCGGGTCAGCATACGGTCTTCAAAACCTTCGGTGCCATCGTGTTCACGAATGTGACGGTACAGATCGCGCATCGCGTAACCTGCGACCCGCATCGACGTTGCCGGCCAAATGATGATCTTATAGCCGAAATCCTGGAACTGATCCGCCGTGAAGTGCGGCGTACGCCCAAACTCGGTCATGTTGGCCAGGCACGGTCCCGTGGTCTGGGATGCGAAGGCGCGAAATTCAGCTTCCGACGTTAAGCCATCCGGAAACAACACGTCGGCACCGGCTTCTTTGTACAAATTCGCGCGCCGAATTGCGGCGTCTAAGCCTTCAACGCCCGCCGCATCGGTGCGGGCAATGATCACCATGTCGCGGGCCGCCTTTTTCGCGGCGGCAATCTTAGCGGCGGCTTCTTCCGCCGGGACCAAACGCTTGTCGTTCAAGTGCCCGCATTTTTTCGGCAAAAGTTGATCTTCGATATGCACCGCCGCGGCGCCGCACATTTCCAGTTCCTGGACCGTGCGCATGGCGTTCAAGGTGCCACCATAGCCGACGTCGCCATCGACGATCAGCGGCAGGTCGGTGGCGCGGGCCACCATCTTGGTGATGAAGCACAGCTCGTCCAGCATCATCACGCCCAAGTCCGGCAGGCCTAAGCTGGAGGTCACGGCACCGCCCGAAATGTACAACGCCTCAAACCCTTCGCGCATCGCAAGGCGTGCGGCGAGTGGGTTGTGAGTGCCGGGGACGCGCAGAATTTCATCGCACTCAAGCATCGCGCGCAGTCGTTTTCCCGCCGGCACTTCATTCCGAGTCGACCCTTCGAGCCACGTGTTCATGTAATCCTCCAATAAATTTATTTAGATAATTTATAGCGGTTCACCGTGTCTCTGGCAAAACGCGATGGGCGGTTTTCTTGCTGTGATTTACGGTTAATCAAACAGCCTGAAGGGTACGCGAACGGTTGGGCCATCAATCTTGATCGCATCAAGGTTGGATTGAGATAGAAAATGTGAAACAATTTCACGATAAAGTAGATGTGCTCGGCCAGAAAATAGGTCTCAAAAATCAACGAGGGAAGTTGACCGATGTCTAAGAATCCACTCGGGCCCTCTGGCCCGCACGACCAATTTCAGAAAAATGACGGTTCTTCCACCGTGAGTTTATTTAATCCGAACGGTGAAGAGATAAAACGTCATATCCATTCGCCTGCATCCGCTGACAAAACGTCGACCGCGGCGACGGCGCCACGTCGCAACGGCGCCGCCGAAATTGACGATGATCCGGCCCTCATTAAACGGATCGCGACCCAGTCTTCCAGCGCAGCGCGTGAACACGCGGATAATTTGGGTGAACTGCTGTACAGCAAATTTATGCATCTGTTGACCAAAGCCGTCGACGACAACGCGGGGCAACTGACGGCCGCAGACGTCGAGAAAATGGGGCAGGACTTCAAGGCAGAACTGGCAAAAAT